>DATHOA010000354.1:0-4574 GCA_035485475.1 Steroidobacteraceae bacterium | reverse complement strand
CCTGCAGGGGGTAGCGCGCGGCAGTCTGTTCGGGCTTGTGTCCCTGAAGTCTGACATCGTGATGTACTACCTGGTGTTCGGCGCCTTCGTCGCCGTGTTCGCGCTCATACGACGCGTCGTGCACTCGCCATTCGGCCAGGTTCTGAAAGCGATTCGCGAAAACGAACTGCGCGCGGTTTCGCTGGGTTATGACGTCAACCGCTACAAGTTGGTGGCTTTCGTTCTTTCCGCCGCGCTGGCGGGTCTGGCCGGATCGTTGAAAGCGCTGGCATTGGGCTTCGCGACGCTTTCGGATGTGCAGCAGGCCGCCTCAGGCGAGGTCATCCTGATGACACTGCTCGGTGGTACCGGTACATTTTTCGGGCCCGTGCTCGGCGCGGCGATCATCGTCACGCTGCAACACTACCTGTCCGATCTCGTCGGCGGCTGGGTGACGGCCATCATCGGCGCCATCTTCGTGGTGTGTGTCTTGTCCTTCCGCCGTGGCATCGTCGGCGAATGGGTCGCCTTGTGGTCCCGCTCCGGCGGCGCGGCCGGGCGCCTTCGACGCCTCTTCCGCCCTGACGGGCGCTGAGCCCATGCCGTCGCGAAGCGCGCGCGTGGGCTCTCAGAAAGTGCTCGCAGGCGTCACATCAGCGCGGCTTCCGCTCCTGTTGACTGAGTGACAGCCGCGCGTATTGTGGGTTGGGGAGCCGAAGGAAGGCGCGCGATGGGTGATGACGCAGCTGTGCCGGGCGATACGACTCGGCAGGACAGGCCCGGTGCTCAGGACGTCCCGGCCCTAAGGCTCGCGTTGCTGGGTCTGGCGGGCGCCAGTATCGAATGGTACGACTTCTTTATCTATGCCACGGCGGCGGCCCTGGTATTCCCCCGGCTGTTTTTTTCCGAGACGTTGCCGCCCCTCGTTGCCCTGATCGCCTCGTTTAGCACCTTCGCGGTGGGATTCCTGGCGCGTCCGGCAGGGGCGGTTTTGTTCGGACACCTCGGCGACCGGGTAGGGCGCAAGTCCGCGTTCGCCGCGGCTCTGATTACGATGGGGGCCGCGACGACGTTGATCGGCGTTCTGCCTTCGTACCATGCGATGGGCGTCTTCGCGCCGATCGCTCTGGTCCTGCTGCGCTTTACGCAAGGTCTCGCGGTGGGGGGGCAGTGGGGTGGCGCGATCCTGCTCGCCATAGAAAGCGCGCCGAAGTCGAGGCGGGGGCTGTACGGCAGTATCGTGCAGGCGAGCGTACCGCTTGGCGTCGTGCTGGCCAATCTGGCCTTCCTGGTCACTAACGCGGTCATGTCGCCGGCAGCTTTCATGGCATACGGCTGGCGCATTCCGTTCCTGGGCTCTATCGCACTCGTTGGGCTCGGCATGTTCATTCAGGTTCGTCTTGCGGACACGGTGGCGTTCCGCCAGTTGCAGGCCTCAGAGCGCGCGCCCCGGACAGGACGCATATCGCCGGTTTTTGAGGTGTTACGGTCCTGTCCGCGATTGATTCTGCTTGCTGGGGGCGCAGGCGTCGGCAACATTCTGGCGTTTTATATCCTTATCACCTACGTGGTCGCATACGGCACGAGTGCAGCGGGCTTGCAGCTGCCTCGCGGAACGATGCTTGGCGCCGTACTCATCGCCCAGATTGCGACCGCGCCCGTGACGTGTCTGGCCGGGATGGTCTCTGACCGTTACGGCCGCCGCCGCATTTGCATGACCGGGGTGGCACTCATGGGCGTCTGGGCGTTCGTGCTGTTTCCGCTGCTCGAGACGCGTTCACCGCTGTGGATCACCGTCGCGATCTCCGTCGGCTTCTGTGTGCTCTCCCTGACCTACGGCCCCTTGGCTGCACTGTTCGCTGAAACCTTCAGTACGCGCGTACGCTACTCGGCTGTCTCGCTCGCCTATCAGATCGCAGGAGTTGTCGGTGGTGGCCTGGCACCCATTATCGCCACCGCTCTGTTCGCCAGGTTTCACAGCAATCTTTCGATCTCGATTTACATTGCCGCCGCCTGCGCCTTGTCCTGGGTCTGTCTGGGTATGCTCAAGTCGACGCACGCCACACAGCTCGATGATTACGCCGAGCCCGCATTGGCAAAGGCTGTCGATACCTGAGCGAGATTCACCGCCCGGGTATCGCGGGCAGCGGTATATAGTACGCAGCCGTGGCGCAGGCGCCGTGACGGGGGAACGTCCAGATGAGTTGGTGGGGTTGGGTAATCGCCGGCGCAATACTTCTCGGGGCAGAGCTTGCTTTCGTAAACGCGCAGTTCTACCTCGTCTTTATTGGCACCGCGGCCATCGTGGTCGGACTGGTGACCGCGCTGACCCCCGCGCTGGCAGTGTGGGCGCAATGGGCCACATTCGCGATCCTCGCCATCGTGTCCATGGTGCTGTTCCGGAGCCGCATTTACCAGAAACTGCGTGGCGGTGCGCCGCCAGTGCACATGGGACCGCCCGGCGGCCTTATCACGCTGCGGGTCGATCTCGCCCCCGGGGAGAGCTGTCAGGCCGAGCATGGCGGTACGTTCTGGACGTTGCGCAACGATGCGGACGTTGCGCTGCGCTCCGGTAGTCGTGTACGCGTCGCGAGCGTGCACGGCTTGACGCTCCTTGTCCGGCCTGACGTCTAGGTAATTTGCCAGGGATCCGACCATGTATAGCTCCTATGTATTCATTGTTATCGCCCTCATTGTCGTGATCGTGGTGGCGCGCACGGCAACGGTCGTGCCACAGCAAAGCGCCTACGTCATTGAAAATCTGGGGAAGTACAGTCGCACGCTGCAGGCCGGATTCCACATTCTGATTCCCTTCGTTGAACGCGTGGCCTACCGCCACAGTCTCAAAGAGCAGGCACTCGATGTCGCCGAGCAGATCTGCATCACCCGCGACAATGTTCAGGTCGCAGTCGACGCAGTCCTTTACATGCAAGTCTTGGATCCGCACCTGGCCTCTTACGGCATTACGAATTACAACTTCGCCATCTCCCAGCTCGCACAGACCACGCTGCGTAGCGAGATTGGCAAGATTGAGCTTGATCGCACGTTCGAAGCGCGCGGCACCATCAATGCAAATGTGGTAGCGGAACTGGACAAGGCCTCGGTTGCCTGGGGCGTCAAGGTCATGCGTTACGAGATCAAGAACATCACGCCGCCCAAGGACGTTCTGACCGCGATGGAGAAGCAGATGCGTGCGGAGCGGGAGAAGCGCGCCGTGGTATTGGCATCCGAGGGTGAACGGGACGCCAAGATCAATCAGGCGGAGGGCGACAAGCAGCGCGTTATCAAGGCGTCGGAAGCGAACAAGCAGCAGCAGATCAACGAGGCCGAGGGCCAGTCAGCGGCAATCCTCGCGGTCGCAACTGCCACGGCGGAGGGCCTGCGGAGGGTGGGCGGCGCACTCAGCGAACGTGGGGGCATCGAGGCGATGCAGCTGCGTATCGGTGAGGAGTATGTTCGGCAGTTCGGCAAGCTTGCGAAGGAGAGCACCACGCTCGTCGTACCGGGCAATCTCAGCGATCTTGCGTCGGTCGTCACGATGGCGACGAGCATCGTACGCAAAGCACCGCCCGCGCAGCCTTAGCACGTCGCTTCCCAGTGGGGCGCACTGGGGTGTCAGGCCGGTGCGAACCGTTCCTTCACCGTTTGCATCATGGCCTTGAAGCGCGGTTCCTCGCGGATCGAATCGAAGTCCGGGTCCGCCTCCATCCAGCTCATCATGCCCGGCGAGAGTCGCGGAGCGATGCCGGCGAGCGTCTCCAGGGTTAGATCAATCTCGCTCAGTGAGGACATCGCGCAAGCGAGATTGTAGTGCAGGTTCACGTTTTCGGGGTCGACGAGCCGCGCCCTCGTGGCCCACTCTTTGGCTCTTTCCTTTTCGCCGAGCGTCGCCAGCATGGCAACCCCCATGCCGATGGCGCGACTATGACCGGGTTCGGCCGCGACAACCGTTTCGATGCGATCCAGAGCCCGACGTGCGGCGTTGCGCATGCGCTCGACATCGCCTTTGGCCTTGTAGGACTGCGAGATAAAGGTCGACGCGGTAAAGTCAGATTCCATCGCCGCAGCGCCGAGCTCGAAATGGCTGATGGCGTCGTCGTAACGTCGCAGCCCAAGACAACACAGACCGGCGATTCGGTTGCCGACGTATGAATTGGGCTCCAGACGCAGCGCGTTTTGGCAGGCGATCAGCCCTTCCTCGTAGCGTCCCTTGCTGCGATGCGCTGCGCCCATCGCTGCGTGCGAGTCGGCGAGACTGGGATCGAGTTGCAGCGCCATTTCCGCGGCGCGCTCACCATCATCGCCTGAGTCACCGCGCCAGAACATGTTCCACTGTGCCAGTGCCATCGTCGCCCAGGCCTGCGCGTAACGCGGATCGATCTCGATCACGCGATTGCAAATGCGCACGACGATTTCGTTGTTTCTCTCGTTATCCAGCAGCCAGAATTGCCGCGCCATGAGGTAAAGCTTGTAGGCCTCGGGATTTGTGGTGCCGCGTTGCTCGAGGGCCTGTTTCTCCTCCGGCAGCACCGTCAGTTTCAGCGCCGCGACGATTGCTCTGGAGATCTCGTCCTGCAGCGCGAAAATGTCGTTCA
>DATHOA010000353.1:0-3488 GCA_035485475.1 Steroidobacteraceae bacterium | reverse complement strand
CAGCTTGATCTCATCGCCATGCAGGCACAGCGGATGCTTCTTGCCGTACAGATAGACGATCAGCACCGCGAGGCTGATGGCCTGCGCCAGCAGTGTCGCCACGGCAGAGCCGGCGATGCCGAGACGGGGAATGGGTCCGATGCCGAAGATGAACACCGGATTCAGCACGATATCCAGACCCACGGACAGGAACAGGAAGTACAGCGGGGTCTTGGCGTCCCCGGCGCCGCGCAGTGCCGAAGTCGCAAAGATGTACAGCACCATGAAGGGCAGCGCCAGGAAGATGACGCGCATGTAGTCCACGGCCAGGGTAAGTGCCTGGGGAGGGGTTTGCATCAGGCGCAGCAGCGGCTCGCACACGAACCAGCCGAGAATGGCCATCAGGATGGACAGTGAGGCGGCGAAGGTGGTGCTGGTGCCGACCACGCGTTTCGCGTCATGCAGGCGCCGGGCACCCAGATACTGGCCGATGAGAATGGTGGCGGCCAGGGAGGCGCCAATCATGGCGCCCAGGACCAGGAACAGCACGATGCTGGCGTTGGAGCTGCCCGCCATGGCCGCCTCACCCAGGTAGTGGCCGATCCAGAACGAATTCACCGTCGCGTTCAGAGACTGCAGAATGTTGCCGAACAGGATCGGCAGCGTGAACAACAGCAGGCGCCCGCTGATCGAGCCTTCGGTCAGATTGTGATGCTGTGGCATGGGGATTGCGGCGGAGATGAGCGAAAAGGAAAGGGTCGCAAGGCTAGCGCAGGCGGGTTGACATGTCTAACGCCTGCGTCCCAGCAGGATCCACCCGGCCCCCAGCACCAGCATGCTCCAGCCCGGCCAGGCGACCTCCCGACCCAGGCCCAACCAGATCAGCCCGCCGAGCAGGATCACCGCACCGATGGTCACGGCTTCGCGGCGCCGCGCCGAGCGTTCCAGGATCTGGGCCAGGGAGCGGCCGACGGACTCATCCAGGCGCACACCGCCGCGGCCCGCGCGCGATTGGCGCACCGCATCCTTGACCACGGCGGGAAGCTCATTGAGCACTTCGAGCATATCGGGGAGCTGTTTGCGGAAATTATGCACCAGGGCGCGCGGTCCGACCCGCTCGCGCATCCAGCCGCGCAGCACCGGTCCGGCGGTGCTCCACACGTCCAGGTCCGGGTACAACTCCCGTCCCAGGCCCTCGACATTGATCAGGGTCTTCTGCAGCAGGATCAGCTGTGGCTGGATGACCATGTCGAAGCGGCGGGCGATCTCGAACAGCCGCAGCAGCACATGGCCATAGGAAATCTCCTTCAACGGCCGATTGAAGATGGGCTCGCATACCGTGCGCACGGCGGCCTCCATATCGGCCACGCGGGTGTTTGCGGGCACCCAGCCGGATTCCACGTGCAGGGTCGCGACCCGATGGTAGTCGCGGTCGAGGACCGCCAGGAAATTGCTGGCCAGGTAGTACTGGTCGCGCACGTCGAGCGTGCCGACGATGCCGAAGTCGATGGCCGCGTAGCGGGGGTTGGCCGGATCCTCCACCAGCACGAAGATATTGCCCGGGTGCATATCCGCATGAAAGAAATTGTGGCGGAATACCTGGGTGAAGAAGATGCGCACGCCATTCTCGGCCAGCTTGCGGAAGTCCGTGCCGATGGCGCGCAGCTGCGCCATGTCGCTGATGACCACGCCGTGAATGCGCTCGATGACCAGCACATCGACGCGGCAGTGGTCCCAGAAGACCGCCGGTACGTGCAGCAGGTCGGAGCCTGCGAAATTGCGCTTCAGCTGCGAGGCGTTCGCCGCCTCGCGCATCAGGTCCAGCTCATCGAGCACGGTCTTTTCATACTCGGCGACCACTTCCACCGGGCGCACCCGCCGGCTCTCCGGCCAGTACTTTTCAGCCAGCCGTGCCAGCGCATAGAACAATTCCAGGTCGCGTTCGATCTGCGCGCGCACGCCGGGCCGCAACACCTTGACGATGACGTCCTGGCCGCCGGCCAAGGTCGCGCCGTGGACCTGCGCGATGGAGGCCGCGGCCAGCGGGGTCTCCTCGAACTGCGCGAACATTTCGGCCAAGGGCCGGCCATAGGAAAGTTCGAGACTCTCCCGGGCCACGCTGCCCGGAAATGGCGGCACCCGGTCCTGCAGTTTCGCGAGCTCATCGGCAATATCCGGCGGCAACAGGTCCCGGCGCGTGGAGACCGCCTGGCCGAACTTGACGAAAATCGGCCCCAGCTCGATCAGGGCCAGACGCAGATTTTCCCCGCGCGCACCACAGCTTTGTCGGGCCCGCCATAAGCCCGGGGAGAGCAGCAGCAGCAGCCGCAGCGGCCGGTACAGATGCGTGGCGCGCACCAGATCATCGAGGCGATGCCGCAGCAGCACCCGCTGGATGCGCACCAGGCGCACCAACACCCGCAGCTTCACGACCCGGTGCGCTCGAAGCGTTGTTCGAGCTGCTGCAGACGTGCCTCGAAGCGGTCCACGTCATCGCGCAGCGCGTCGATCCCGTCCAGCAGCTGGCGGCCCTCGGCCTTCGGGATGAGGTCACGGCGTTCGTGGGCCAGGTACTCGGCAACATTGTTCACGGTGGTATGCAGCGCACGCTCGCCGAAGCCCAAGGCGAGGCGCGCCAGTCGGCCCAGGTGATGCGCCGGGGCGTCGCCGATGAGCTGCGCCAGCTCCTCTTCCGGTTCGGGTCTGAGCAGCCCCAGCAGCTCGCTGAATTGTTGCGCCACATCGCTGTCGCCACTGATGGCCGCGCCGGTGCGCGACAGGGCCTGGGATTGTCCGCCCGCCAGGGCCAGCAGGCTGAACGGGCCCGCGCTGATGCGCGCGTCCGCGGGCGCGCCGGCGCCGGGCTCGATCCGGATACGCTCCCCGGTACTGGAGATGACCACCGGGCCCGTGCCGGTGATATCCACGGCCAAACTGCGGCCCGCCAGGGCCGCCGCCAAGGCCTGGGCCCGCGGCGAGCGCGGCAGGGAACGGTTCAGGATCTTTTCGATACTCGCCAGCAACATCTAATGAGCAGCCCGTGGCATCACAGCGCCGAAGTGCCGGTGTACATTATCAATATCCGCACTCGCCAGGCGAGCAACCCGTTGACCAGCCCGCACCCACCCGCCTCCGTGGCTTTGCGCCCGTTCGCGGCGGCTCCCGCTGCCCTGCGCGGCATCAGTGTCCGCATCGCGCGGCCCGCGCCGGCGCAGCTGGTGCTGGACTACGAGCTCGAGGGCGAGCTGGCGGCCCTGCGGCTCCCGACGGCAGTCACCGGCCACACGCCGGACGCACCCACGGCTGGCCTGTGGCGCCACACCTGCATGGAAGTATTCGTCCGTCACACGACCCCGGGGTCCTACCTCGAATTCAACCTGGCACCCTCCGGCCAGTGGGCGGCGTACCGGTTTTCCGGGTACCGTGCGGATATGGTACCGCTCACCGGGATCCGGCCGCCGCGCATCGAGCTGCGGACCCAAGCCGACCAGCTGCTGCTGAGCGCGGAC
>DATHOA010000352.1:0-37802 GCA_035485475.1 Steroidobacteraceae bacterium | reverse complement strand
ATGCCGCGCCGCAGGCCACGTGCAACCGCGCCTGCCTGAGCGCGGTGCTGACCGACTACCTCGCGGCATTGCAGGCGGGCAACGCCGCGCGCCTGCGCATCATCGCGCCGGTGCACTTCACCGAGGATCAGACCCAACGGGTGTTCGGCAAGGAGGGCATCTGGTCCAGCCATGTCGAACTCACGGACTATCGCTTCGACATCATCGATGTCCATGCGGGCACGGCGGCCGCATTGGTGAAGGTGAAAATCGACGGCGCGCCATCACTGCTGGCGCTGCGGCTGCTGACCCAGGGCGGTCGCATCACCGGTGTCGAAAGCATCGCGGTGCATTCGCGCGACGAGGGCATGATCTTCAAGACCGATGCCATCCAGAAGCTGAGCGCGGCGATGGCCTATACCCCGACACCGCCGCAACGCAACTCGCGCGAGGAAATGATCGCCGCGGCCGCGCATTATCCGCGCGGCCTGCAGACCGGCAGCTTCGAGAAGGTCGATGCGCCCTTCGCCGAGGACGCCTACCGCTTTGAGAACGGCCAGCTCATGGCAGGTCCCGGCTGTACCTTTTTCCAGGGCTGCGAGCACATCAAGAGCCAGAAGATCCCGACCCTCTCGAAGCTGGTGTATCGCATCGCAGCGGTCGATGAGGAGCAGGGCATCGTGCTGATTCGCATGGACTTCGGCGCGGGCTCCGTGTTCGAGGCGCCGAATCGCCCCAAGGACCAGTCGCTGAGCGTGTTCGAGGCGTTCAAGGTCTACGGGGGCCAGATCCACGCCGTGGAGGCCTTCATGAAAGTGAAGCCAGCCGCCCAGCCGCTGGGCTGGGACGACTGACAAACACCCGGCAGCAGACCTACTGCAGAACCGGCAGATCAAACACCAGCACTTCGGCGTCCGCACCCTTCTCGAGCACGACGGCATCGGCCTGCGTGACTTCCAGGGCATCGCCCGTCGCCAGCGCCGCCCCGTTGACCGTGACACTGCCGCGGGCCACGTGCACATAGGCCTGCCGCTGTGGCGCCAACGCCAGTTGCGCGCGCTCATCGCCCGTGAACGTTCCGGCATACACGCGCGTGTCCTGGTGGATGAGCACTGAGCCTTGCGCACCGTCCGGCGATGCGATCAGCCGCAGCTGCCCGCGCTTGTCTTCGGCCGTGAAGCGCTTCTCTTCATACCCCGGCTCGATGCCGCGGTACTGAGGTTCGATCCAGATCTGCAGAAAGTGCACGGGCCGATCCTTCGAACCGTTGAACTCGCTGTGGCGAACCCCGGTTCCGGCGCTCATGCGCTGCACGTCTCCGGGACGAATGACTGAGCCATTGCCCATCGAGTCCTTGTGGGCAAGTTCACCCTCCAGCACATAGCTGATGATCTCCATGTCGCGGTGGGCGTGGGTGCCGAACCCGGCGCCCGGCTCGACGCGATCCTCGTTGATCACCCGCAGCGGACCGAAGCCCATATGCCGGGCGTCGTAGTAATCCGCAAAGGAGAAGGTGTGCAGGCTCTTCAGCCACCCGTGGTCGGCCAGGCCCCGTTCATTGCTGCGACGAATCTCGTTCATACCTGCCTCCAATTTCGATATTGCGAGGATAATCTCGATTTTATGAATTAAAAAGCGCAATATTCGAGTCTAAATGATCGAATTATCGAATCTATGAGTCTGCCACGAACCACCCTGGAGCAATGGGCCGTGCTGGCCGCCGTCATCGATCGTGGCGGTTTTGCGCAGGCCGCCCTGGCCCTGCACCGCAGCCAGTCGGCCATCAGTTATGCCCTGGCCCGACTGCAGGAATCGCTGGATGTTCCTCTGCTGGCCATCCAGGGGCGCAGGGCCGTGCTGACGGCCCATGGCGAAACCCTCCTGCGCCGCGCGCGGCCACTGCTGCAGGAGCTGTCAACGCTCGAGGATCTGGCCGGCAGTCTGCAGCGTGGCTGGGAGTCGCAGCTGCATCTGGTGGTCGACGTGGCGTATCCACGCGAGCGGCTGCTGCGCATCGTCGCGGAACTGGGAGCGGCCTGTCCGCATACCCAGCTGCAGCTGGCCGATGCCGTCTTGTCCGGTGCCGAGGAGGCCATCAGCGCGCGCAGCGCCGATGTGGTCGTCACCACCCGTGTGCCCGCCGGCTACCTGGGTGATTTCCTGTTCGACGTGCCGTTCACGGCGGTCGCGCACCCCGATCATGCACTGTTGAAGTTGCAACGCCCGCTGGCCGCGGCCGATCTGGCACACCACACCCAGGTGGTGGTGCGCGACTCCGGATTGCGTCAACCGCGCGATGAAGGCTGGCTGGGCGCCGAGCGGCGCTTTACGGTCAGCAGCATGGAGGCTTCGCTCGCGATGGTGACCGCCGGCCTGGCATTCGGGTGGTTGCCGGAACACCTGGTCGCGCCGGCCATCGCGACCGGCAGCGCGCGTGCGCTGCCCCTGGAGACCGGGGCGACGCGCAACGTCGCGCTGTACCTGGTGCTGGTCCACGGCCCGGTCGCAGGACCGGCGGCACGGGAAGCCGCGCACAGTTTTGCGCGGCACGCGCCGATCACGCGCGCTGCGCCTTGAGACTATTGCGGCGTATTCATCAGATGCCGCAGCAACTCGGCTTCCTCGCCCGGGTCGGCGGTCGCGGCATCGGTCTTCGCAGTCTTGAAGCGCAGCTTCAACGGGTATTCGACGGGCTCGTGGATACGCATCCCCTCGACCACCTGTGCATGAAACGCCATGGCCTGCTCCACCGTGTCCTCGCCCGTGACGATGTCATTGGCAATGTTGAGAATCAGGGTGTTGGCCTCCTCGGAGTCGCAATGCACCGTGACTTCGCCGCGGGTCCGATCGACCAGGATGCTGCCGTCGTAGGTCATCAATGCGACGACCTTGTTCAGCGGGACTTTGTAGTTGACGGTTTGCCACAACACATCACGGTGCGGCAGGGGAAAGCGATGCAGGTCACCGTCCTTGTACAGGACGGTGCGCTTCCACGGACCATTGTCATACCAGCTCACGGACCGCGGCGTCACTTCCTGGGGCTCCCCGTAGCGCGTCACCAGATGCGCGGCCAGTACCTGCCGGTCCACCGGCCAGTCTTTCAGAACGCGCGCCGCCCAGTCATGGGCCGCGGGCGTCGAAGACGTCGGCGAGACCACTTCCTGTGGCGAAGGCAGTGCCGTTGGCGAAATCACCTTTTGCGCCAGCGCCACACCGGCGGGCAGCAGGCACAGGATCGCGATTTGGACGGGTAATTTCACAAAAGACTCTCCTCAAGACATGTCCAAGGCCTGCCGCGAGTCTGTACCATAGCGATATTCCCTGCTGGAGCTTCAATTTTGCCCGGGCCGAGCGACTCCCCTGCCCACAAGACAGCACGCTACGTCCTGGTCGGCGCGCTGCTACTGCTCGGGGGCTGGATGTTGCAGCGGTTCCTGCCCGCACTGAGCTGGGCAGTAGTGCTCGCGATCGCGACCGCTTCATTGTATGACTATTGGTTGAAACGCTTTTCGGGGCCGCGCCGGCATCTGTGGGCTGCGCTGTCCTTTACGGCGATCATCGGCGCGATCGTCGTCGTGCCTCTCATCTACTTTGGGTTCGTCGCCGTACGCGAAACGGCCGCGCTGCTGCGTGCCTTCGCGGAAGCCTCCCATGACGGGCCGCCGCCGCTGCCGCATTGGATTCTGCAACTGCCCGCCGTGGGCGACTGGATCCAGACCCAGTGGCTGCAGCTGATCGGGCAGGCTCACGATGAGATAGGCAGCGCCGTGGTCACGGCCCACCCCTCATTGGTGCAATGGACCCGGCGACTGGGCCTGCAGATTCTGCATCGCGCGGTTACGCTCGGCTTCACGCTGCTCACCCTGTTTTTTGTCTGCCTGTACCGGGAACGCCTCCGACACGACGTGCCGTTTGCGGCGCAGCGTCTATTCGGTCCGACGGTGGTGCCCATACTCAATGGCGTCGTCGCCGCCATCCGCGCCACCGTCGATGGCATCGTGCTGGTGGCGATTGCCGAGGGCGCGATCATGGCCGGCGTTTATGCGCTGGCATCGGCCCCGCACCCCATTCTGCTGGGCACGATCACCGGTATCTTCGCCATGATCCCCTTCGCCGCACCGATCGCTTTTGGTGCGGTGGCTCTGGTTCTCGGGCTGAGCGGAGCCATTGGTGGTGCGATCGCGGTACTGGTGGCCGGTGGCATTCTATTATTCGTTGCCGATCACTTCGTGCGACCGGTTATTATCGGCGAGGGCGCGAGCCTCCCGTTCCTGTGGGTACTGCTGGGTATCCTCGGGGGCGTGGAGCAGTTCGGTCTGGTCGGACTGTTCCTGGGTCCGGCGCTGATGGCGGCCCTCGTCTCGGTGTGGCGAAGCTGGGTGCGCTCTCCGGTGGAGGACTTGCGCGATTGATCGCGCGCACAACTACTCATGACGCAATCCTCCCAGTACACTGCACGACTTTCGTCGGCCCGCTCCCCGTTATGCTGTGCTGAAGGCTGAAGATTGAGGCGATGAACCGACCCGCAGAACTCACCAATCAGGAAGCCGCCCTCGAGATCCGTTTCGGACCCGTGGACATGGCCCAGGTGCGTATCCGTACCACCGATCCGGGCATCATTGTCGATGAGCTCACCGGACGGGTCGCGACGGCGCCAAAATTCTTCCAGCGTACGGCCGTGTGCCTGGACTTGAGCGAGCTCGGTCGCGAACCGGACGCGGCTGAATTGCGCGGCGTGGTCGAGGCCGTGCGCCGTGCCGGCATGCTGCCCGTCGGCCTCGTCAATGGTACGGCAGCGACGGATACCCTGGCGCGCGAAGTCGACATGCCGGTGCTGGCGCAGTTCCGGGCCACGAGCAAGACCCCGCCCGTGGTGCATGCGGCGCCCGTAACGGAGCCGGAGCCGGATGTGAGTCCGCTCATCCATACGCAAGCGGTGCGCTCCGGGCAGCGCCTGTACGCGCGGCACCGGGATCTGATCGTCATGGCACCCGTGGGGGCCGGTGCGGAATTGATGGCGGACGGCTGCGCGCATGTGTACAACGCCCTGCGCGGCCGGGTCATGGCGGGAGCCCGCGGTGATACGCGCGCGCGCGTGTTCTGCCAGGCGTTCTATGCCGAGCTGGTGTCGATCGCCGGAGTGTTCCGGGTATTCGAGACCATACCGCCGGAACTTGCCGGCAAGCCGGTGCAGGCATGGCTGGACGGGGATGCGCTGCGCTTTGCGCGGCTCGACGAATAATTGAACCAATAAATGAAATATAGAACGGAGATCGGGTATTGACTGAAATCATCGTTGTCACTTCGGGCAAGGGGGGCGTGGGGAAGACAACGACTTCCGCGAGCATCGCGTGTGGTCTTGCGAGCCGCGGCAAGCGGGTCGCCGTCATCGATTTTGACATCGGCCTGCGCAACCTGGACTTGATCATGGGCTGCGAGCGGCGGGTCGTGTACGACTTCGTCAATGTCATCAACGGCGAGTGCACGCTCAAGCAGGCGCTCATCAAGGACAAGCGGCTGGAGACACTGTTCGTGCTGGCCGCCTCCCAGACCCGGGACAAGGATGCGCTCAGCGCGGAAGGTGTCGAACGGGTGCTCAATGAACTGCGCGCCGAAGGTTTCGACTACGTGCTGTGTGACTCCCCGGCCGGCATCGAAAAGGGTGCGCACCTGGCCATGTACTTCGCCGACCGCGCGATTGTGGTCGTGAACCCGGAAGTCTCCTCGGTTCGCGATTCGGATCGCATCCTGGGTCTGCTGGCCAGCAAGACCAGGATTGCCGAGGGCGGTTCGGGGCGCGTCCAGGAACATCTGCTGCTGACCCGCTACAGTCCGCGGCGCGTGGCCGCCGGCGAAATGATGGGCGTGGACGATGTGAAGGAGATTCTCGGGCTGGACGTCGTGGGTGTGATCCCCGAGTCCACCGATGTACTCTCGGCATCGAACGCAGGGACCCCGGTTATCCTCAACGCGGAGTCCGATGTGTCGCGCGCCTACCATGACGCCGTGTCGCGGCTGCTCGGGGAAACGGTGCCGCTGCGGTTCATCGAAGAACCCAAGCGAGGTTTCTTCGCTCGCCTGTTTGGAGGTTGAGCATGGGGCTACTCGATATTTTTCGCCGCCAGCCTCCATCGGCCCAGGTGGCAAAAGAGCGCCTGCGTATCATCGTCGCGCAGGAACGTGGGGCGCGGGGCGGCCCGGACTACCTGCCGCTACTGCGTCGGGAGCTGCTCGAAGTCATTCGCAAGTATGTGAATGTCGACCCGGAAGCCGTGGTCATCAACCTCGAACGCGATCAGGGTCAGGAAGTACTCGAACTGACCGTCGCGCTGCCGGACAAGATCCAGGGCGCGAAGAATGCGACCGCCGCCGGCGCCAAGCCCTGACAGGCTGGCCCCGCGCTCGAGCGCAACCTTCAGTCTTCCTTGCCCTCGCCCATCTGCGATTGGCTGTAATTCTGGATTCCCACGCGCTTGATCAGGTCGAGCTGGGTTTCCAGGTAGTCGATGTGCTCTTCTTCGGATTCCAGAATCGACTCGAACAGCTCCCGTGACACGTAGTCGCCAAGGGACTCGCTGTCGGCGATGGCGGCCTTCAGGTCCTTGTGCGCCATCAGTTCCAGCTTCAGATCACATTCCAGGCATTCTTGAATATTTTCGCCAATCAATAACTTACCCAGGTCCTGAAGATTGGGCAGGCCCTCCAGGAACAGCACGCGCTTGATGAGCCGGTCGGCGTGCTTCATCTCATCGATGGACTCGTCCTTCTCGTACGCTTCGAGCCGCGACAGGCCCCAGTTGCCGAACATCCGGGAGTGCAGGAAGTATTGATTGATGGCCGTGAGTTCGTTCTTCAACACCCCGTTCAGGTGCTTGAGGATCTGCGGATCGCCCTTCATGTAGCTCACTCCAACATCGAAACGGGTAGCAGCCCATGATGGTCCAGGGCCATCGCAGGTGCAATCAATCGGCAGAGGGGTTGGGCCGCGCAGCGGCGCGGCGAGGGATCAGGCCGCGTTCTTGCGGCGGCTGGACAGCACGTACTCGTCAACCATGGCCTTCGCGGTTTCCTGGCAGCGACCGCAGCACATGCCAACCGGCAGCCGCGACTGCACGTCGCAAAGCGACGAGGCGCCGCGGTCAACCGCTTCATGAATCTGGCGGTCAGTGACCGCGCTGCAGACACATACGTACATGATCGCTCCGATGGCCCGAACCAGCGACCCAATTATAAATGAGAATGATTCCGGATTGCAAATGAGGCAGATTCCGATCCCTGGGGGCGGCTCACAAGGGTTCCCCACAGCTTGAGCTTGGCTATATGCCGGAGATTTGCGCGGGGAGCCCGCTTCAGCGACTGGTTTTGGGCTGGTAGGTGCCCACCGTCCACAGGTTGCCTTCCGGATCGCGCAAATCGAACTGCGCACTGCCCTGGGGAAACGCCGGAGTACGCGACACATGCAGTTCGCGCACCACCTCGGCGCCGGCCGCCACGGCCTGGTGGAAGTGACGCCGGACCGTTTCGGCATCCGGTGCGGCCAGCGCAATCGAGGCCACGCCCACCTTTGACCAGGGATTGTCCGCTGGCGGACGACTGGAGACGAATACCACACCGGTGCGCCAGGCCAGTTCCGCGAACGCCACGCTGCCATCCGGCATCGGGTACCGCGACAGCAGTTTCAACCCCAGGATGCGGGTCAGCCAATCGATACCCGCGGAGGCGTCGTTGTAGACCACTGAGGGTGTGACGGTTGATGAGTTCATTGCCGGGACGCTGCCATTAGTGGGCGACGGGGCTACCACGGAATACAAAATATACCGCGCCAAGCAAACACAGCGCGGCCCACAGGTAATCCAGGCGCAGCGGCTGGCGAAGAAAGAATACCGAGAATGGCAGAAAGATGGTCAGCGTGATGATCTCCTGCATGATTTTCAGCTGTCCGACGCTGAACTGCGTGTAACCGATTCGGTTCGCGGGAACCTGCAGCAGATATTCAAACAAGGCGATGCCCCAGCTCACGAGGGCTGCGACCACCCACGGCCGCGTGTTCAATTCCTTCAGATGCCCGTACCAGGCGAAGGTCATGAATACATTCGACAGGCACAGCAGCACCACGGTCTGCAGCAGAACGATGCCTTTGGTCACCTTGCTGCCCTGATCCTTTGGTCCGCGACTGCCGCCATCACCTGCCGTTGCAGGGCCTCGCGATCTCCCCGACGCAGCAGATCGCAGGGCGAGAGATTGTCCAGTTGGGGATTGGACGTCATGAACCAAAGCTTGGTCATGGTGGCGTTGCCGGCGAAGGCCTCGGCAACGAGTGCGCAGGTTGTCGCCAAGTCCATCATCCGCTCGCGCAGCACCCGCGGCGCCTTGTCATCGAAGCGGACCGAAGCCGGCGCGACCCCGGCCAGCAGCGCCAGCTCGCCCTTGCTCAAGCCCAAGAATCGGGCCACCCGCTGGGGCTGAAACAGCCCGGATTGCCAAAACTGCAGGTAATCCTGCTGCGGGACCGTGTCGAAGAGAGAGGATCGGGGACTCGACGCCATGACCTATTTTAGGCCATGACTCGACCAATCACCAGCCAGATATGACCACTAATTAACCATGAATCGTCCAAGGACCCCGCCTTCCGGCTACCTCACAGGTAGCGGAATACCGATGCCGCCTTCTTGCGCTTCGCCGGCCTGCGGGCACGGGGAGAGCTCGCGGTCACGAATTTCCATCCCAGCCGCAGAACTGCCTGCAGACCTTCGCGATCGACGTTCGCCAACCGCACCAGCACCGACTCGTTAACCAGGTAGTGCGCAGTCAGGTAGTAGCGGTCCGGCTCGGCCGCGATCAGCCGGTCGCGCTCCGCGGCGCCCACGCGCACCATCAGTGTGTCCGGTTCGGCCGATCGATTGATGGCCTTGCAGGCCAGCAGCTTGCCACCTGCTTTGTACGAGATACCGCGCAGCGTCGAGCTGTCGACGACATCGGGCAGGCCCAGCGCAAGCTCGCGCACCGTCGCGTAGTCGACACCGGCTTTACGGGAGGCTTTGCGCTTCATGGTTGCTGCTCCGCCGCCTCGGAGTCCGTAACGTCTCCTACCGGGTTTTCCGCAAAATGCTGCAGAAGTCGCGGCATCATGTTCTCAAATCCGCCCGGCACATTGATGCTGATGAAACCGGCGCGGCTGGCTGCGCGATTTTCAAAGTCGTGGGGAGTCCCGCCCGGAATCACGACGTACGATCCGCGGGGTGCATCGGTCCATACATCGCGCTCATCCGGCCCATGGCGTAGTGACGACCCTGATCCGGAGCAATGATCAAAGGCTTGCGCATGAGTGAACCGTTTGCGACGAACGAAGTTCAGGTCCCGGCGAGATCTCGATTCTGCGTGGCCCTGCGATGGCCGATTTCCTGCACATAAATCGGTGAGCGGTATACACCCGCGTTGTTCAGCGACGCCGGCAATGGCTTGAAGGGGTTCATCGATTCCAGCAAGGCATTGCAACGCGCCTCGACTCCTGCGCGGTATTCGGGCTCGGCGACAATGTACAGGTCATTGTGCAGCAGGCCGTCCAGCACAAAGCGCGCGGCCACCATCGGGTCCATGGGCCGTACGGCGGCCGGTGCCAGGCCTTCAGGGGGCGCGGGCCGCGGCGGGCGCGCCGGACGCGGACCACTGCCACTCGCAGCGGGACGCGGCGTGGCGCCAGGGGCGAGGGCCGGTGGCCCATCGTTCTTCAATGCCGCCGGTCGATAGCTTTCACTGACGCCAATGTTGGTCGCGGTCAGACCCGGTACGAAGCAGGAGGTCCCGATGTTGGTGTTGCGCAATTCCAGGCGCAGCTCCTCCATGAAGCCGACGGCGGCGATCTTCGCCACGGTGTAGATGCCGGCGCCGCTGCCGGGCAGAATGCCGCTGGTCGAGGTGGTGGTAATGATCTGCGCGCCCTGTTTGCTGGCCAGCATGCGCGGCACATAGGTATGGGTGCCATAGATCGGACCCCACAGGTTCACCCCCAGGCCCCACTCCCAATCCTTGTACGTACCCGTGCTGGCCGGTGCCTGCAGGCCGACACCGGCGTTGTTGACCAGTACCTGCAGGCCGCCAAATTTCTTCTCGATTTCGTCGGCAACCCGTTCCCAGGCATCTCGTTCCATGACGTCATGCTTGATGGCGTGGACCCGCGGATCTCCCGTCGGAAAATGCTTCATCGCATCGCCGATGTGCTGCTCATCCAGATAGCCGATTACGACCTTCATGCCGGCTTCGTAGAACACGCGGGCGATTCCCAGCCCGATACCACTGGAGCCACCGGTGATATACGCCACCTTGCCCTTCACATCGGTGATCGGCGGCGCCTGCGAGGCGCCCATATCAGGCAGATCGGCAGCCGCGGCCGGGCGCGTGCCACCCCCGATGAGCAGACCGGTCGCGCCTGCCGCTGCCACGCCCCCCAGAATCTGGCGTCGGTTCAGGGTCTGATCATCCATGGTGGTCCCCTCATTTTGTCTTTCAAGTTGCTGCCTGGAGCTGGCGATCATGATAGGCGAGTCCGGAGGCGGTGCAACAGGGGTGTGACGGTCGTGGCAGCTGTCGCCGGGCGCCACGAATCACACGGGTTTTCGGCCTTTCGTTGCGCTGCAGTGCGGCCGGCGGCGAACTCACTGCAGCGCGGCCGCGAGCGCCTCGAGGTAATCACCCTTCGCGCCTATGTCGTTGTGGCCGACACCTGCGATTACCTGCATTGATGCGACGCCTGGGTGGAATCGCCCGAACAGTTTCTCAGTGCTGGCGCGCGGGATCACTTCATCGTTCTGGGCGGCGATGATTGTGGTCGGAATCTTGATGCCGGGTGCGTATTTCCAGGACTGATAGCGGTCCAGCAACAGCAACCTGACGGGCACATAAGGGTATTCGGCCGCCGCGATTTCTTCGATGCTGTCGTACGGGGTGACCAGTATCAGTCGTGAGGCAGGGGTTTCAGCGGCGAGTCGAATAGCCACGCCGCTGCCCAGGCTGCGACCAATGATCGCGACTTCGGCATGCTTCGCATGCACGTTCTCGAAGAGCGCGATGGCGTCGCTGTTATTGGCTCGCTCGGAGGGATGCCCGGTACTGCCGCCATAGCCGCGGTAGTGCAGCAGGAACAAGGCATGATGCGGAAACGCCTGCGCAAAGCTTGCCAGGTTGGCGGAGACATCCTCGCCGTTGCCTCCGAAGTAGATGATGGCCTTTGGACCCGAAAGCGGCCTTACCGTGACCATGAGTTGCGCGTCCGGCACGTGCAGCGCCATGGTCGATTCCGCAGCCGTCACCGCGCGCGGCTGTGGGTAATACAGCAGTGAACGCTGAAATACGAACATTGCCAGGCAGATGCCCAGATAGATGGTCACCACGGCTGCCAGTGCAATGTACATCGCTTGCTTCACAACCTTTACCCTGGGATTGACTGCAACGTCAGCGGGTCATAGGCACTAGTCGACCAGCTTCAGCGCACCCGTCACTTTGTCCAAGTCGGATTCCGCCGCGGGCCCGAGCCCCAAACAGGTTGCAGTCCCGGGTTCGACGACGGTGCGGCCCGCGTCACATATCAGCTCAGACGGTAATCCCAGCTGCGTCGCACGCACCAGCAGCGCGGCGAGTTGCTCCGTGGAATCACAGCGCAGCACAATTTTTCGCATGCCTTCGCGCAGCCAGCGCTCCTGAGCTTGCGGCGAGGCACGCAGAAACGCCGCGACGGACGCATGCGCAACTTGCGCGGCGAGTTTGCCGCGCGGGAGCCGCAGTGCCTCATTCACGACGATTATTTGTTTCACCGTACCGCTCAGTCGACCACCCGGACAGGGTTCGCGGCAGTCGCCCCCACCACGGTGGTCCAGGGCCGCAAGGTCCACCGCGTCACCAGACCCGACTTGACGTAGGGATCAGCCGCAGCAAAAGCCCGTGCCGCCCGATCGTCTGCGCCCTGAAACAGCAGGACGGCCCCGGCGGGCGAGTCGGCAAGGGCGCCACCCAGAATCAGATCGCCGCGCTCGTGCGCCTCCCAGGCAAGACGTAAATGCTCGCCCCGGTACGGCACCCTGCGCTGCAGGTAATCCTCGGTAAAATCGTAAAGGAGCAGGAAGTGCATATCGCCTCCGCCAGTGACCGAGGCAATAGTATCAGCAGCGGCGAAGGGGACCAGCGCTGGCCGTCGCTCGCGCTAGATCTGGGCGATTGCGCCGCTGCTGTCGCCGACGCTTTCGATGTTGACGCCCGTCCGCTGCAGCATGGTCAGCAACACGTTGGCGAGCGGCGTGCGTTGCGCAAAATTGATGTGCTGACCGCCGCGTACCTTGCCGCAGGCCCTGCCGAGGATCGCCGTGGGCAGCGGATACTGATTATGAGCGTTGCTGTTGCTCATGTTGCTGCCAAACAGAATCAGTGAATGGTCCAGCATCGTGCCATCGCCTTCCTGCATCTTGGACAGTTTGGTGAGGAAGTCGGCAAACTTCTGCGTATGGTAGCGCTGGATCAACGCCAGGCGCGCCTTCTTCGCCGGATCATTCCCATGATGCGAGAGCGCGTGAAAGGCGTCGGGCACACCAATCCAGCCATAGGTCTGCTCAGTGACTTCCGCCGCGATCATGAAGCTTTGAATGCGCGTGAGATTACCCTGGTATGCGAGCGCCATCAGATCGAACATCATGCCCAGATGCTCGTCAAAGTTCTGCGAGGTCGCCCCGGGGACCTCCGGTAGCGTCAGTTTTGCGACATCGCTGTGCTCGATATTGTTCACGCGCCGCTCAACCTCGCGCACGTTGCCCAGGTAGTCATCCAGCGTCGCGCGGTCCGCCGCACCGAGCTTGCCCTTCAGGGCCGAGGTCTCACCGGCGATCATGTCCAGCAGGCTGGTCGTCTGGCGCGCGATGTATTGGCGCTCGCGCGCGGAGTCACCCTGGCCAAACAGGCGCAGGAACAGCGAGCGCGGATTGCTTTCGATGGGCAGCGGTGTGGTCGCATTCCGGAAGGACAGGGTGCCGGAATAGGAGCAGCCGAAGCCGCGCTCGCAGGCGCTGCCCTGCCCATGGCCTTGCGCGGTGGCCACTTCCAATGAGGGCCAGGGCGTGTCCTGTCCGAGCTGCAGCGCAGCGATCTGGTCCACGGTGGGCGCCATGTGGGGCGAGAGCGTTTCCTGGGGATGCACGCACGACAGCCACGTCGCCGGCACCAGCGCGTGGACCGCGCGGCTCTCGCCGGGCTTGTTGCCGATATTGCTCACGACCGTGAGCTGATCACGAAACGGCTTCAGCGGGGCGAGGATCGGACTGAGCTCGAAATCTGTGCCCTCCTTGGTCGGAGTCCACTGCTCCATGACCGCGCCGTGCGGAAAGTAGAAGAACCCGAGTCGCGGCTTCGGCGCCGCGGCGGTGTTCGCCAGTGCCGTAGCGGCCGGCACCATCGCATCCAGGAACGGCAGCGCGAGTGTCGCGCCAGCGCCGCGCAGGAGGTGGCGTCGGGAGATGTGCTTTCGGGTGATGAACATGTTGGCTTATCTCCGCTCGTCGGACCCAATGGATGCGGTCTGCGTGGTCGCTACCGGGACTTCCTTCATGCGGAAGGCCGGGCTGTTGACGACGCCCCGGATCACGGACTCGAAGGTGTTGCCCTGCGTGGCCGCGGTGCGCACGATCGCCCGCACCGTGGGCATATCCTGGTAGCGCAGGCTGCGGCCCAGCGCAAAGGTCATGAGCCGCTCGGTCAGCGCCTGCACGAACTGGTCGGATTGCGCGACCAGCGCCTGGCGCAGCGCCGCCGGCGAATCGACCTTCGTGCCGTTCGTCAGCGTACCGCCCGAGTCGATGGCCACGCCGGCGTCGAGATCCTTCGCACGCCAGGCGCCGGTGACATCGTAATTCTCCAGCGCGAATCCCGCCGGATCGATGACGGCGTGACAGGCAAAGCAGGTCTTGTTCGCGCGATGCGCCTCCAGACGCTGGCGCACGCTCAGGACCTTCTTGCCCAGCTCGGCTTCGGGCAGTGCCGGTACCACCGGCGGCGGCGAGCTCGGCGGCGTGCCCATGATGTTGTCGAGGACAAATTGCCCGCGCAGCACGGGGGAGGTGCGATTGCCATAGGAGGTGCTCATCAGCAAGGCCCCCTTCCCCAGCAGTCCCCAGCGGTTCGGATCCTCGAGCTTCACGGGCCGGAACTGCGCTCCGATGATATTCCGGATGCCGTAGTGGGTTGCCACGCGTTCATTGAGGTAGGTCTCATCGGAGTTGAGCAGATCGAGCACGCTGCGGTCCTTGAGCAGCACGCTGCCCAGGAACAGGCGGATTTCCTCGTGCAGTCCCTCGCGCAGATTCGAATCGAAGTCCGGATACAGTTCCGGATCGGGCTCGATGGCATCCATCCGGGCCAGGTTGAGCCACTGGAAGCCAAAGTTCGTGACCAGTGACTGCGCACGCGGATCAGCGAGCATCCGGTGGACCTGGGCGTCCAGCGCCTGCGGATCGCGCAGCTTGCCGGCCGTCGCCGCCTCCAGCAGCTGCCGGTCGGGCACTTCGCTCCACATCAGAAATGACAGGCGCGAGCCAAGCTCCAGATCATTCAGCGGCACCGCTCCCGGGGCGGTGGTACCGGCGGTAGGCACCGCCACGGCCGCAGTCGTCGCCTGCTCGGGCACGGGCTCGGCGCGGAACAGGAACTTCGTGCTGGAGAGGATGGCCGTAAGCCCGCCTTCGATGCCCGTCTCGAAATCACCCTCGGCGCGGCCCATCGCAAAGAACGACATCGGCGCCTGCAGATCCTCCGCGCTCACCGGTCGGCGGAATGCCTGACGGGCGAGATTGGCCAGGATGCGCTGCGCGCACGGCTCCTCCTCCGCGGCCGAGGCCGGGTGGCAAATGAAGACGCGGCGGCGACTTTCCGTATCGCCCACCCCCGTCACATTGAAAGGACCGGAAATCTCGACGCCCGGAATGCGCGGCACGCGCTCCATTTCCGGCAGCATCGCGATCGGGCGCAGGGTCGAATCCGACTCGGCAAGGGAACGCTCGATGAATGCGACCGCGACACGTCGTTGGCCCGCCTTGACCTTCACGTGGATGTTGTTGAAGCGGGACTGCATCTCATCCGCCGCCGCCGCCTGACGCTGGTCCACGGCCTTCAGGTCCGCAGCACCTCCGGCGGCGGCCTGGAACACGCGCTCATCATCGATCGTCAGGATGACCTCGTGCCGGGAATCAACCTTCGTGACGTAGCCGGCGCCCATCCAGTGAAAGTCGGTGATGTTGAATACATACTCACCGTCGGCCGGGAAGTAGAAATCGACGAAGAACCCACCGCGTGTGCCCAACGGCAGACCGTCAACATGCGAATTCTGGTCGGCATATATCGCCGTGCGATACTCGTGCGTGCTCGACTTCGCATCCGCACGTCCGATGGCCTGGCGGCTGATGTTGCGGGCCGCCTGGATGTACTGCTCGAGATAGGCCGGCGAGGTGCGCAGCACTGCGGCGATATTGTCGAACCCGTCGCTCGACACGTCCTTGGGCAGCATCGTGTCCACGTCGACGTCCAGGCCCAGGATGGCCTTGATGGAGCGGGCGTACTCGGTTCTGTTCAAGCGGTGCACGCCAACGCTCCCGGGCGAGGGCCGTTCGGCCGCCGCGGCATCGAGCCGGCCCTCCATCCAGTGCACGAAGCTGTCGATGGTCTGCGCCGCGGGCTGCGGTTCGCCGGGCGGGGGCATCTGCCGACCGCGCAGCTTCAGCACCGCCTTTTCCCACACTTCGGCATCCGCGCCAATGGTTTTCGGGGACATGGTGTCGAAGGCGATGCCGCCGGCCCAGTCGGTCGCGTTGTGGCACTTCTCACAGCTTTGCGCCAGCATCTTCCAATGCGGCGTGCTCGCATCCTCACGGGCAGCGTCATCCGTTGCGGCCAGCGCCGTCGCGACCGTCAGCGCCGACAGTGCCAGGCCCGTCAGCAACACGCGCGCCGCCATGCTGCGATGTTCCGGCAGGGGTTTCATACGATCGAAACTCCCATGGTCTGCGGCCGCAGCGAAATGCCGATGAAGGCATTGCGGATGAACAGCTCCGGATCGCCCCACACGGCATCGAATTCCCTGCTCGGGTGGGCGTCGATCATTTCCTGGGCGCTCATCCCCTGCGCCAGCATTTTCGCCATCCTTTGGCGGATGGTGGTCAGCATCACGCGCTGGGCTTCCAGGTGCTCGACGGACTGCACGGCTCCCGTGCCGGGCACGACACGCGTGCCGTCTTTGCAAAGCCCCTTGAGGGTCGTCACACCGTTGAGATTGCCCGTGATCCAGCCGTTCGAGGCGGTATCGAGGATCGGGTAGCGGCCAACTGCGACGACATCACCGCCTACGAGTACCTTGGCCTCGCGGAAGTGCACGAATATGTCCCCGTCGGTGTGCGCCTCGGGCATCAGCGCGTAGTCGATGGTCGCGCCACCGAAGGACAGGCTCCCCGGTGTGTAGAAGGTCTGATTCGGGCGCGCCTTCACCGGCAGCGGCGGATACTTGCGGTTCTCCCACTTCGAATCCACCGTCACGCCCAGCCACAGGCGCGTGTTCTCGTGGGAGATGATCCGGGATCCGACTTTTCCCAATGCCAGATTCGAGCCGGTCTGATCCCAGTGCCAATGGGTGTTGAACAAGGTATGGATGTTTGACTTCCCCGTGCGCTGGCGCACGAGGTCCAGCACCGTCGGCGAGCGGGCCATGGAGCCACCGTCAACCAGCAGCACGCCTTCGTCCGGATGAAATACCGTCACGTTGCCGCCGGCGCCGGACACCACAAACAGGCGCTCGCCCAGTTCCGTTACGTCAAGCTTCGCGCCGCGCGCACTGTCGCCGGCCCAAAGCGGGCCCCAGGAGGCAAGCGAAGTGGCAGCGACCGCACTTCCCGCCGCTGCCACGAAGCGGCGGCGATTCATCGCGCACCCCCGCGTGAACCGGTGTCCGCCATCAGTTTCTTCAGCAGCGCCGCCGTCTCCGGATAGGTGTCGGCCACACGACCGAAACCCCCGCCGCCGACGCCATTCGCGACATCCGCGGCAGTTCGCCCGCGGGCATCCTTGATCGCAGGATCGGCGTTGTGCGCCACGAGCAGGTTGACGATGGCATTGCGACCACGGCTCGCGGCGCCATGCAAGGCCGTGCCGCCATCGTCGGCGCGCGCATTGATATCCGCGCCCGCCCCCAGGAGCAACTGAATGATCTGCGCGGCCTGCTCTTCGGTCTGGTAGCGACCGCGTGAATCGCGGCCCGAGTATTCGGTGCCGGCGGCCATCATCATGGGAGTGACTCCCTGCACGGTCGGCAATGACGGGTTGGCGCCGTGGGCCAGCAGCAGGCGCACGACCTCCACGTCGCCGCCCTTCGCCGCACGCGCCAGTGAGGTGGTACCGGCCTGCAGTACGGCATCGGGTCCGCGATCGTCGCGCAGCGAACGCAACGGCGGGACGATCTTGATCTGCAGGTTCGGATTAGCCCCGTGCGCGAGCATCATACTGACCAGTTCCGTACCGGTGCTCGCATCGGAAGAGGGCCGGTCGGCGCGGCCGCCGGTCGGGACGGTATTGAGGTCCACGACGGCGTACAGGGGCGAGCGCCCCCAGGTGTCCCAGACATTGAGCTCGGCGCCTTTGGTCACCAGAAACGCCGCTACGTCGAAACTGGCATTGATGCCCGCCATGATGAGGGGCGTGATGCCGTCGGGATCCGGGAAGTTGATATCCGCGCCGCCGTGCACCAGTTGCTTCGCACATTCAAGGCAGCCGGAGCGCGCGGCGTACAGCAACGGGGTCAACCCGCCCGCAGGGCGTTGCTGCATGCGCGGTTCCGCGGTCACCTGGCGCTCGAAGTGATTCAGCTTCGAGGTCGCGTTCACGTCGGCGCCGTGTTCGATCAACAGCCGAACCATCTGCGGCTGCGACTGGGCGGCCGCCCACATCAGCGCCGTCTGCCCACGCCAGGTCTCATGCGCATTGACCTGTGCGCCAGCCCTCAGCAGCAGCTTTGCGGCCTGAACGTTGCTGGTACGCGCCACGACCATCAACGCCGACTGCCCATCGGCATTCGCCGATTCGGGATCGGCGCCCGCCTTGAGAAGCCTTTCGATCACGGTGGCGTTGCCGACCACTGCCGCCTCGGCCAGGGGCGTCGAATTGTAGTCATTGCGCAGATTCGGGTTGGCCCCCGCAGCCAGCAGGCGATCGATGACGGCAACATCGTTGTCATAGACCGCCCAGTGCAACGCTGTGGTGCCATCCACCGAGCGCTGGTTCACGTCCGGACGGGGCTGTGCTGCCAGGATTTCCAGCGCCTTGGCGGAATCATGGGCGCGAATCGCCGCAATGAGCGGCGGGGCCGCAGTCCCGGTAGCCACGGACACCTTATCCCCCGCCGCGGCGAGCGCGCAGCCCAGCGTCAGCAAGCTTAAGCACCACCACCGCATTCCATCAGCCCTCTTGCGCATGCTCGAAAGACTATGCCGATGGCAGACCAATGGAATCAGCAAAAGGCGAATTGTTGGCCCGTAACCTATTAGTGGCAGTCATAGGCAAGGACCTGAAATCCATGTGGATTTCAGCACAATTCCCAATGAAAACCGATAGTTGAAATCTACCAGGCCCGGTCATCGATACCTGGAGGAATCACACCCTCAACGCGTGCGAACACAGCGGAACTCAATCCACTTTTTGGACTGGCACATATAGCCCCCGAAGACCGTGCGCTTAATGGTGAGGGTATCGCCGGCGACCGGGTCGGGGTGCAAGGCCGCCGGCTCGATCTGTCGCCACACGGCCCCTTCGGTGGTATTCAGGAGCAGCGTCCCATCTGCGCCCCGTTTCACGCCGGCGAGCGTGACCTGAATCGGATCTTCCGGCGCAGGTTTTGCACTCGGGGTGGCGGCGGCCGCGGTGGGAGCGGCTGCAGCCGGCGCGGCAGCCACGGGAGCTGCAATCGCGGCCGTGGGAGCCGCGGCTCGTGCTGCGTTCGGCATGAGGCCGGACTTGCGCAGCACGTCATCGAGGCAGGCATGGCGCGCGCCATCATCCACCAGTGGCGCACACCTGGTAATGGCGTCCCACTTGGCTTGCACTGAAGAGGAGTCTTCGGCATGTGTCGCCGCGGCCACAGCGGCCGCCAGGCACGCGACGATCACAGTACGGCGAATGTGGACGATGGGTCTCATGATGGCGGCTCCTTCGGTCCCTCGCTCATCGCAAGGTCGGTCAATTCCTGCTCCGAGACACGGGCCTGCTCAACGGTGCGCTGCGCCTTGCGCAGGAATTCGGCGGGTACGAGGACCGCGAACTCCGTTCCAAGGCCCGGCACGGCTGCGTTCGAAGCGAGGTAACAGGGCAGCTTTTCGGACTCCAGCAGGCCAACCAGCGCCTGCGCCGAAATGCGGTCGCCAAATGTGGCAACGACGCTCCAACCTTCCATCGACACCAATCTCTCCTCGCGTACCTATCGCTTCGGCTGACCGCTCAGGACTCTTGCAGGCAGCAGCAACATCGCCCGCAGCAGCGCGAAGAGAGCTTCAAAGGTAATCCCGATGAGACGGAAGGGTAGCGAAATCAGCCACACCAGCGGCCACAGAATCAATGCCAGCAGCGCGAGAGGCCAGCACAGGACCAGCAGAATCAACCACAGTACCAAGACGAGGACCGGGGACATAGGGTGTGCCTCAGTTTTGCGGATGGTACGCCGGTTCGGCCTTTGCACGCATCTGTACTGCATGCACGAGCCGACATCTGCATCTGCCCCCGCCGGTCATCAAGGTCTACGCTACCCGCATGAGGATCGCGAAACCCATGCTGCTGGTGTCCACCCCGCTCGGCGTCGCCTTCGGCCTGGTTGAGGGCTATCGCCTCGCGGGAGGACTCGTAGTGCTCATGGCGGCGATGCTGGGCGTGGTGTTCGTTGCGGCGGGCACCGTCATGCGCACGGTACGCCGTGAGCAGCTGGCCGAGCGCACCCGTGGCCATATGGAGGTTACCCCATGCCCGAAGAATTCAAGATCGTCGTAATTGCGCTCCTGGGGTGCATTGTGGTGTCCCTGGGTAAGGCGCTGTTTCATATGAGCTCCGGACCGAGCCAATCCGGGGCGATGGTTCAGGCGCTGGCCTGGCGGATCGGGCTGTCGCTGGTCCTGTTCGTGTTGCTGATGGCTGGCTATTACCTGCATCTGATCTCGCCGCACACCGGGCCCTGAGCCGCCTATCATGCGGGCAGCGCACGGAGAGCTGCCGGTGAGATTGTACGAACGGCTCGCACATGATCTGGAGGGCCTGATCCGGGACGGAACACTGCGGGTGGGCGCCCGGGCTCCCTCGATTCGCGGGCTGTGCCGAGAGCGGGCGACGAGCCCGGCGAGCGTCGTCAGGGCCTATGAACTCCTCGAGGCCCGGGGCCTGCTGCAGTCGCGTGCCCGCTCGGGCTTTTTCGTGACGGGCCCGGCGCCAGCGCCCGCGCCCGCGCGGGTACCCAGGATTCGCCGGCCCGAGCATGTGGACGTGAGTCAGCTCGTGTTCCAGATCCTGGAGGCCACGCGGCAACGCGATGGTGTGCCGCTGGGCTCGGCTTTCCCCAGTCCGGAACTGTTTCCGTTGCGGCAACTCGGGCGCCACCTGGCCTTCGTGGCGCAAAGGCTCGATCCCTGGAGCACCGTCGAGCATCTGCCGCCCGGCAGCCTCGCGCTGCGCACCCAGATCGCACAGCGCTATCGACTGATGGGCGCACAGGTCTCGCCCGAGGAGATCGTCATCACCGCCGGGGCCCTCGAAGCGCTCAATCTCGCCTTGCAGGTCGTGACCGCACCGAATGACATCGTGGCCATCGAAGCACCGAGTTTCTATGGCTGCTTACAGGCCATCGAAGGCGCCGGGCGCCGCGCCGTGGAAATCCCGACCAGTCCTGAGCAGGGGATCGACCTGCGCGCACTCGAGCGCACCCTGCGTCAAGTGCCCGTCAAGGCCTGTTGGTTCATGACCACTTTTCACAACCCGCTCGGCATCACCATGCCGGCGGACTCGAAGCAGCAGCTGGTACAGATGCTCGCGGCGCGTGCGATTCCGCTGATCGAGGACAACGTCTATGCCGAACTGTTCTTCGGCAAGGAACGGCCCAGGATTACGAAGGTCTGGGATCGCACGGGATTGATACTTGATTGCGGCTCGTTCGCCAAAACCCTGGCTCCCGGTTACCGGCTCGGTTGGATTGCGGCCGGGCGGTTTGCCACCGCGGTGCGCAACCGCAAGATCACAACCTCACTGGCCACGAGCATTCCCATCCAGGCCGCGATTTCGCGCTACCTCGACACCGGCGTATACGACCGCCATCTGGCGAAGCTGCGGCGTACGCTCGAGCAGCAACAGGCGAAGCTGATCTGCGCCCTCGAGAATTATTTCCCGCGCCAGTGCAGCTGGTCACGCCCCGCGGGCGGCTACCAACTTTGGGTGCAGCTACCGCAAGGCGCGGACGCGCTCGATCTGCAGGCTCGCGCGCTGGCGCACGACATCAGCGTGGCGCCGGGACCCATCTTCTCTGCCAGGCGTGAGTTTACGCGCGCCATACGGCTCAACTATGGTCACCCATGGAGTGCCGCGACCGAGCGCGCCATGAAGACCCTCGGGGCGCTCGTCACCCAGCAGTGCGCCAGAACCCGCAGGCGCTAGCGTCGATTCAATTCCCTACACCGCCCGCAATGCGAGCCACCACCGGCACCCGGGACGGGCCGACATTCCTGCCGGCCCGTCCATCATCCGAAACGCAGCTACCGGCTCGCCGACACGTTCGCGCTCGCCGCGCCGCTGCTGTTGATTGCACCATGACTTGCAGTGGCCTGCCCCGACGCGCCGGTTGCAACGCCGTTCTTAGAGGTACTCGCAGCACCCGCGAGCTGCCCACCGGCCTGGGATACCGGCGGCGACGCAGTCGCTGAAGTGCTGGTCGATGGGGCCGCAGCGCTGGTACTGGGAGTGCGTGAAGCACTCGCGTCAGTCTTGTTCGTCGCGCTCGCAGTATGGGAGCCCGCGGCTGAACTGGAGTTCTGAGCATGGGTCGCACGAGCCGCGCCGTCGGCGCTGCCGCGGAAGCCGGCCGTGCCGCCGCCTGCGCCACCACCGAATCCGCCCCCCAGACGCCCGCCCACGCCGCCAAGACCCTGGGCCTGCGCCACCGCGCCACAGATCAGTCCCGCGACGATGGCCGTGCCCACAATCAGTTGATTCGCTTTCATGTACGTATCTCCCGTTGAGACCGCGGCCAATCCGCGACCTTCATAGGGAACTACGACCCGGCAGGTCGAATCCTTCCACCGGCCGCAAAAAAAGTCGTTTTACTTATTTATGAGTCAGCGGGCGCGCAGGCCGGCCAGACGTATGTCCGGTCCCAGATCGGCAGCCACGAGACCGTAGCCATAAACCGGATCGAGGCCGTGCGCGCCCAGGTCGACGGCGTGACTCGCCAGTTCGCTGATCACACGCGCCGCGGCCATGCCATCCGGCTCGCGCAGTTGTGCAGCGAGCAGACAGGCCACGAGCGGTGCCGCGAACGAGGTGCCGCGTACGGCCGCAAATCCCTGCGGGGATTTCGCCGCGACCATATCCGCGCCCGGTGCCGCGAAGCGCACCTGTGGGCCGCGCGCCGCTTCAACCAATATGTGCCGATGGGCGTCTACGGCCGTGACGCCGACCACACCAGGATAGGACGCCGGATACAGGGGCGCGGCGGCCGGGCCATCGTTGCCCACGGCGGCAACGATGATGAAGCCACGGGAAATGACATTGCGGACTACCGATTCCAATATCACATTCGGCGGCCCGACCAGGCTCACGTTGATCACGGCAACGCGTTCACGCACCAACCACGCCATTGCTTCGGTCACAGCCTCGACCGACCCACCCGTCGGAACTCCGCAATACACATCGCCGGCGTACAGCTCGGCCCCGGGCGCTGCGCCATGAAATTCCGCGGAATGCCCGACCATCAATGAAGCGACTGCCGTTCCATGACTCGAGGGGACCCGCACATCGCCACAGCCGTGACGATGCAGCAGCAGATCCCGGAACACCGCATGGGCATCATCTATGCCTCCATCGATCAATCCCAGCCGGGTTCGCGCCGGCGCCACGGTTTGCGCCACCGCCGGGGACTGCGCGGGTTCACTACCCTCGCTTCCCACAGTCGCCGCGCCGCTCGCGCCGTAGATATGATTGAAATCAAAGCGACCCGCCGGCACCAGCGCGCGCACGCGCACCAAGGCTTGGGCGGTGGACATCCCCTGGGGTGCCTGCAGAATCACCAGACGCATATCGAGGCCGTCCAGGGTGCGCACACCCAGGATGCTGAATCCCGAGGCCTGCACCAACGCCAGATCGGCATCAGAGGGGGACAGCGCGACAATTTCACTGCGCAGCATGGCGGCACCGGCCGGATCCGCCTCAAGCACCGTGCGATTGGCACGAATGAGATTGCGCACCTGCAGGCGGCGTGCGCCCTCCAGTACGTTGTTGTCGCTCTGCAAATCGACGCCCTGGACCGTGCGATCAAGGCTAGACAATTGCGGCACGGGCAGCGGCACGCGCACTCCCGGCAAGCCCAGCTGCGCATGCGCCACTGCAACCGCCAAGCTCAACACCAGTGCTAGAGTCACCCGCAACATCCAAGTAATCTAGTTGAATCCTTCGCAGCATGGAAGGAACGGGTCACTTCGATCGTATGACAGATATAACGTCAAATGCCGCCGCTTAGCGAGGCCCTGAGTGTCGAGCTCGTCGAACTGTTGCCACGACTGCGTCGCTTCGCGCGGGCATTGGCCGGCAATATGAGCGACGCCGATGATCTGGTGCAGATTGCGATCGAGCGCGCACTCTCCAGAGCGGAACAGTTGCATGATGGGGCGCCATTGGCCGGCTGGATGTTCGGCATCCTGCGCAATGCCTGGATTGATGAGGTGCGCGGGCGCGCACGGCGTAACCGGGTGTTTGTGCCCGAAGAACTCGGTGCACAGGTGCCGGACCCGTCCAGCGGGCAGGCGCTGCTGCTGCCCGTACAACAGGCGCTACAGCGGCTGCCGGACGAACAGCGTGAGGTGATCGGCCTCGTACTGATCGAAGGGCTCTCGTACCGCGAGGCGGCGCAGATCATTGACGTACCCATCGGAACGGTCACGAGTCGCCTGGCCCGCGGACGTGAAGCGTTGCAGGCAATGCTCGGCGATGTCGAACAGGAGCGCGCGTGAACCCTTCCGATGAGACCCTGATGGCGTATGCCGACGGTGAACTGGACGCAGCGACGCGCAAGCAGGTCGAAGCATCCATGGCGGCCGATCCGCAGGTTGCACGGCGCCTCGCCGCACACCAGGCCCTGCGCAGCCAGTTGCATGCGAGTTTTGACAAGGTGCTTGAGGAACCGGTGCCACCGCATCTGATCGCACTGGTTCGTTCAGCGGCCAAGGGATCGGAAGTGGGCCAGGTGCTGCAATTTCCCCGCAAGCAGGCGCAGCGACGCGCGTGGTTGCAATGGAGTTCGCTGGCCGCGAGTTTCGTGCTCGGAGCGCTGCTGTGGCAGTTGGCCTCGCGAATGTACCCGACCGCGCCGATCACCGAATCCAAGGGCGCGCTGGTGGCCTCGGGCGCACTGGCACGGGCCCTCAACAGTCGGCTTGCCAGTCAGCAAACCGCTTCTGACCCCGTGCAAATCGGGGTGTCCTTCCGCTCCAGGCAAGGCGCCTATTGCCGCACCTTCCAGCTTCGCGACACCGCGGCGACCGCGGGCCTTGCCTGTCACGGCGATGATGATTGGATAGTGCAGGTGGCTGCGCGCGCGGACGCATCCGCGACTGCTCACAGCCAGTACCGGCAGGCGGCCTCGAGCCTGCCGCCGGTGGTACTCGAGGCTGTGCAGGAAGCCATCGCCGGAGAACCGTTGGACGCCGGGGCCGAAGCACAGGCGCGCGCCGCTGGCTGGCGGGCCGGTCACTAACTCCCTGCAGATAAACCAAGGGCACGCGATATGGCAACGATTGCAGCACTCGGCGCTCTGTGCGCACTGAGTCTCACGGCATCAGCAACATTGAGCGCCCAAGCGCAATCCGATCCACGGATCGGCACTTGGGACGAGCAGCGGATTTCGGCCGACTTCGATTCCCTGCTTCGCGTATATGAGCCAACCGGCACCGGCAAGATTCGCATGATCGTCAATGCGAAGCTGCTGGAAGCCAATCGTTCGTACGTCGACTTCAGCTGCGATGGCAGCAAGTACCGCATCGTGACCCAGGATGGAAAGTTCTCCGGGATCACCTATTCGTGCCGCCGCACCGGACCGCGAACCTTCAAGTTCGCATCCACTCGGGCGGTGGCGGATTCCGGTGTGGCGGTCCCGACCTCAGGGGCGGGTGACTGGGTCAGCGCCGTGGGCACCGAAACCGTATCGGCTGATGGCAAGACCTATTCAACGACGGCCATTCTCAGCTATGCAGACGGGCACAAACGCGAGCGGCGGCACGAGTTTGTCCGGCGCGGAAGCTAGCTAGCCCGGGCGCGCCGCCGATGAGCGCAGGACTTTCTCCAACTTCGCGCGCAGCACCCCGATCGTGAACGGCTTCGCGATGAAATCGGCCGCGCCGGCTTCGATGCTGTTCATGAGCTGCTCCCGGCGTGAGTCTCCGGTCATGAGAATGACCGGGATGTGGGCCAGGTGCGGCAAGGCCTTCAGCTGCCGTGTCAGCGTAACGCCATCGGAGTCCGTCAACCTGATATCCATCAGGATGGCATCGGGCATCATATGAGTCAGCTCACGCAGTGCCTGATTTCCGCCGCCGACCAGCGCAACGTCGTATCCCAGGGAGATCAGGACGGGCTCGAGTATGTCGCGCATTGCCCCATCATCATCGACGACCAGCAGCATGGGTTTGATTCGTTCGACCTGAGTCGCGAGCTCACGCACTCCCGTCAGGGCCGGCTCGACCTTCGCTTTGAGGTCTCGCGCCCAGGCGCTCATCGGTTTGACGCCGCGGTCGCCGGCCATACGGGTGCGCTCGATCTGCCGCTTCTTGAATTGCGCCAGGTCCCGTGCAAGTGCTTCGGAGTCTTTGACTTCGATGGCACCGTTGGCGCCGCCACGGACCAGATGGCTGGAAAGCTCATCATTCGCCGTGGAGAGGTCATGCTCCAAATCAAGCAGCGAATCATGGGCCGCGGCGGCCTGCCGTTCACCTTCTTCGAATTCCTCGGTGAGCTTGCGGTCAAGACCCTCCAGATGATTCACGTGGGTGCGTAATTCACGGCCGGACAGCCCGGCATTTCTCTGCCCCAGCAGTTCGCGACCGGCGAGCCATACGCTCATCACGATTCGCAGGCCATCCTGGGGATTCGGCCAATACAGAACATAGTCATCAAAGTAGCCCTTCTTGCACAGCTCGAATGCACCCTCCGTGTCCTCCTTCCTGCACAACAGGACGGTTCGGTGCGGCCGCTGATAGATCGCCTGGCCAAAGCGATGCAGCGCCAGGTAGTAGCGCTCCGCCTGTTCCAGTCCCTTGAAGGCCAGCACGATGACATGTGGTGCATGTTTCTCGAAGTCGGCCGCCGCCGTTTCGGCATCGGTAGCGGTGGAGCTGTCTACGTGCTCGAAGTGCTTTTTGAGGTTCTCGGCCAGTTGACGAGCCTCCGTCGCCTCATCCCCGGCAACGAGCACGTGTGCGGAAGCGGGCGATTTCATACTGGGGCTCATTACTTTATGCAGAAACTGCCGGTAAATAAGACTCTCGTGAGCGCCGACTGTCTGCGACAGGCGTCTGATTCCAAGAGGGTAACCATATAGCCAAGTTCAAGTTTAAGGATGCTGCGTGAAATCCTGGCGTACTCCGCTGCGGATCACAAGGCGCATAATGGGCTGGCATACGGAGACCGACATGCGAAAGAGCCCATGGATTGTATCTGGCGTTGCGCTGCTCGCTTCGAGCTTGGCGCTGGCGCAGGATCAAGGTCCGCGGCGCGATTCGGATCGACCCAATACCGGGCGGCCGGATGCGGGACGGCCCGATGCCTCTACGCCGCGGCCGCCGGCCCACCGGCCACCTTCGCACCGACCCCCTGCGGCAGGCAGGCCCCCGCATGTCGGACCGCGCCCTCCGCATCGCTTCTTGAGCGGCGGCGGTTGGCACCACAGCATTCGTGGGCCGGCGTTCCGCTTTCCTCCGGGGTTCACTTACCGCACCTGGGTTACGGGCGGAATCCTGCCGCCGATCTTCCTCGCGGCACCGTACTTCTATGATGGTTATGCGACATTGGGCCTCGGGCCACCACCGGCGGGCTACCGCTGGGTGCGCTACGGACCTGATCTGCTCCTGGTCAACGTCAACACGGGGCGCATTGCTGACGTGGTCGACGGAGTGTTCTACTGATTCCCGACATGCCTACCAAGCAGCCAATTACGCTCTTCCATGCACCGCGAACGCGCTCGTCCGGTGCATTGGCGCTGCTCGAGGAACTCAATGCACCGTACAAACTGCACGCATTGAACATGAAGGCCGGAGAGCAACGCCAAAGCGCATATCTTTCCGTGAATCCGATGGGCAAGGTTCCGGCAATCCTGCACGGCGATACACTCATTACGGAGCAGGTGGCCATCGGCATCTATCTTGCCGATCTCTTTCCCGAAGCAGGCATCACCCCCGCGCTCGACGATAAGCTGCGCGGACCGTATCTACGCTGGTACGTCTTCTACGCCGCATGCTTCGAGCCGGCGCTGGTCGACAAAGCCATGAAGCGCGAGCCGGGACCGGTTGCCATGGTTCCTTACGGCGACTTGACGACGACACTGAACGCGCTCACCACCCAACTCAGCAAGGGCCCATGGATCCTTGGCGATCGCTTTACGGCGGCCGACGTATTGTGGGGCACGGCGTTGACCTGGATGGCGGGCTTCGGATTGGTCGACGCGGTCACACCCGTCAGGAACTACATTGACCTGTGGAATGCGCGACCGTCAGTTTCCAAGGTGGCACAGATTGATGCGGATTTGCTGAAGGCGCAGGGCAACGCCTGATCACGCCGTGGCCTGGACCGGCCAGTCCTCACGGGAGGTTTCCATGAGCGCCAGGATGAAGCTCGACTTTGTTTCGGATGTTTCCTGTCCCTGGTGTGCGATCGGGCTGCAGGCCCTGCTCGCGGCACTGGGCGATCTGCGCAACGGCATCGAGACCGACCTGCATTTCCAGCCCTTCGAACTCAATCCCGACATGGGTCCGGGCGGCCAGGATATCGCCGAGCATATCGCGCAGAAGTATGGCTCCTCCGTGCAGCAATTCGCGCAGAGCCAGGAAATGATCCGCACCCGCGGGGCGGAGCTGGGGTTCCGCTTTGACATGCGCAAGCGCACCCGGATCTACAACACCTTTGACGCACACCGGCTGCTGCATTGGGCAGGCCTTGAGGGCAAGCAGCTGGAATTGAAGCAGGCATTATTCAGCGCCTATTTCACGGATGGCGCGGACCCCAGTGATCACGCCGTGCTTGGCAGAATCGCCGCGCAGGTCGGACTGGATCCGGCGCGCACCCAGCAGATTCTGGCATCAGACCAGTACGCAGCCGAGGTGCGGGCGCGCGAGGCGTTCTACCGCGAACAGGGCATCAATGCCGTCCCCGCCGTCATCGTCAATGATCGGCACCTGATTGAGGGGGGGCAACCGGTCGCTGTATTCGAACGAGTACTACGGAAACTGGCCGACGCAGCTCCGCAACCGGTCTAGCCAACGCCCCCTCATCGCCGTTCTTGGCGAGGCCCGACACCGAGGCCATAACGGTGATCGCGCATGTTCCAGGCTGAGAGCGTACGTTTTTCGACCTCACTGGGTCGTTATGATCTGGTCCGGGGACTTAAGGCTGACGACATTGATTGCATCGACGGTTACGGGTTTGGGTTCAAGGTGCAGGCCGAGCTGCTCTTCAAGGGCCGTCCTTAACGCGGCCGGATCAGGTAGCGTTCCCGGCGCTGGCCGTTTCCATTCGACTTTGTAGTCGAAGGTTCCCCGCAGGCCCGTCCGATCGATTACGGGCGCCTGGAGCATGCGTTGCAGAACGCCCGCGAGCGTACTGACCTGAAAGCCTGTTGCGTCGATGCCGTCCTGCGGCGCCGCCCATAGTCCCTTCTTCCACCCCGGAACCTCTGCGTCGGGGCTGAGCCTCGCGCCATCGGAACTGACCGTGAGCACATAGCCATCGACCTGTTTTCTTTCCTGACTGACGACAAGACCGAACTGCTTCGCGAGAAGATCCCGCATGAACGGATCCCAGTCGCGAACTCCCGCCGCCCCGCTCTGGAGCGCGTCCGCTACTTTTTTCGGCCCGATTCCCGGATCGTCCGCCGTGATCAGGTAGTTGGGCTCGTTGCTCCAATCCCTGCCGAAGACCTGGTAGGAATTGACGCCGTACGCTGATGCGATGAAATCTCTTAGCGAATCGCTCTGGACGCGGACTCGTCCGTGCTCAGCAAGCCATATCCATATGCCCCCTATCGATATCGAGACGCCGCCTGCCGATCTCAAGTCGCGATCCAAATAAAGGCTGTTCGTGAAAAGGTGGTTTACATCGGGAGGCGCCAGCTGAATCGAAATATTGTGCAAAGCAGGCTGATTCTCATCGAGGGTGCTTGCAAGGGCCAGAGCACGCGGCGAATTGAGGACGCCGACTCCAATCGGCACGGCAATCGCGGCGCTGGCTGCCAAGACAATCGCGAGCTTTCGTACGGTACCCAGTCTCTCGGTCAATCTGTTTTTCATGATTGCCTCAATTCGTCTGCTGAGGTTGGCGCCACCGATTCCGGCAACACAGGCTAGATCGGATTCCAGATAACGCTCGCAGACCTTGAGAAGGCCTTCGGCGTAGCTGCGGGGCGAGTGGCCTTGTGCGAGGACGTGCTCGTCACAGGCACGCTCGCGCTCCTCGACCACGCGTGTACCGAGCCACCAGACGAGCGGATAAAACCAGAAGAGCGCTTCCACGAGCATGTGAAGCGCTGCCGCAAGGTTGTCGCGCCATGCCACGTGGCAGGCTTCGTGAGCCAGGACGGCGTCCATCTCCGCGGACGCAAGGTGATCTTCCAAGTCCTTTGGCAGGAGCAGCACGGGGCGGAGGACACCCACGAGCGCCGGCTCCAATTGCGAAGCGGACGATCTCACCGGAACGATAAATGCCAGGCCCGTCGCGGTCGATTCGTGCAGCGCTCGCCGCACAAGTAGCCAACGGCTGATCCAGCGCACCGCCACGGCGAGCGCACCGAGCGCCCAGAGCACTTCGACGCCGATCAGAATCGCTGCGTCATATTTCGCAGTGTGCGAGGCCTGAGCCAGCGCAGGTGCACGCTCCGCGCTGACTTGCGTGACCTGCGCCGCGGCGTGACCGGCAATCGCCATGAATTCGAGCCCGGTCACATGAATCGCATTGGAAGGCCACGGTATCTGCGAACCAATGGCGGTCAGTAAGGCAAAGGGAATCAGGAACTTCGCAGACGCCGCCAGCCATAGCAGGCAGCGCACTCGCGCGCCGTTCTTGCGCAGAAGCAGCGTAAGGCAGCCCACGACCAAGGCGAATAACGTGGATTGCCAGAGGTGATTCGCCAGCGCTATGACATTGAGGTTAGTCACGGTTGCACGCGCGGCAGGCTATGACTGTGATCGCATATGGTCCGGCGTGAATGCGCATGTTTTCGACCTTACCTGGCAGCCAGTACCTGTTCCGGGGATTTCAAACTGACAACATTGATAACGTCAACGGTGACGGGTTTGGCTTCCAGGTGCAGCCCTAACTGCTCTTCCAGAGCCTTCGCCATCGTGGCCGGCTCAGGAGTTGCGCCTGGCAAGGATTCTGGCCACCTCAGTTTGTAGTCGTAGGTGCCCTTAAGTCCGGTCTCATCGACAACCGGCGCGTGAAACATGCCATCGAGCAATCGCACAATCAGGCCAGTGGGTGACTTGATTGCAAAAATCTCCCCTTGTGACAATCCCATCCCTTCCTTCCAGTAGGGGGCGTCCTTGTCCTGTTCCAGTTTCGAACCGGCGGGACCGATCGTAAGCACATAGCCCGGCATCTGTCGTCGCTCTCGCTTGACGGCAAGACCGAAATACCTCGAGAGCGTATCCCGCTGTACTGTGGGGAGTGCGCTAAGAGACTTGCGGTATGCCGCCATGCGCTCCTCCCCGGTCGCGGTGGGGCGATCCGGCCAGGGATTGTCCGCAGTGACCAGATACACGGGTTCCTTGCTCAAATCCATCCCGACAACCTGTGACGGATCGACGCCATAGGCCGCTGCTATCACGGCGCGCAGCAGGTAGACGGCTTGTACCCTGCTGCCGTCCTGCAACATCTGGCCGAACGGATTGAAAAGACCGGGGGGCTGTATGGAGGGTAATGGAACCGGCGCCAGTTGGATCTGCACATTGTGCAGGGTAGACACGTTTGCATCAGGATTGACCGCCTGGGCGCTGACCTCAGGTGAGGTGAGCGCTCCGAGTGCGAGCGGTATCGCAATCGTTACGCTAATTGCCAGCGTGAGCAGCATTTTGCGGACGGCACTTAGCCGTTCGATTACCCGGTTCTTCATGATCGCCTCGATTCGTTCGCTCAAGTTCGCGCCACCGATTCCAGCGACGCTGGTCAGAGGGGATTGCAGGTAGTGCTCGCAGACTTTGAGGATTCCCTCGGCATAGCTACGGGACGCGTGCCCCTGCGCCAGCACCTGCTCGTCACAGGCGCGCTCGCGCTCGGCAACGATTCGCGTACCTAGCCACCAGATAAGGGGATGGAACCAGAACAACGCTTCCACGAGCATGTGAAAGGTGGCGGTCAAATTGTCACGCCACGCCACGTGGCAGCGCTCGTGGGCCAGCACCGCTTGCATCTCATCCACAGACAGATACCGCTCCAAGCCTTCCGGGAGCAGCAGCACAGGATGAAGGACTCCCACGACGGCAGGCTCAAGCTGCGCGGAGGACGTCCTCACCGGAATGACGAATGCCAGGCTTGTGGGCGCGGACTCGTGAAGCGCGCGCCGGACGACTCGCCATCGCGCGAACCAGCGGGCCACTACAGCGAGCGTGCCAAGACCCCAAATTGCTCCGAATGCGACCAGGAAGAGCCTGCCGTAATTGGCGGCGGGAGTGACCTGCGTCAACGTCGTCGCGCCCTGCGCACCAATCTGCGTGATCTGAGCCGCCACTTGACCGGCAATCGACAAAAAGGCGGGCCCCGTCCGCTGAACAAGACTGGAAGGCCACGGAATCTGCGAACCAACTGCGGTCAGCAAGGCAAAGGGAACCAGGAACTTCACAGACGCCGCAAGCCACAGCAAGCAACGAGCGCGCGCGCCGTTCTTGCGCAGTAGAAGCGTAAGGCAGCCCACGACCAAGGCGAACAATGTCGATTGCCACAGGTGATTCCCCAGCGCAACGACGTCGAGGTTAGTCACGCTTGGTTTCCTTCTTCAGCGTCTTGCGGGCCTCTTCCACCTCCTGCAAGGTGAGTTGGCCGGATTCGATGAGGTGCGACACCAATGGTGCGGCGCGCCCGCCGAAGAACGCGAGCAGCTCATCGACAAGCAGGCGCTGGGTGGCGCCGCGCGTGATCATGGGTTCGTAGATGTGTGCGTTGCTGATTTTCTTGGCACGACGAACCGCTTGCTTGGCTTCGAGCCGCGTCAGCATGGTCTGCACCGTGTTGTGGGCCGGACGGCCCTTCTCCGGAAAACTTTCCTGAATCTCCCGGACGGAGGCACTGCCGTGTTTCCACAGCGCCTCCATGATCCGAAGCTCCAGCCGGCTGAGTCTCTTCTGCGACATATGTCGGAGTACCTCCTACATCTGTGGGAAATACTACATGGTCTTCGGATCGAGTGCAAACAGTAGCCGGACCGATTGGCTCATCGATCGCGAGATCGGTCGAAGGGGCTAGGTGCTGGCGTGGGTCATTGCGATGGCTCGAGAAAGGGCACGGCCACCGGCGTGGACCTGAATCTTTGGCGCAGGTGCCGCTCGATCGGAAGCGTGAATCCTTGTGACAGGGCAGACCCGAGCAGCCAGCACGCGAGCAGAATGGGTGGATACCACAGGCAGCGCCAGGCCCCGCCGGGGCCACTCCAGTTGAAGAGCGCCAGTCCCCCGAACACACAAAACATATGCGATAGGTAGATTTCGTAGCTCAGTCGGCCACAGGAATGCAGCCAGTTCAATCCCCGCCGCGGCGCCGTGTTCCGCGTTGCGCTCTCATACCAGTGCGCACTGATCACGATGCTCGCGGCCGCAACCGCCAGATACAATCCATAGCCGTGATGTACGAGCTTCCAGACCCAGTTGCCGGCAAACAATACCGTGCACACTCCGCCCCATCCCAGCAGGCTCATCACGAGGACGACCCGACGGCTGGCAGCCGGGATTCGGCGTACGAGTATTGCGGCGAGCACTCCCACGGCGATCGCCGACATGCCGGGCAGGTAGGCCTTCTCCAGCCAGATTTCGTTGCCGCCCACGGTCAATGCCGCGCGAGTGATGGGCAGCGAGAGTGCCAGCAGTGCGAGGACGGGTACCAGCAGTTTTGTGCGGCCCAGCAGCAAGCAGCTCAAGGGAAATGCCAGATAAAACACCTCCTCGATCGACAGTGACCAGATCACGTCCCAACCGCCAGGCAGATATCCATGCACGCCCTCGTACCGGTTGAGATACAGACCAAGCGCCGCGGCAATCGCAGCGCCGAGTGACTGGCCGGGTTTGTCGATCACGAATCTCGGTACGCCGAGCAGGTGGAACAGGCTCAGTACCGCGACCACGAACAGCAGGAGCGGAACGATGCGGCTCATCCGCAGCAGGTAGAAGCCGCCGAGGGAAATACCGCGCAGGTCTCCCCAGCGCTCCTGCGATCGGCGGGTGATGAGGAACCCGGAAATGACGAAGAAGATGATGACCGCTTCGGAGCCGTTGAAATTCAGCCCCTGCAGCAGCCAATGCGGCAGGAAGCCGGCGAGCAACGTCTGCGACAACGGCACGCGGATGCCGATGTGATGCACGACAACCAGCAAGATGGAGAGCCCACGCAGGGCATCGATGCGGCTATTGCGCCGTTGCTCGTTCCCGCCCGATCCGCTTTGCATTTGACCGCTCGCCTTTCTGACTAAGTATTTAGTCTTTTCAACCACACTGTAGCTAAACTCTTAGTTACAATGCAACCCGGATGAATACGAAAATAGATGGCGCACGCCCCCGATCTGTCCACAATCCGCTGGCACCAGGCGACGCTTCGACGAGATAGGTCTAAGTCGTACCAGGGATGGCGCGATGATTTCGAGCTTCGGCACTCAGTTGGATGCGTTGCAGAGATTCCATGGTCGCCAGACTCCGTGCTGGCCGGTGGAAGTTGTCAAATCAACACAGAACGTAAGCTGGGCCACTATTGATTGAATGTTCGTCAGCAGCGGTGCTGATGACAGTCGCGTCCGATTGACTTTCAGATACCGCTGCGCCTAGACTCTGCCTCGACGAATGGTAGCGCTCACATTTGGAGTGTGCGCGGCGCCATTCGCTTCGCGCCCAGACACACATGAGCAGCGGCGCCGGTCTTTGCGCCGCCTGCTCGACACTTGATCAAGTCGATGGCGCGAGAGGCTACTTGGGAGTCGTCGAGCGGGCTTCAGCGCGAGCTGTGGCTGCAGCGCCGGATAGGGAGGGGGCAAGATGTTTCGTTCCTCAGGTGATTGGTTTTTCAACCTGTTTCGCCGCCCGCTGGTGGTCGGCGTGGGTCTTGTTGGCGCAGCGCTGTGCGCGTCCATGCCGGTGAGCGCCCAGGTCGCGGCCACATACACGTTTGCAGATGGAACGGCCGACGGCTGGGTTTCGTTCAACGGCGCCAGTACTCCGGTTGCTTCGAAGGCAGCCACGTATAGCGGATCCTCATCCTCCTACAGTTTGCTCACGACCACCGGCTCCGGCGGCGCCGGTGGGCCGTCCGTGTCACTGAACGGCGTGCTGCAGGCCGGCGCGCAATACACCATCACGGGCTGGGTTCAGCTCACGAGCGGTGAAAGCCCTGCCAACGCCGACTTCACGATCAAGCGCAGCGATCCGAGTTGCAGCGGCGGTACCTGCTATGACACGGTCGGCAGTTACCAGGTTGCAGTCTCCGACTCCGGGTGGGTGCAGATCGGCGGCAGCTACACCGTGAGCACTACCCAAACCGGTATGGTGCTGTACTCACAATTGGTGGGGGCCACGAGCGCCCAATCCTTCTATCTGGCCGATGTCGTGATCACCGAGACGGCTCCGCCGCCCGGCGGCACGCCGATCGCAAGTTACAACTTCGCGGACGGAGGCCTCGATGGCTGGGCGCCGTACGGGCGCGCGACCGTGACCAACGCTGCCCCGCCGGTACTGGATCCGAATGGCGACGCATTGAGCCTGTTGGTAAGCAATCGGACGGTGAGCTACATGGGCGCGGGCCTGAACCTGCTCAAAGTGCCGAACGTCGTGGCGGGCGCCACCTACCAGGTGTCGGCTTACGTGCTGCTGGCCGTCCCCGACAGCACCAATCCGACTGTGACAATCTCCACCAAGACGGCTGACTGCGCCACCGCAGGCAGTTTTGGGAATATCGCAACTTCCGGCGCTTTGTCGAGCGCCGTATGGACGAAGGTCACGGGTACCTTCACCTTCAGCGATCTGCCCGGGCCGCCGACCAGTCTGATCCTGTATTTCCAGTCGAGCAGTGCGACGGACTCGTTCTATATCGATGATGTGGTGATCGGTGAGATCACTCCCCCTGCGCCAACTCCAAGTCAGCAGGATAACTCGGGGATTACCACCACGTTCGCCGATGGCGCCCTGGATGGCTGGAGTTCCAGAACCGGCGCTTCCACGCTGACGAACGTGGTGCCTCCGGTGCTGGACCCGAATAACGATGCGCGCGCGCTGCTGACCACCGGACGCACCGCCAACTACGATGGCCCGCAGATCAGCGTGAGCGACAAGATGTACGTGGGCTCGGAGTACAACATCAGCACCTGGGTGTTGTTGACGCCGGCTGATGGATCGAGCCATGTCATCAACATGAGCCTGCAGACCACCCTGGATGGCAACACGAGTTACCCAAGCGTGTCCGCTTATCCGGGCGTTACCGTGCCGGCGGACGGGAAGTGGCACCAGATCAGCGTTACCGGTTATACGATGTCGAGTGCGTATTCTGCGGGTTCGGCTTCCCTGTATCTGCAAACCGTGCCCGCGTCGGGTAACGACCTGGTGTCATTCTATGTTGCCGATTTCCAGCTCAGCTATGTTCCGCCGCCGACCATTCAGTCGAATATTCCTTCCATTTATCGCACCTATTCGCGCTTCTTCCCGATCGGTGCGGCGGTCGATACGACCGATCTTTCCGGCCCGCATGCACAGCTGCTGACCAAGCACTTCGACAGCATGACTCCCGGCAACGACCTGAAGTGGAGCAGCGTGGAACCGAGCCTGGGGACTTACGACTACACGAACGGCGACGCGGAGGTTGGCGAGGCGGTGTGCGCCAAGATGCGCGTGCGCGGACAGAACCTCGTGTGGTCGACCGCCGAGCAGACTCCCGCTTACGCCACGGGCGACGGGACCAACTCAGCCGCCAACCAGGCCCTGGTGACCGCCAATATTCAAGAGCACATCAAGAGCGAGGTGCAGCACTTCGGCGGCAAGGTGTACGCGTGGGACGTGGTGAACGAGCCCCTGGATCCATCGCAGCCGGATTGCCTGGAACACGGACCGTTCTATGCGGTGCTGGGCCCGAGGTACATCGATATCGCCTTCATGGCGGCCAAGCAATACGCTCCTCCCGGCACGAAGCTGTTCATAAACGACTACAGCACTACCGATCCCGCGCGTCTGGCCTGCCTGGTGAAGGTGCTGCACGAGCTTCGTGAGCGGGGCGTTCCGGTAAACGCCATCGGTCACGAGATGCACAATCAGATCAATTACCCGACGCCCGAGTCGATGGCCACGGCGATCGACACCGTGGCGGGGCAGTTCCCGGACATCGATCAACAGGTGACCGAGCTGGACATGAGCGTGTACAACGCCGGGAACACCACCTCGAATTACGGGAACGCTATTCCAGCCTCCGTTCTGGCCGAACAGGGCTGGCTGTACCAGAAGTACTTCGAGGTGTTCCGACGCTTGCGGGACAAGATCAGCGCCGTCACTCTGTGGGGCATGGCGGATGACGATACCTGGCTGGACAGCTTCCCCGTGACGCGCACCGATTATCCGTTGCCGTTCAACATGCAGCTGCAGGCCAAGCCGGCTTACTGGGGCATCGTGGATCCGACCCACCTGCCTGGATATGGACTGCAGTTCGGTGTGACCAGCCGGACCGGACCGCGCGATGCGCGGATTTGGACGGTGACGGCAACCAACGGCAATGTCGGGCCGGCCTACTCCACCCAGATCAACGCCGTTACCCTGCAGCAGGTCTCCGGGCGACGGTGTACGCCGGTAATCGTCTCGCCAACCCAGTTCCCGGTGGTCCTGGGCGACCTGCCGACCAGCGGGACCGCCAGCACGCAGGTGACGTTGGACTTTGCCAGCTGTGACTCGGAGGTCCACTTCAGGATGAGCGCGCAGTGGAGCTCCGCAACCTACGAAACCGGCGTGCTGGAAACGGGCGCGGATTTCTGGAGAGCACCCCGATGAACATGCTTTAACGGCGCACGCCGTCTAATGGAGGCAACGCATCCGCAACGAATCTGCACCCCTGTAACCAAACCATAATATTACTGTCGCAATCCCATC
>DATHOA010000351.1:0-8132 GCA_035485475.1 Steroidobacteraceae bacterium | reverse complement strand
CGCGACACAGTTCAAAGCCACCCTCGGGTTCATCTTCCAAGGAGATGTCGATGACCGCCAAGTCCGGCAGTCGCGCGGCGCAGGCGGTCATGGCCTGTTTGCGATTGCCGTAGGTGCGCACCGCATAGCCCTCGCGCGTGAACGCCGCGGCGTAGTTGTCGCGAATGGCCGGCTCGTCTTCGATGATCGCGATGAGTTTCATGGCCACAGCGTACTGCAACCTGGCCGCAGGCGGCAGGGGCCCGGCGTCGATCGCCACGATCTGCCACGATTTGCCCGCCCCCTGCCCGGATCCGCACCCCGGCGCCGCCCGCTTTACGGCGCCCAATCAACTCACGGGCCACGGGCCTTGCAAGGGGTGAATCTTATGTCCGCACACACTGAAGTTCGTAGCTGGCTGCCGCAGTTGTTCAACTGGCTGGCCGTGGTGGTGCTGCTGTCGCTGGGTGTGCTGGTGTGAGTCAGGGCGCAATTTCGCGCACCATCTGGCGCGCTATCTGCCCTCGCTGCAGCTTCGATTTCTGTTCGGTGGAGTACAGGAATTTGAGGAAGGTCTGATCCCAGTCGGTCATGGTGGTGGGCGCGGCCTGAGGTGCTGCGTTGAAGAGCGTCAGGATCGTGGGGGCATCGCCCAGGCGGGCGCCAGGTTTGAGCTTCGCAAAAGCAGCCATCGCGACGTAGTCGGCGAGCTGTGCGAGCTTCACGTCGTGCAGTCGTTTCTGATCCACGATGACGAAGACTCTCGAAAGCCACCACATATTGTTGAATGAGAGATGGGTACCCCCTGCGGTTCCGCGCCCGCACTCCATCACTCGCTCCAGGTCATAGTGCGGGGGATAGCACTTAGGATCAAATGGAGTGCACGTGATTTGTTCAATTTCCGAAGCCGGGCAGTATGAAAGAGCCTGGCCCCAGGCATCTTTCTCATTGGAGTTGTACCAGACCCTCACGGCGCGCGGCGTCTTGATGAACTCATCGACGACACTCGCCGGCGTTTCGGAGCGCAACGAAGGGTTGTAGCCGAAGGTAAATGCGCGATTGCGCTTTTCCATCCCCTTCAGAAGATCCTCCGGCTGGCTGGTCACCAGGATGTAGAGATTCGGATGGCAGTGCTCGTCGCCGAGCGGCACTCCAGCGGCGTGCGCGATTTGCGAGAGACGCTCGAGGATGAACTCGCCGTCCTGGCGGGGAAGGCCCGAGACCAGCGGGCACGCCGGCGGGACTTCCCATCGCGCGAGTCCTTCATCGCCGTTCTCTGCAGCCGCGATCTGATTGACGAACTGAGAGACCCTTTTCTCCAGTTCGAGGCGGCGTGCCGTGACGGTGACTTCAGACTCGCCGTTGCCTGGGCTTGGAAGTGCACTCCAGGGAGGCGATTCCGCGGCAGCGGTTCCAGCGGAATTTTGCAGTACTGCAAGTGTGACGGCGACTGCCAAGACTCGCAGTGCCACGTTACACCGTTGCGGTCTCATACACGCCGCTGTGGGGTTCGGGTTTGCGGGAGCCATGCGTCTCACTACCGATGCGATGGTCTCAAAACGCGCTCAGCCCGGTGAGCGCGCGGCCGACGGCGAGCTGATGAATGGTTTGCGTGCCTTCGTAAGTGACCACGCTTTCCAGGTTCAGCATGTGACGGATGGGCGAGAACTCCACGCTGATACCCGCGGCGCCGAGCAGGTCGCGGCAATCCCGGGCGATATCCAGCGCCATGCGCACGTTGTTCCACTTGGCCAGGCTCACCTGCGCGGGGACGAGCTGACCTGCGTCCTTCAGCCGACCCAGGTGCAGCGCCAGCAACTGCGCCGTGGTGATGCGCCGGGCCATGTCGGCCAAGCGGATCTGTACGCTTTGGGTGGCGGCGAGCGGCCGGCCGAAAAGCTCACGCGACTGGGTGTATTCGAGCACCGTGCTCAGGCAGTCCTGCGCGGCGCCGATGACTCCCCACACGATGCCGTAGCGTGCCTCATTGAGACAGGACAGCGGTGCGCGCAACCCTTCGGCCTGCGGTAGCAGCGCATCGTCAGGCACTAGCACATCGGTGAGAAAGATAGCGCCCGTGTCGGAGGCGCGCAGCGACATCTTGTTCTCGATCTCATTCACCGCAAAACCGGGCAGCCGCGTGTCGACCAGGAAGCCACGCAGGCCCTGATCGGTGGCGGCCCAGATGATGGCGATGTCGGCGATGCCGCCATTGGTGATCCAGATCTTCGCGCCGTTCAACACCCACTCATCGCCCTCGCGCCGCGCGTGGGTGCGCAGGTTGGCCGGATCCGAACCGCCATGCGCCTCGGTCAGACCGAAACAACCGATGAGTTCACCGCGCGCCATGCGCGGCAGGTACTGCAGCCGCTGCGCATCACTGCCAAAGGCGTGGATGGCGTGCATACACAGGGAGGTCTGCACCGAGACAAAGCTGCGCAGCGCCGAATCGCCGCGCTCCAGCTCCTGGCAGATCAGGCCATAGCTGATGGCGTTGAGCCCCGCGCAGTCATAGCCGTGAATGTTGGCGCCGAGCACGCCCAGGTTGGCGAGCCCCGGAATCAGTTCGCGCGCAAAGCGATGCTGTTCGAAGCACTCGCGGATCAGCGGTGTGACCTCGGTGGCGACGAAACGCGCTACGCTGTCCTGGACCAGCCGTTCCTCATCGCTCAAGGAGGCCCGGATGCCGAACAGGTCCAGCGGGTCTTGGCTGTCTTGCGTCATCCCGAGAGCGTAGCCGCCGCCGGTGAGCCGCGCCAGTTTGTGTAGAATCCCGGCCCCATGAAAATCCCAGAAATCATCATCGTTGAGGTCCTGCATGAACCCGGCAGCCTGGCCAAGGTGCTGCAGGTCATTGCCGAGGAAGGGCTGGTGCTCGAGCACCTCACCGCATTGCGCCGCGAGCAGGGCCGCACCTTGTGGGAAATCACCCTCGACATGGACGAGGACGCGAACCGCTCGCTGTACGAACGCATCGACCAGCTGCCGACCGCGCGCTTCGTGGGCAAGTCCGACCGGGTGTTCAACCGCCATCGGGGCGGCAAGATCCGTACGGTTTCGCGTGTGACCATCAACACCCCGCAGATACTGCGCGATGTGTACACCCCGGGCGTGGCGCGGGTGTGCCTGGCCATCAAGGCGGACCCGCACAAGATCCACGACTACACCGCCATCGATAATACGGTGGCCATCATCACCAATGGCACCGCTGTCCTGGGGCTGGGCGACATCGGTGCGGCGGCGGGGCTGCCGGTCATGGAGGGCAAGGCCGCGCTGTTCGCGGAGCTGGTGGAGATCAGCGGTGTGCCGATACTGCTGAAAACCCGCGACGCGGACAGTGTCGTGGCGAGCATCATGGCCATCGAGCAGTCCTTCGGCGCCATCCAGCTGGAGGATTTCGCCGCCCCCGAGTGCTTCGAGATCGAAGCGCGCCTGCGCGCGCTGCTCGATAAGCCCGTACTGCATGACGACCAGCATGGCACCGCCGTCGTGACGCTCGCGGCGCTGATTACCGCCACGCGGCACCTGGGGCGCAGCCTGCGGGTGAGCACCGTCGGTCAGATCGGCCTGGGGGCCGCGGGCACGGGCATTGTGCGGCTGCTGCGCGCCTATGGGGTGAGCAAGGTGCTCGGAGCGGATCGCAACCCGAAGGCCATCGAGCGTATCGAGTCGCTGGGCGCCGAGGGCGCCACGCTGGCGCAGATCATGGCGCGCTGCGATATCGTGATCGCGACGACCGGGGTCAAGGACCTGATTCCAGCGGCCAGCGTACGCCCCGGGCAGATCATTCTCGCCCTGTCGAATCCTGAAAGTGAGATCGACCCGCTCGAAGCCATGCAGCGTGGCGCGGCCTTTGCGGCCGACGGCAAGGGCATCAACAATGTGCTGGCTTTTCCCGGACTGTTCCGCGGCGCCCTCGCGGCGCATGCCCGCCAGTTCACGGACGCCATGCTGATGGCCGCCGCGGATGCGATCTCGCAAATGGCGGGGGAGGATCTGGTGCCCAATCCGCTGGACAAGTCGGTCCACGAACGGGTGGCGGCCGCGGTAATGACCGCGGCCATGCAGCCGGTTACGCCGCCGCCATCAGCCCCTTGAGCTTGCCCATCGCCTGGGTTTCGATCTGGCGGATGCGCTCCGCGGAGACCTGGTAGCGATCGGCCAGCTCATGCAGCGTGGACTTGCCTTCACCCGTCCAGCGGCTGACGAGGATGTCACGGCTGCGCGCATCCAGCTTGCCCAGTGCCGACTGCAGGTTCGCGTTGGTCACGCTCTCCCATTCTTCGGCCTCGACGGCCTCGGCCGGATCGGCGGCCGGCGCGGGCAGGTAGGAGGCGGGGCTGTAGGTCGCATCCTCATCATCCCCGTCCGGCGTCGGGTCGAACGACATGTCGCGCGCCGACAGGCGCTGTTCCATTTCGGTGACTTCGGCCGTGGTGACGCCGAGGTCCTTGGCAACCGCCAGCGTCTCCTCATGGGTCAGCCACGACAGGTTCTTCTTCATGCGGCGCAGGTTGAAGAACAACTTGCGCTGGGCCTTGGTGGTCGCCACCTTGACCAGGCGCCAGTTGCGCAGCACGTATTCATGGATCTCGGCGCGCACCCAATGCACGGCGAACGAGACCAGGCGCACGTTGACCGCGGGGTCAAAGCGCTTCACGGCTTTCATCAGGCCGACGTTGCCTTCCTGGATCAGATCGCCCATGGGCAGGCCATAGCCGGTGTAGCCGCGCGCGATATGGACCACGAAGCGCAGGTGCGAGAGCACCAGCTTGCGCGCCGCGTCCAGGTCGTCTTCGGAACGGTAGCGCACTGCCAGATCGTGCTCTTCCTCGCGCGATAGCACGGGTATGCGACTGACGCGATCGATGTACGCATCGAGGCTCCCGAGCGGCCCCGCCAGGGCGAGGTCCGACTGAGGAGCGACCAGTGCAGTTGCGGTGTTCATTTGGGCTCCCTACGGTTCAAAACTTGGTTGAGACGAATGTTAGCACTCAGGGTATTGGAGTGCTAAGACCTTCGGGAGTTCAACTTTGTTCCGGCCGTTATAACTAACAAAAACAAATACTTAAATGCCCTATGCCCGGGGCTCGATGCCCCTGAGGTGCCGCGCTGCCGCCAACCAGGCGCCCAGCCAGCCAAGCCCGAGTCCCGAAGCAACCACCACCCCCGCCTGGGCCAGTCCCGGGCCACTCAAGGTGTAGCTGCTGCCATACAGCGCCGCCAGATCCGCCATCGGTTTCTGCAGCACCAGGACGGCAGTTTCGACCATTCCCCAAGCCAGTACAGCTCCTCCAAACCCATAGAGCATGCCGGTGTACAGGAAGGGCCTGCGGATGAAGCCGCTCGACCCGCCCACCAGCCGAACCACTTCAATCTCGGGACGGCGCCCCTGGATTTCAAGCCGGATGGTATTACCGATGACGGCCAGTACCCCGGCCCCGAGGAACAGGGCGGCGATGCCCAGCACCCGGCGCAGCAGCGCCAGGATGGCATTGAAGCGCAGCACCCACTGGGCATCGAGCTGGACCAGGTCGACCTCGGGCCAGGCCGACAGGTAGTGCCTGAGCCCATCGAGGTCGGCCGGGGTGCTGGCCGCGGCGGCGGGGCGCACGTGCAAGACATTGGGCAAGGGATTGGCGCCCAGGGCCTGAAGCGCCGTGCCGAATCCGGAGTATTGCTGGAATTCCTTCAGGGCGGCATCGGCGCTGATCACCTCCACCGCGGCGACCCCGGCCCGGGCCCGCGCATTGCGTGCCAGCTGCTGCACCTGCCCGAGCGTCACCCCGGGCTTGAAATACACCGACATATCAACCGCGCCGGTGAAGCCACCGGTGGCACTCAAGGCGTTGGAGACGAACAGGCTCAAGGCCAGCGGCAGCGCCAGGGCCAGCGCGATGACGAGCACCGTGAGCGCGGTGGCGAAGGGGGCCCGCGCCAGGCGCCCGATGGAACCGACCAGCGACTGGGCATGATGCGTCAGGTAGCCGACCATTTCAGCGCGTCGCCGTCATGCTGGGCAGCGGAGTCTCCGCGCCGCCTTGGATCTGGCCATCCTCCAGCACGATGCTGCGCTGCCCGAACTCATGCACGACATGCAGATCATGCGTGGCAATGATCACGGTGACGCCGACATCCTGGAAGCGCTTGAAGAGCTTCATGACTTCCACCGACAGATCCGGGTCCAGGTTCCCCGTGGGCTCATCGGCGATCAGCACGGCGGGCTTGCCGACCACGGCGCGGGCGATCCCCACGCGCTGCTGCTCGCCGACCGACAGTTCATTGGGCAGCATCCGCTCCTTGCCCAGCAGTCCCACCTGATCGAGGGCCGCGCGCACGCGCTTGCCCATCTCCGCGGCACTGGCGCCGGCCACGACCAGCGGCAGGGCCACGTTGTCGAACACCGGGCGATCATCGAGCAGCCGATGTTCCTGGAACACCACGCCCAGCGTGCGCCGATAGGCCGGCAGATGCCGCGACTTCAGCGCGCCGAGATTCTGGCCATTGACCACAACGGTGCCGCGGGTCGGACGTTCGAGCATGGCGATGAGCTTGAGAACCGTGCTCTTGCCCGCGCCGGAACGCCCGGTCAGGAACACCATCTCGCCGCGATCGATGCTGAAGCTCGCGGCACGCAGCGCCTCACGCCCGTTGGGATAACGCTTGGTGACGCGCTCGAAGAGGATCATGCGCCGGCGGTGGCGGGACTGTCGGGACTCGCGCCGACCCCTTCGACCAGGGCGGTGGCAAATGCCGCCGCGTCGAATTCGCCAAAATCGCCGGCCTGCTCGCCAATGCCGATGAAGCGGATGGGCAGTTTGAGCTTGCGGGCGATGGCCAGCACGATACCGCCCTTGGCCGTGCCATCCAGCTTGGTCAGCACCAGGCCCGTGACGCCAATGGCCTGGTGAAACTGCACGGCCTGCGACAAGGCGTTCTGTCCCTGATTGGCATCGAGCACCAGCAGCACCTCGTGCGGCGCGGTGGCATCGACCCGCTGCAGCACGCGGCGGACCTTCTTCAGCTCCTCCATCAGATGGGTCTGGCTTTGCAGCCGCCCGGCGGTATCTGCGATCAATACCTCCACACCCCGTGAGCGCGCGGATTGCGCGGCATCGAACACCACGGCGGCAGGGTCCGCGCCCGCCTGCTGGGCGATCACGGAGCAGCCGGTACGCGCGCCCCAGATCTGCAGCTGCTCGATGGCCGCGGCGCGAAAGGTATCACCGGCTGCGAGCATGACGCTGTGGCCCGCATCGGACAGGCGCTGCGCCAGCTTGCCGATGGTGGTGGTCTTGCCGGAGCCGTTCACGCCCACCACCAGGATCACATAAGGTTTATGCGCGCCATCGACCACCAACGGCTGCGCGCAGGGGGTGAGGATTTCCGTCACGGATTGGCGCAGGGCGGCGATCAGGGCCTCGACATCGGCGAGTTCCTGGCGCGCCACGCGCCGGTGCAGATCATCCAGGATGAACTGCGTCGCCTCCACACCGACATCGGCGGTGAGCAGCCGTGTCTCCAGCTCCTCGAGGATTTCCGCATCGATCTTGCGGCCCCGGAACAGGGTCGCCAGACCATCCGTCAGCCACGAGCTGCCGCGGTTGAGTTTATTGCGCAGGCGCTGGAAGAACCCGCCGGGCTCCTCGCTGGCCGCTTTGTCACGTCTGAACAGCATGGCGCTATTGTATGATGAACCGTGACTGCTAAGCCCGATAAGCGCTCCTTGGTGCCGCGCATTACGCGTGGCAGTCACACGCGCATGCTGCGCATCATCGGTGGCACCTGGCGCGGCCGCACGTGGCGCTTCCCCGCAGGCGATATCCGCCCGACACCTGACAGGGTGCGCGAAACCCTCTTCAATTGGCTGGCGCCGCGCATCCCCGGGGCGCGCTGCCTGGATCTGTTCGCGGGCAGCGGCGCGTTGGGCCTGGAAGCACTCTCGCGCGGCGCGGCGCGTACGGTGTTCGTGGAACAGCACACGGCAGCGGCACGGCAGCTGCGGCAGACCCTGGCATTGTGGGGTGGCGAGCCGGCCGCGGCGGCGCAGATCCATGTCATGGACGCGAACCGCTTCCTGGCCGGCACCCCCGAACCCTTCGATGTGGTATTCCTGGACCCGCCGTTTGCGGCGGGGTTGCTGGGCCAGATCG
>DATHOA010000350.1:0-7354 GCA_035485475.1 Steroidobacteraceae bacterium | reverse complement strand
CTGCAGCGGTTTGGTCAGCAGGCCATCCATCCCGGCGGCGCGGCAGCGGTCCAGTTCGTCGGTCATGGCGCTGGCGGTGAGGGCGATGATGGGTACGCGCCGCCCGCCCGCCTCGGCGCGCCGTATTTCGCGGCACGCCGTCAGGCCGTCCATGATGGGCATCTGCATGTCCATCAGCACCAGATCGATGGTTGACTGCGCGCAGAATTCGACGGCCCGCAATCCATTGTCGGCCACTTCGACCTTGCAGCCGAGCCGCTGCAGGAAGCGGCGCGTCACCTGCTGATTGACGATATTGTCCTCGGCGACCAGCACCCGTCCGCGGTAGTGGCCGTAGACTTTCTCGGCGGCCAGGGAGCTGCGCGTGACCAGCTGGGAATGCGAGCCACTCTGGTTGGTGGTGTCCATGACCCGCTCGACGCAGGCGCGCAGCTCGCGGCCCCGTACGGGTTTGGTCAGGTATCCGGCAAAGCCCAGATCGGCGAGCCGGCGCGTGCTGCCGTGCCGGTCGAGCGAGGTGAGCAGCACCAGCGGTATGGGCGCAAGCGCCGCGTCACTCTTGAGGGTCTGGGCGAGCCAGCCGCCGTCCGCATCGGGCATCTGATCATCGGCGATGACGAGGTCAAAGGGCGCACCGTCCGCGGCGGCTTGCTTCAGCAACCCGACCACGTCGCCGGCGCGGCCGGTGGCCGCAACGTAATGGCCGGCGGCCAGCAGCTGTCCGCGCAGCACGCGGCGGTTCGTATCATTGTCATCCACGACCAGGATACGGCGGCTGACGGCCGCATGCGGTGATTCGAGCAGACGTTCGGGGCTGGTGGTGAGCGCCTCGCAGGGCAGCGTCACGGAGAAGCTCGTGCCGACCCCGGGGCTGGACACGACGCTGACATTGCCGCCCATCAACTCGCACAGGCGTTTGACGATGGACAGGCCCAGACCGGTGCCGCCGAAATGCCGCGTCGTGGAGGCATCGGCCTGGGCGAAGGGCTGGAACAGCTTCTCGACCACTTCGGGCGCCATCCCCAACCCGGTATCACGTACTTCAAAGTGCAGCAGCACGCGGTCACTGCGCGTGCCGACGTTGTGCACTTCGATGACGACCTCGCCGGCCTGGGTGAACTTGATGGCGTTGCCCGCCAGGTTGGTGAGGATCTGGCGCAGGCGGTGCGGGTCCGCCAGCACGCACTCGGGGGTCGCCGGATCGACGTTGACGATGAATTCGAGATTCTTCGCGGCCGCCTGCACCGCCATCATCGTGCCGACATCCTCGACGCAATCGCGGACATCCATCTCGACGGACTCGACTTCGAGGCGTCCAGCCTCGATCTTCGAAAAATCGAGAATGTCGTTGAGTATCCCCAACAGCGAGGTCGCGGAGGTGCGGATGGTCTCGGCGTACTCGTGCTGCACCGGATTGAGTGAGGTATCGAGCAGCAGCTCGGTCATCCCCAGCACGCCATTCATCGGCGTGCGGATCTCATGACTCATGTTGGCGAGAAAGGCGCTCTTGGAGCGATTCGCCGCGGAGGCCTCTTCGGTGGCGGCAATCAGCGCGGCGCGCGCCTTCAGTTGCGCGGTGATGTCCTGGATGGAGCCGGAAAAGTGCGTCGGCGTCCCCGCTCCGTTGCGTTCGCAGCGGCCGCGCGAGCGCACCCAGCGGGTTTCGCCGCGGCGATGACGCACTGGGAATACGACATCAAACGGCGTGCCCTCGGCGGTGTGCCGGCGGGCGGCGTCCTCCACCGAAAACCGCTCGGCGGCCGGCGTCAGTTCCAGGATGCTATGCGGAAAAGGCTCATCGGGACCGTAGCCGAGCATTTCGCGCACGCTGGGCGAGTACCAGGTGGCACCGCTGAGCAGATCGTATTCATACAGCCCATCGCTGCTGCCTTGGACGGCGCGTTCAAAGCGTGCGCGTATCTCGCGCAGTTCGGCCTGCGCCAGGCGCTCCTCGCGGGCGGCTTCGTGCTGGCGCGTGACATCCTGGACTGCCCCGCAGAGCCGGACGATGCGGTCGTCGACCATCTCCGGATCACCGACGCAGCGCACCCACAGGCGGGCACCGTCGCGGCGGAGGGCGGGCAGGGTCAGATCGAAGGACTTGCCATTGGCGACAGCCTCCCGAAAGGCAGTGGCGATGCTCGGCCGGGCATCTGCTGCATAGCATTGCAGAATGTCCTCCAGGTGCAGCGTCGCGGCCGGATCCATGCCGAAGATCTGCCGCGCCTGGCTGGACCATAGCGGGCGCAGCGAGTCGACATCGAGTTCCCAGGCCCCCACGCCGGTCATGTCGGCGATGATGTCCAGCAGATGCGCACTGCGCTGCTGCGGGGATTCGGCTGGGGGAGGACTTGCGACCATGGGTCTGATGGGCGGGAAACCTTAAGCTTTAGGGATTGGACTGTGTCACACACCGTCCCACGAACTTATGAGCGCCGTCACAAACCGGGTGCTGCACCACACCGCGTGCGTGGCACAATCCACACATGAGCGGACGTACCCGAGGATACGCCCACCGGGTCGACATAGTGGCCGGGGCGGCTGAAGTCTGGAAGGCCCTGACGGACACCGAGTGCCTGCGCAAATGGTGCTCCCCGCAGGCGCAGATCAGTGCCCGCGAAGGCGGCCACTTCCGCGCCTCCGTTGATCGGGTCACGGAGCTCGAGGCCCATATCGACGTGCTGCTGCCGCAGCGGCGCATGCGCCTCATCTACCTGCCGTCGGATGATCTGCCGCAGCATGCCAGCGCGATAGTCGATGACTTCATGCTCGATGGTTCCGACGCCAGCAAGACCGTGCTGCGGCTGCTGGGCTCGGGCTTTCCGGCAAGCCGCGAGTCGGACAAGGCCTATATGCGGTTGCGGACCGGCTGGGAGCGGGCGATTGCGCGATTGAAGGTGCTCGTTGAGCAGATGGTCAAGGAGAACGCCTGATGGCCGGATTCCTGTTCCGCGCCGCGCTCTCCATGGTGGGCCTGTGGATTGCGACCCGCTGGGTCGGCGGCATCCGCATCGATGACCCCCAGACCCTGGTGCTGGCGGCCCTGGTATTGGGTGTGGTCAATGCCATCATCCGCCCGATCGCAGTGATCCTCACCTCCCCGCTCACCCTGCTGACGCTGGGATTGTTCCTGCTGGTGGTGAATGCGGGCATGCTCGGCCTGACCGCGTGGCTGCTGCGGGGCTTTCACGTCGCGGACTTTCGCGCGGCGCTGCTGGCCAGCGTCATCGTCAGTGTGACGGGTTGGCTCGGATCCATGTTCATCGGGCCGCGCGGCCGCTTCGAGGTCTACGCCCACCGCCGGCGCTGACGGTCCACCTCATTGGCCCGCGGCACCGGTCAGCGCCGCTTCGATGGCGCTGGTCATGGGCTTGAGAAAGAAATTCTCTTCCGGCATCGACTGCACGCGGATGCCATGTCGACCCAGCGCCTCGGCCACCACGGGCCCGATCGCGGCGACGTGGGTACGCTGCAGTGCCTGCGTGACACGTGCTTCGCCACCGACCGTGATGAGCCGGCGCACCTGCGGCGTGCTGGTGAAGGCGATGGCATCGATGGCACCGTGCTCGATGCGTGCGAGCAGCTCCAGCACCGCGGCATCGTCGGTCGAGTCCGCGTAACGGTAGGGCGCGACGCTGATGACCGCGGCCCCGCAACCGTGCAGGAATTCGATCAGCGGCAGATTCGGCTCGCTGCCATACAGTTGCACGCCGCAGCTGCGCCCTTCGAGACTGAAGGCGAGGGGCTGCAGGGCGGCGATGACGCCGGCGGTGGTCGGTACCGAGGCGGCAATGTCGGGCTTCAAGCCCAGCTCGCGCAGCGCCCGCGCGGGTTTGGGTCCGCGGGTGATCTTGCGCACTTTCGCCAGCTGCAGCAGGAAGGCGGGCTTCAACGCGGGCTCGTGCTGCTCGAGGCAACTGAGCAGCCGGCGCAGGCCTTCACCGGTGAGCAGTATGAGGTCATCGCACGCCCCTTCGGCGAAGCGGCGGATGAAGCTCACGACGGGCGCGGGATCGGCGGCGTCGCGGATGACCACCAAGGGACAACGCAGCACCTGCGCGCCACGCCGCTCCAGCAATGCGGCAAACAGATCCAGCTCACGCGTCTCGGGCACGGCGATGGTCTTGCCGGCCAGTGTCTGGGTTTCCATGCCACCGCAGCTTACCGCGTGGCTCCCATCCAGGCACGCACCGGGCGCGCCAGCGCGAGCATGACGAAGCCGGACACGCCGCCCACCAGCGCCATGCGCGCGAACTGCGCCGGCATGTCGGCCAGGTCGGCGCCGATCTCACCGCCGATGAGCCCGGCGGCCAGGTTGCCGATGGCGGCGCCGAGGAACCAGGTACCCATCATCTGCGCGCCGTAGCGGGCCGGCGCCAGCTTGGTGACATTGGATAGACCGATCGGACTCAGGCACAGCTCCCCGGTGGTCTGCAGCAGGTAGGTGACGATCAGCCACACCGGCAATACCCGGTGGCCCGTGTGCAGCACGGTTTGCGCGGCCACCATCATGACGAGAAAGCTCATTCCCAGCTGCAACAGCCCCAAGCCGAATTTGGCGCCGGCGGATGGATCGCGCCCCCGTTTGCCCAAGCTGATCCAGATCCAGGCAAACACCGGCGCAAAGGTGAGCACGAACACGGACTGCGCGATCTGATACCAGCTGACGGGATGCTGCCCGGAGGCAAACCAGCTGCCGAGGAAGGAGCGGTCGGTATGATCCCGGGCGAACAGGTTCAGGGTCGAGCCGGCCTGTTCGTACCCCGCCCAGAACACCGCGGCGCACACGAAAAAAATGGCGATCACCGCCACCGATTTCTTCTCGGCCGTGGTCAGTTTGCCGAACAACAGCACGTTGCCAAAGAACGCAATCGCCAGGGCAATCATCGCGGCGCCGGTGACGTTGGCCAGCTGCACGACATTGAGTGGCAGCACTCCGACACTGGCCAGCAGTACGAGGACGGCGAGCGCCGCCAGTGATCCGGTGAGCAGCCGCTGCGCGCGTTTTCGCTCGCGCGGTGCAGCGGGGTGCGGCGCCACGCCCGCATCGCCCAACCATTTTCCGGTCAGCTGATACTGGATCAGGCCCAGCACCATGCCGATGCCGCCGACCAGGAAACCCCACCGATACCCGACCGTCTCACCGATGGTGCCGACCACCAGCGGCGACAGGGCGCCCAGGTTGATGCCGACATAGTAGATCGAGAACGCCGCGTCGCGCCGGGAGCCGGAGTCGCCCTGGTAGAGCGCACCCACCAGCGTGCTGCAGTTGGTCTTCAGCATGCCGGTGCCCAGGCAGATGACCAGCAGGCCCAGGTAAAAGGTCGTCATGCCGGCGGGCAGCGCGAGGGCGAAGTTGCCCGCGGCGATCAGTACACCGCCCCAGAAAACGGATTTGCGCTGCCCGAGCACCCGATCGGCGACCCAACCGCCGGGCAGATTCGCCAGATACGCGGCGGCGGTGAACAGGCCATAGACCGCGCCACCTTTCTCATCACTCATGCCGAGCCCGCCGGCGTTGATTGCCGCGGTCATGTACAGCAGCAGCAATGCCCGCATGCCGTAGTAGGAGAACCGCTCCCACATCTCCGTGAAGAACAGCGTCGCAAGTCCGCGGGGGTGACCCAGCCAGGTCCCGTTCGCGGGTACCGCGCTCAAGGCGACTCGGCCTCCCGGCGGGCAATGTCCTTCTTGCGCATGTTGGTCATCACCGCGGCCATGATCAGGCCGCCCTCATAGAGCAGGTACATGGGGATGGCCATGATGCATTGGGAGAACGCGTCGGGAGGGGTGACCATGGCGGCGACCACGAAAACACCCACCGCCACGTAGGGGCGGTTCGCCTTGAGCTTCTCGACGCTCACCAGACCCGTGAGCGCGAGCAGCACCACGGCCACCGGCGTCTCAAACGCCAGACCGAAACCGAAGAACATCTGTATCGCGAAATCCAGGTAGCTGGTGATGTCGGTCATCATCGTGACGCCCTTCGGCGTCGTGTTCGCAAAATAAGTAAATACGACCGGGAACACGAACTGGTAGGCAAAGCCGATTCCCAGGTAGAACAGCAGCACGGAGGAGGCCAGCAGCGGGATCGCAAAGCGCTTCTCGTGCTTGTACAGCCCGGGCGCGATGAAGGACCAGACCTGGTACAGCATGTACGGCATGGCGATGAACACCGCCACGAACATTGATAGTTTGAACGGTGTCATGAACGGCGACATCACGCCGGTGGCGATCAGGGTCGCGCCCTTCGGCAGTTTTGCCTGGATCGGGCGTGCGACGAAGGTGAACAGGGTGTTGGAATAATAGGCGCAGGGAATCAACGCGATGATGAAGGCGATCAATGCCTTCATCAGTCGCGAGCGCAGTTCCAGCAAATGCGAGATCAGCGTCCCTTCGGCCAGGTTTTCTTGCTTGGGCTCCTCAGCCATGGTCGTGTGGGAACACTACTTCCACCGTGGCCGGCTGCTTCGTCTCAGCGGTTTTGGCCTCGGCGCTGGGCGCCGCTGCACCATGAGCAGTCACCCCGTCTCCCTGGGGCGCGGGTGCGTCCGGGAACATATCCATGGTGGCATGCGGATCACCGGTCTCGGCGGACGGTGCATGGTGATCCTGCGCGACGAGTGCCGGCTCAGTGCCGTTCATCGCGAAGTAGATCTGTGCCTCCGGATGCGTATCGTTGCCCGCCGGTTCGGGGCTGACGGCCGGCGTGGCACTTGCCTCCGGCGTTGCCGTGGTGTTCGGCGCCGCTGCGGAGGCCTCGCTCGCCGCGGCGCTGGCCTGCGGGTCCGGCGCCGGTTCGGTCCCCGGTGCGGCGGGGCCGACTTCGGGGGCAACGTTGCGCGGTACGGGCTTCACGGCATTGATGGAGTTGACCTCCTGCTCGAGCTGCTCGCGAAACTGCCGCGCCATGTGCCGCGCGCGGCCGGCCCAACGGCCCAACTGCTGCACCAGACCCGGCAGCTTCTTCGGGCCGAGCACCACCAGGGCGACCCCGAAAGTGATCGCCAGCTCCGGAAAGCTGAAGTCAAAGAAACCGCGCTGCCGGGCCCGCGCGGCGGGCGCTCGCATCATCTTAGGCACCTGGCTTGCCGCTCCCGCGCGCGCGACCGGTCTGCGCCTCGGGGAACTCCGCATCCGGCAACTGCCCGGGCTCATGGGTCGCAGGCGGCGGCTGCGGCGCCTGCACGGCCCTGCGGAAGCCTTTGAGCGCCGCGCCGAGGTCGGAGCCGGCACTGCGGACTTTGCTGGCGCCGAATACCAGCAGCACCACGACTGCAATAATCACGAGTTCGAACATAGGCCGAATGATAGGACAAATGGAGCCCGCGGCGCAGTAAACTTCTCTCTCAAA
>DATHOA010000349.1:0-3460 GCA_035485475.1 Steroidobacteraceae bacterium | reverse complement strand
GGGCCGGCAACTTTCGCGGCACCGCGGTCCGCAACGTGAAGCGCAATGGTTGCGATGACGGTCACGGCGGCGATTCCCGCCGCGAGCTGCCAGGCCCGGCGCCGGTTGAACTGTGGTACGGAGGCCCGGGCCTCGATCTGCGGCCACAGGTCCCTCGTCGGCGCAATGTCGCGCCCAAGCCGTGCGAGCAGCGCATCCAGCTGCGAGTCAGAGGAGTCGTTCATGGCATCTCCGTCAGGCCGAGGCGCTGCTTGAGCAATTGGCGCGCGCGATGCAAATGAGCCCGGCAGGTCCCGGCCATCAAACCCAGCAGCTGAGCGGCCTCCGCGTGGTCGTATCCATAGATCCCGACCAGGACCAGCACATGCCGGGCGCCATCCGGTAGCGCCGCAATGGCGCGTTCCAGGTCCAGCGGCGGGGCGGTATCGCCGCCGCGGTGCCGATTCAGGCAATCCTCATCGTGCGTATCGGCCACGGCTTCGCAGCGCGCGGCCAGGCCCCGATGGCGGGCGAGGATGGTATTGACCGCAATTCGATGCAGCCAGGTGCCCAGGGTGCTGCGTGCCTCGAATTTAGGCAAAGCTCGCCAGGCGGCCAGAAAAGTCTCCTGGGTGCAGTCCTCCGCCAGTTCCCGGCTGCCGGTGAGTCGCAGACACAGCCCGAACACACCACCCACATGCTCGCGGTATAGCGCCTCAAAGGCGCGGATTCCACCGTGGGCGGCATTCGGGTGCATTCGGGGGAGCGATGGTACCGGCAGGCTCCCATTCCTCATCGCGTCCTCGGAAATGTCCCAGAATTCACCCATTGCCGAGTTTAGATGGAACATTCCCCGGAATCGTTTAGGGCGCTAGCAAATACTTATCGTGCCCTCGGCCACGATGACGCTGCTGCCGCGCAATCTCAAATGATGCGTTCGGCCCTCGCGCCGGTGGGCGAAGGCCTCCAACAGGCTGGGGCGACCCATGGCGACTCCCTGGCGAATCGTAAGCCCCAGCACGGCCTCGGGCAGCGGACTGCGTTCCGCCAGTGAGGCGATCAGTCCCACGCAGGCTGAACCGGTGGCCGGATCCTCGGGAACACCCAACGCCGGCGCCAGCATCCGGGCATAGAGCGTTCCGCCGTCTGCGAAATCGCCCGAAAACAGAAAGACCTGCGCCGCACAGCCCTGCGCTGCCAGTGCGTTCCATCGCTTGGGATCAATGATTGCGCCATCCACCGCGCGTTCATCGGCGAGGTGCACAAAGCAGAAGGGAATGCCGATGCCGGCACACCAGGCTGCTTTGATGGCGCTTGATGAAACACCGGCGGCGAGCGCCAGGTCGCGCAGGTTCGGCGCAGCCGCCGTGTCCAGCGGCGCGGCAATCTCAAACTCGGCGAACACGGTGCGGCCGCGCGCAGGCTGCACCCGCACCGCAATGGGTCCGATCCCTTCCTCGTACACCACAGTGCCGTGCGCGTCCGCTGTCGGGGCGAGTTGCAGGAAGGACAGGACGGCCGCGGTGCCAATGGTCGGATGTCCCGCAAACGGCAGTTCCGCCTGGGGCGTGAAAATACGAATCACATGTCGCGCGCCCAGCGTTGGCGCCGGCAACACGAACGTCGTTTCCGAGAAATTGAATTCGTGCGCGATTTTCTGCATCTGCTCGGACGACAGGCCGCGGGCGTCCGTGATGACCGCCAATTGATTGCCGCCGAACATCGTATCGGTGAAGACATCGACGATCACAAATTGATAGCTAGACGGCTGCACGTAACGACAGATCCGGCGGTTGGTTCAATACCCGCTGTATGGCACCCACGGCGCGCTCAAAGTCTGCGTCGCGGCGCGGCGCACCCACACAAAACCTCAGCCCACAGCCGCGTGAGAAATCCACGACCGGATCGGATATGCCGGTAATGCGCACGTTTTCCGCCAGCAGTTGCGCTTCGAGCCGGGTCGCTTCGTCGTGACTGGCCGGCAACCAGACATGCGGGGACATGCAGGCCAGACGCTCGGGCCGCAGGTTCAAGGCCGCCCGCATGGCAGTGCTGCGAGTCCGCAGCAGCCTGCGGTTCTCCTTGAGGATCTGTTCGGCGGATCCATCTTCGATGGCCTGCTGCGCGATCAGCAGGCCCATCGATTGTGCCGAATGGGCGCTGACGCGCAGGCCCACGGCGAGCCGCGCGGCCTGCACCGCGGTGGGGGCGATCACACAGCCGGTGCGCAGACCCGGGGCGAGCGACTTCGCAAGTCCGGAGACGTAGTAGGTGATATCGGGTGCCAGGTTCACCAGCGGTGGCGGAGCGTCGCGACGCTCGACATAGGGCGCATACACGTCGTCTTCGACAAAGACCACGTTGAACCGACGTGCGACTTTGATCAATTCCTGGCGACGCGCGAGCGAGAGGATACGGCCGGTGGGGTTCTGCAGGGTGGGCATGGTGTACAGCGCCCGCGCGCCGGTTGCTTGCGCCGTCGCGGCCAGCGCATCGGGAAGGATGCCTTCCTCATCCATGGCCACGGGGGCGAGCGAGTAACCGCGATACTGGGCAATCGCCTTCATGCCGCTGAATGTCAGCTCCTCGACCAGGACGGCATCGCCGGCTTTGCATAGGGTGCTGAAGGCCAGGTCCATGGCCCCCTGGGCGCCATTGGTGATGACGATGCGTGATGGGTCAATGGTGTCCACACCGGCGGTGTGGGTCAGCCAGGTCGACATGAGTTGGCGATACTCGGGCAGGCCCTCCACCGGACCGTAGTTGAGCGCTTTGCAGAACTCGGCACGCCGCCGGACTTTTCCCCACGCTTCCATCAGCAGTCGTTCGGCTGCGACCATGGGGGGAACGTTCATGGACAGGTCCACCAGGGGCACGGCGAGGCGCGCGCTTTCCGAATCTTCAGCGCGTGCAATGTAGGTGCCACGCCCCACATGCCCGAGGGTCAGGCCGCGCCGATCGGCTTCCTCGTAGGCCCGGGTGACGGTGCCGACACTGACGCCCAAGGTTCGGGCCAGTTCGCGCTGGGGCGGCAGCTGTTCGCCGGCCTTCAGGCCGCCATCGCGGATGGCGCGTTCCAGCGCTGCCAGGATCTGCTGGAAAAGCGGGGTTCCATCGGTGGGGAGATCAGGGATCCACATGGCGAGTCAGTATGGGGCAATGTGCATTTGCGATAGGATTGTACTAGTACAATATTGGCGTCATGCGCCTAGATGGCCTGGGCGCGCACGCCGAGATTGATGGCGACGACAATCATCACCGCCAGTGCCGCCAGCACGGTCCATGCAATCAAAGCGCGCTTTTCAGGCTGAGTAATCATGTCGGTGCGGCGGCAGTGCCATCAGTGATGTGGCCGCCAGAATGGCAAAAGCCGGCGTCAGTATCAATGTGCAATTGTGCTAGTACAATAGCGCTTGAGACTGGCCGTGGCCGCTTCGGGACCTGCGTCTAGGAACGGCCCGCGGGCTTTGCCTAGGATCGG
>DATHOA010000348.1:0-3502 GCA_035485475.1 Steroidobacteraceae bacterium | reverse complement strand
AGCGCCGGCGCGGCGGCCGTGTCCCAGTCATGCAGGTCGTGCGCAACCTGCTGCACGTACCAGGACAGCTTGCCGGTGGCCAGATCCAGCGCGACCACCGAATCCGTATAAAGGTTGTCGCCACCGCGATTGGCGCCATTGAAATCCGGCGCGGGATTGCCGGTGGGTACAAACAGCAGATGCCGGACCGGATCGATGGCCATGCTGGACCAGGTAGCGCCACCACCCTTATCCCGACCACCACTCCAGCTGGCGCCTGCCGGATCACCGGCCCGCGGCACGATATCGAAGGCCCACACCAGCGCGCCGGTGCTGGCATCGAATGCATAGATCCGCCCGCGAATGCCGGTATCGGCGCCGGCATCCCCGGTGAACACCTTGCCGTCATAGGCCACGGGCGCCCCGGTGATTTCGTAGCCCAGCGCGCCATCGGCAACGCGCACATCCCACAGCAGCTGGCCGCTGGCCGCATCCAGGGCAAGCAGATGGCCGTCCGTGGTGCCGCGGAACACCCGCCCTGCATACAGCGCCACACCGCGATTCCCCGGCAGGTGTTCGGGGTCAACCGGCACATAGTTGTAGGACCATTTCACCGCACAGGTGGCCGCATCCAATGCCAGAACCTTGTGGGCCGTGGTCACAAACATTTGCCCGTCGTGAATGATCGGGCTGGTTTCAAAGCTGCCCATCTCGCCCAGCTGCGCGATGCATTTCACCTGCAACAGATGCGCATTGCCGGTATTGATCTGCGCCAGCGGCGAGAACCGGTCCCCCGCCAGCGTGCGATTGAACGTCAACCAATCGCCATCGGCCATGCCCAACAGCTGCGCATCCTGCGGAAGTGTGCCGCTTGCCGGTCGCACGGCGCGCGGTGGCTGCGGGAAGCTCGCTGCCAGAACCGCGGCGGGAATGTTGTTGGCGGGCGCGCCAGGCGTTGCGGGCAGCGCAGCGGCCAGCCCGGCCACGGTCAACCGCGCAAGTCCCGCCGGGTAGCCATTGCTGCGCAGGATGAACGCCGTGATCGCCAGGTTATCGGCCTGCGACAGGCTGCCCGGGGCGTTCTTGGGCATCTGTTTGGCGATGGCAGCGAAAAAATCCGACCCCTGATGCCTGCCGTCACCCCAGGTCTTGGCGAAGGCACTGCCAGACAGCGCCACCGCCGCCCCGCCCTGCAGATTCGCGCCGTGGCACAGGCCACAGGCCCGCGCATACGCCAGCCGTCCGGCCGCGGCCTGGGACTGTGTGAAGGGCGGTGAATTCAACGCCGACGGCACGGCGCCAGTGACCTGGCCGGCGAGCATCAGCAATGCCGGCCAGGCGGCGCGCCGCACAATACGCAGAATCATGCCTCGACATTAGATTCATGGCGTTGATGCGTCAACAGCGCCGGTTGTGTGCTGAGCGGCTATTCCGATTTGAGTCGATTGTCGACTCTGACGACGCCATCCACACTTTCGGCATCATGCGTTGCAGCCAGAATGTTGCCCTTTGGCACCTCCGTACCCATCAGTGTCACCACCCCGTCGCGGGTGGTCACCAGGATGTGCGGCGCCACACTGGGATCATCCATCGCCAGTTTCTGCTTCACCTGTTCGGTGATCTGCTGATCGTCCACCCGGGTACCTTGAGTCGCCGCATGCACCAGCATCGGTGTCGAGGCGATGAACGCGGTGGCGAGCATAGTCATCAGCGGCTTGTGGGTCATGATATCGCTCCTTCACGTGAGTACCGGGCTTGATTTTACTCCCTATGTGCTCGGCACCGATCGCAAGCGCTAACCTGGCGTCCGTCACGGCGACGCATTCGGAGCGTGGCATTGCGCGCGACACCGTGTCGGAAGGCTCTGATAGACTCACGCCCACACGCAGCGGACACTTTGGCATGGCAACCGGTTGGGCAGGCGAAGGCGCAGTCAACGAACAGATCGAGGCCACCGTGAAAGATGCGGTGGAGCGCGCGCGCAGCCAGCTGCCGCAGGGGCCGGCTCTGACCCATTGCGCCGAGTGCGGGGCAGCGATACCGGAAGCGCGACGCCAGGCAGTGCCGGGCGTGCGGTTGTGCCTCACCTGTCAGCAGGCAGCCGATGCCAGCGCCGCAGGCTTCAGCGGCTATAACCGCCGCGGCAGCAAGGACAGCCAGTTGCGATGACGGCACCACAAATCGGCCTCTCGGTCGCAGCCGCGATGGCGGCCAGCCTGCTGCTGCAACCACTCGCCCATGCCGAGCAATGGGCCTATGCCATGCAGACCGGCCACGGCAACCATTCGATCCAGGTGGACGTGGATAGCCTCGCCCAGCAACCAGGCTACATCGCGGCGCGCCTGTTGTTTGAGTACTACCCGAAAGCCGGGAGCGCTTCGGAACCCTCGGGCAGCGCCCGCTCTGCCGTGGTTGAGGGTGCGTTTGATTGCAAGGAACGGCGCTTCCAGGCGTTGAGCCGTACCGAGTACGCGGCCGCGGAAGCCAAGGGTGCGGCGGGCACGACGACCCGCACCGTCCTGGCCGCGGAGCGCTGGAAGCCGGCCAGCGCCGATCCGGAAACTTTCGCGATCGTTGATTGGGTGTGCGGCGTCGCCAGCCACAAGCTCGCCGCAGATCAGGCCGGCTCCAAACCGTAGAGCTGTTTGACGGCTGTCGCCGCCGGCAGGCACATGAAGTTCAGCAGCTGCGCGGCGAGCTGCGGCCGCTCGCAGCGAGCGCTGATACCGGCTGAAAAAGTGGTGATGGTTTGAATCGTCGCGGGCAAGGGCCCGAGTACATCAATGCCCGCCACATTGAGCAGTTCGCTGAGCTGTTGAAAGCCCAGGGCCGCCTGGCCCCCGGCCACCAGCGAGCCGACCGGAATCCCCGGGGGCGGCACCACGATGCGCGGCTCGATGGCCTCAAATATGCCCCAGCGCTGGAACAGCTTCTCCAGATACACCCCGCTCGGCCCGGTCGAGTAACTGATCGAGCTGGCGGCGGATACTGCGGCCTTCACTGCCGCTTCCGTGCTGATATCCGGGCGGTACGCACCCCTGCGCACCGCGATGGCGACACCGGATTTGACCAGGTCGACCCGCCCGGCGCGCAGCTGCCCGGCGGCAATGAGCTTGTCGATGGCCGTGTCCGCGAGCACGACAATGTCGGCATCGTCCCCGGTCTGCATCCGTTTGGCCACCTCGACACCGCCGGCCGCCTCGGCGGTCACCGGCAGCCCGGTCTGGGCCATGAAATCCCGGATCAATTCGGCCAGTACCTCGCGGGCGGCCATGGAAGACAGCAATTTCAAGGGGCGCTGCGTCATATCAAGTCCTTAGGGCACAGTCCTTAGAGCACAGTCCTTGAAGCATTCCAGCAGTCGCCGGATATCCTCGGGAGTGATCTCCCCCATTGTGGCAATCCGGAACAAGGTGCGCGATAGATCACCCTGCCCGGCATAAATCACGAAGCCAGCGGCCTTGAGCGCATCGTGCAACACCGGGTAGCCGATGCCCGGTGGCAGATGATAGGCCCGCAGCAC
>DATHOA010000347.1:0-3907 GCA_035485475.1 Steroidobacteraceae bacterium | reverse complement strand
TCGACCAGCGCCGCCATCGCTTCCTTGTTGCCGGCTCGGGTGGCGTAGTGAAGTGCCGAGCCGCCGCGCGTGCGCTGCAGGAAATGGCGCTTCGCCACGAGATTCACATCCGCGCCGCTCGCGGCGAGCAGCCTGATGAGTTCGACGGTGGGATTGTCTCGAGGAGCTTTGCCGTCTTTCTGTCCTTCTGCGAGGTCATCGATAGTCACGCGCCGCGGTGCCACCACACCTGCGATACGCGAATTAGGAAAGCCGGTGCCGCCGGTGCGCGCGGTGGTCGCGAGGATGATGGGACCCTGGCCATCGGACGTGGCGAGCCTCGGATTGGCGCCGTGGGCAAGCAGCAGTTTTACGATCTCGATGTCACCATTGGCGCAGGCAGTGAGGAACGGCGTAGTGCCACGACCTGTGTCAGCACCAAGGATCGAGCGCCCCACCGCTTGGTAGTAGAGCTGCTGATTCGGATTCGCGCCGCGTTCCACGAGCATTTTCACCACTTCGTAGGGGGTGGTGCGGTCCGGCACGTCCCGGTCGAGCGGGTTGCCGTTGCCGCGCACGGTCTCGTTCACGATAGCGACATTCAGCGGCCCCTGTCCGTAGATGTCCCACTGGTTCACGTCGGAGCCCGCTTCGATCAGGCGCTTCGCGAGGTCCCAGTTGCCGTTCATCAGGGCGATGGACAAGGGTGGCAGGCCGGACGGATCGGGGAGGGTCACATCCGCGTGGTACTTCAGCAGGACCGGCACGCACTCGCGACAGTTCTCGCGCGCCGCGTACATCAGCGGCGTGAAGCCGCCCCGGTCGAGTTGCTTGGCACGGCTCTCGGCCGTGACGATGCGAGCGTAGTCGCGCACGGCCGAACGCGCATTCGCATCCGCTCCTTTCGAAGCGAGGAACTGCACGAGGTCGGGATGGCGCCGGGCGGTCGCCCACATCAGAGGGGTCTGCCCGCCGAAGCGCTCGCGCGGATCAACCTGCGCGCCCGCATTCACCAGCAGTTTTGCGGCATCGAGATTGCCGCTGCGCGCCACGAGGTGCAGCACGGTCTCGCCGTCCGGATTCGCAGAGTTGGGATTCGCGCCGGCCTGCAGCAGCAGCTTGAGGAGCGCGGCGTTGCTTGCGTCCGCAGCAAGCTGCATCGCATCGACGCCGTAGTCATTCATCACCCTGGGATCGGCGCCCGTCGCGAGCAGGCGCTTCACCTCGGCGATGTTGCCTTCGAACACCGCCCACTGCAGCGGCGTGCTGCCATCCGGGTGCGACGCCGGTGCATGTGCTTCGGCGGCAACGCCAGTCGACCACAGCACAACTGCGACCATGACGGCGGCTGCGAGCTTGCGTGTCAGAACCATGCCCTCATCCCTTAATGCTCCGTGTATGTTGCCTGAGCGACTAATGCTGTGATTTTAACAGCCACTATGGGGTGCAGCTCGCGAGGCCCAGAGGCGCAGCTCAATATCGCGCGCCACATTGGAGCATTCGCCGCCTGCGGATTGTTGCGCCGATCCGCAATTGCTTGGACTATGTTCATGGTTTCGCTGCGGCGGATCTAATCGCGCTAATCCGTTCAGCGATATAGGTTCGCCGCCCTGAGGAATTCACCTGCTGTATGTATTTCTTCAGCCGTGGCCAATGAAAGCCGCGCGGAATGCTGAGTTCGGGCAGCTTCGAGAACAGACGCGATCGTCCCGGCGCGAGATAGAGCAAGTCGAACAGCGCCTTTTCGGGAGTCGCGATCTTGGCATCTGACCCGGAGGATAGTTCAAAGCCTGTAAAGATCTGCGGCGGCATGCGATGGAAGGAGATGGTGCCCATCGGAGTCCGGATTTGGCGCGGCCGAGCCAGCGTCACGGCATAGAGAACCGAGGGAATCTGCTCGATCAGTCCATGATGAAACAGTGCCGACTGCAGCGAGATGTATGCCGGGTGGGGTGCCGAAATCAGCTCGGGCAGCGCAAGGCGGTCTATCTTCTTGTCGACCAACCATCGCCCACGGCTCAAGTGAACGATCATCCCCTCGGCTCCAAGCCGTCTCAAGATGGTCGTCGCGTTGCTGGCGGAGACCTGCAATAGCGCGGCCACATCGCGCGATTCCACGACCGGGGTGGCCAGAGTTTGCAGTCGCTGCAGGGCTTCGATCTGGTTCATGGCCGCAAGGCCTCCAGACCATTGACGACTTGCTCCTGAATGTCGTTCCAGGCCTTCTTGGTGCCGTAATACTGCTGGTACTCCGGCTCCAGATAGGCGAGGACCTGGCCGGCGAAGGCATCATAATCGACGCCTAAGGCATTCTCGATGGCCGCGGCCAGATGTTTGATTGCTGCCGGGAGTAGTGGTTTCTTCGCGCCTCCGGCATCCAGCAACAGCTTCAGGTCGAACACGTCGCGCGATTGGACCTGCTCACGCAGAGCCAGTGCGGAAACTTTCTGGGCAAATGCTGCACGCACACTGTAGTGCTGCACGATGATCGGATAAAGCCGGTACGTGCGGATGATATCGGGGTCCACCGGTTCCACCGCGGTCTCACTATCCAGACCGCGCCGCGAGAACTCGATCTTGGTCGGTATCTCGGTGCCGGACTCGAGGATGCGCAGCCCCAGCTTCCAGCGCTGGGTGGTCCCGGTTTGCTTCGGTTGAGCGGTCCTGGCCAATTCGATGCCCTGCGCTCGCAGCGCCTGCACGAAGGCGGGCGTCTCGAGCAGGCGGTTCACGTTGTTCTGCAGGGTGCCAACAGCCATTTTCTGGATGTCCAGATCCATGTCTTCGGAGTAGCGGATGCTCTTCAAGAAGAACCGCAGATTGCAGCCGCCCTTCAGGGCGAAGAGGACTTTGTCGACCCGCGCACCGAAGGCCCGCAGGAACAGCAGGTGGAAAATTTCGATGGCGTGGCGGTCATTCCACATGATTGTACATTACGTGTATTCGACACATATGTCGACTGAGTGTAATGTGAAACCGTGACGGGCCGAGCATTTCATACCTTGCAACGGCGCCGGCATAGCCAGCGCGTGCGCCCCTGCCCGGCTGCGAAAGCCGACTCTAAACGATATGGTCCGAAGCCATTGGCAATATATGCGAGGCGGACCCATGCGCAGTCTTGCGGAAGCCGAGTTTCTCGTAGAAGTCAGACGCCGTATTGCTATCAGTCTTCAGTCTCAATGTTGTGAAGCGTCCACGGGCTTTGGTGACGATGTATTCAATTATTTGCGTCCCAATTCCATGCCGACGGAAATACCTGGCCACGTACACGTGGCGAACCCTGCCGATCGCCTCGTCCACGATGTAAGGGTCGTTACTCAGACCGCATATCGCCACAAGCCGTGTGCCTTGGACGGAAGCCCTCAGGGCTGGCTGACCGTCACCGGCCATCCACCCAGTTCGAGTTCCGGCGGCAGTAGGCGGATATATGCTTCAACCTTGTGGATCTGTCCGTCGTAGACCTTGAACAGCTCGAAGGTCGTTAGCTTGTCGGAACCCGGACCGCGCACATTCCAGGACAGGCGCAGCACGACGATGCCCATGCGCTCGTCCACGAAAATGGAACGCACTGTGACGTGGCCGAGGCGCTTGAAGATCTCGAGGGATTGCGTGGCGATGTCCTTGCAGGTGGGGCTGAACACGCAGTCCGGTCCTGCCATCACCGCGCCGTTCTCGACGCGGCGGGCGTTCGGTGCGAACGGCGTACCCACCGAAGCGAAGGTCTGAGTCGAGTTCAGGCCCTTCGGGTAGTGCAAGGCGATCTCGATCGCCTGCTCGCGTGTCGCCAGCTGCGACGGGCGGGGCACGAAGGTCATTTCCTCACTGGGTGCATTCAACGTGTCGATGGTAAAGCTCAGCCCCTCCGCGCGGCTGCGCGCGGCGACCAGCTCCAGCTCGCTGATCTTCTCGTCTTGCACCTTGACTCGCA
>DATHOA010000346.1:0-8020 GCA_035485475.1 Steroidobacteraceae bacterium | reverse complement strand
TCCGCTCGATCCCCACCAGGCCATCCTGTTCGGTCATTCCTTCGGGGGACTGTTCGCGGCCAACGTCCTCGCAACATCGCCTGAAGCCTTTTCGGGCTACATCATTGCCAGCCCCTCGGTGTGGGCCGACCCGCAGCTGATCGCCGATCTGGCGGCGGCGGCCCCTAACGGCAACGGCCGGCGCGTCTATATTGCGGTCGGCCAGATCGAGGATGTCGGCGGAAATCGGGTGCCCACCATGCTCGAGGGCGCGAAGCAGATCGCGGCCACACTGGGCGCGCCCAATTCGACGTTCACTGTCGAGCAGCACGTTTTCGCGGCAGGAACCCACATCTCCTACTATCCCGTGCTCGTTCCCGCCGCGTTCGCCTGGGTGCTCCCACCCGTCGCCGCAACTCGCACGGCGATTGCGGTCGCGCCTGCAGATCTGGAGCGCCTCGTCGGCGCTTACCAGCTCGCCGACGGGCGTATCGTCACGATCAGGCGCGACGCAGCAAGAATATTCGCTCGCGTGACGGGGCTGCCGGGTGAGAGTGAAATTCTGGCCGAGACTGCGCGCAGATTCTTCCTTCCGGGGGGCTTTGATGTTCACTACACCTTCGAAGGCCCGCTCGATGCACCGGCGAGCACACTTGTGGTGCGCGTCAACGGCACGGAAGCGCGCGCCACGCGGCAGGCGCCATAAGCCTATTCTGTCGTTGTCCCCATACCACCACAGTTAGAACCCGGGAAGCTCGCCATGCACTCGATACCCTTGGGAAATGCGATCGCAGTCGCCGCGGTGCTGCTGGCCGTTGCCGGCGTGCTCGTGGTGTTCATCATTTCATCGCAGAAGAAACATCAGGCGAGATTGGATCTGCTGCGTTTCGCGGTGGAACGGGGCATGACGCTGGATGTTGAATTGATCAACAGGATTGCGCGCGCGGATGCGCCGACGCCGGGCGCGGGACCATCACGGCCCGGGCGCGGCTCGCGCGTGGCGGGCATCCTCATCGTTGCCTACGGTGTCGGATTCGCGGTCTTCGCCGGCTTTATTGGCGCGACGAGTCGGGATGCGCTGATTCCAATGCTCGGCGTCGCTGCTCTTTTCATATGCATCGGAGTTGGATTCCTCATCGTCGCGCGCATGCTGCGTCGCGAAGCCTCCGCCGCGGACCCAAAGGCGTGAAATCCGACCTGTCTGCCGAAGCGCTACGTTCGGCAGAAGCATCCATCGTGACACTGGCGTGCGCCGGAGATCGACATGCATTTGCGGAGTTGGTACGGCGCCGCCAGGGGTCCATTCGCAGCCTGCTACGTCGGCTGTGCCGCGATGCGGCGCTGGCGGATGACTTGGCGCAGGAAACCTTCATGCAGGCCTGGAGAACGATTGCAGGGTTGCGCTCGGCGCGGGCGTTTGGGGCGTGGCTGCGCCAAGTGGCCGTCACGGCCTGGCTTCGGCACCAGCGCGGTAGCGAGAAATTCACCAGCCTCGAAGAGGCGCACGAACCAACGAGCCTGCCGGCGCCCTCTGACGCGATAGACCTGGACGCTGCGCTGAGCGTTCTGCATCCCCGCGCGCGGCTGTGCCTGGTCCTTTCGTATCACGAAGGTATGACCCATCAGGAGATTGCTGCCCTTACTCACATGCCTGTGGGGACCGTCAAATCCGATATAGTGCGTGCGACGGCTCGTTGCCGCGCGCTGCTGTCGGCGTATCGATCCCCTTCTTGAGGAGCGCCCATGATTGACGAACCGGATCCCCTTCTGAGGCGATTGTTTGCCGAGCAGGCTCAAGCGGTGGGCGACTCGGACTTCATGGCGCAGTTCATCGATCACTTGGAACGCAACCAGCGCAAGCGGCGCACCTATCGGATCGGCACGATCATCGCGGGCGTCATCGCCGCCGCGCTGCTCGCGCCCTGGATGGCGCAGTTTGCGGCGATGGCGATCGGTTCGGCGGTGGCCGGGATCACCGCGGCTCGCGCGCTGTTGAATTTTCCCATGGCATGGCTGGTGGTGGGCTCGATTGCCGCCAGCTTCCTGCCGGGTGTATACCTCGGGTTGACGCGTCGCTGGTAATATCGAAGTCCGACGGCCATTGGACGCCGGCGTTGGCTTGGCGGGAGCGAACTATGCATCATCAATTGCGTATCGGCTGCGTCGCACTCGGTGCCAGTGTGTTGCTGGCTCAGGCGGTATTTGCGCAGCCGTCGCGGGAGGCTACCGTAGACTTTGATCCAGGCGTGACGACGATATTGCAGAGAACCTACGGCGCCAAAGAAGCCGGCGTCCTGCGCTCGGACATACTGGCGGCCGTTGCCAAAGAGGAGAGCCGCGCGCCGCTTCCCGAAGGGCTCACGCTGAAAGTGACCGTGCGCAAGGTCATGCCCACACACCCGACGATGAAGCAACAGCTCGACGATCCGTCCCTCAGTCCCGCGCGCACCCGGTACCTGGGCGGGGCAGACCTCGTGGGCGAACTGCGCGATTCGAAGCAGCAAGTGCTCGCCAACGTCAGTTATCGTAACTTTGCGGATGTTTTGCCAGCAGGTTCGCCATCCCTGGATCCCTGGGCCGACGCGCAGCAGACCATCGACACCTTCGCCGCAAAGCTCGCCGCGGCCTGGGGCAAGCTGCCAACCAAGAGTTGAGCCGATTCGACGGCCGGACGGCGTGCCTTCCAATCCCGTATATGCAGTTGCACGTACATACGGCGTCGGGTATATTATCTGAGTGACATCCGTATTCGAGATCATTGCGGAGCCGAACCGCCGCGCGATATTGAGCCTGCTGGTCGGCGCCGAACAGTCGGTAGGCGAGATCGAACGTCAACTGCGTATGCCGCAGCCGACCGTGTCAAAGCACCTGCGCGTGTTGCGCGAGGCCGGATTCGTGGAGTCCACGGTGGCTGCACAGCGCCGTCTCTATCGACTGAAACCTGAACCGTTTCAGGAGGTCGATGCCTGGCTGGATCAATTCCGCCGTTTCTGGTCGGTTCATCTGGATGCTCTCGAGCGCCATCTCGACCGCATGGAGCGGTCAACAGCGACGAAAAAGCGGCCCGGCAAGAAGCCGGCCCGGCCCAAACCGCGAACATGAAAGGAGAAACGCCATGAAGATCAGATTGACCAGCGTTTACGTGGACGATCTGAACAAGGCCCTGCGCTTCTATACGGAGGTACTGGGTTTTGCCAAGAAGGCCGATTTCAGCAATGGGCCCTATCGCTGGCTGACCGTGGTTTCGCCCGAGGAGCCGGACGGTACGCAACTTCAGCTGGCCTTGAATGCAAACCCCGCGGCCAAAGCCTATCAGGAGGCGATCCTGCAGCAGAGCCAGCCCGCGGCCAACTTCTTTACCGACAACATCAAGGGCGACTACGAGCGCATCAAGTCCCGCGGCGGAGGGTTCACGATGCCGCCCACTGATACGCGCGGCTCGATCATTGCGCAGCTGCCTGACACCTGCGGTAATCTCATTCAGCTCACGCAGTTGCTACGCGGGTAGGGCCCTCACGATGACCCAACCGGAACCGTACGCACCGGGCCCCGCTAACCTGGCGCAGGTACAGAAGGACGGCGAGAAGTGGACGCTCACGCTCGTGCGCGAGTTGCGCCACGCGCCGGACAAGGTCTGGCAGGCGCTCATCGACCCGGCGCAATTGCGCGAATGGGCTCCGTTCATAGCGGATGGCAGCTTGGGTGCCGTCGGAACGGTGAAACTTACATGGGTGGGAACGGGCACTCCGATCGACACAAAGGTGACGCGCGCCGAAGCCCCCAGGGCGCTTGAGTACGGCGATCTGCGTTGGGAGCTCGAGGCCTGCGGCGCGGGCACGCGCCTGATGCTGTGGGCCAGGATCGATCGCCGCTTCGTCTCGATGGGTGCGGCAGGGTGGCACATCGCCTTCGATGTTCTGGAGCACCTTCTCAGCGGAACTCCCATCGGTCGTCTCGCGGGTGGCGATGCCATGAAGTTCGTCGGGTGGCAGCGGCTGAACGCCGAGTACGCCAGGCAATTCGGTATCGAACCGCCTGCCTGGCCGCCGCGGGCGGCTCAAAAGACCTGATTAAGGGATACGGCGATTGGTCAACAACACAGAACAGTTGCTCGCGGCAATGAAAGCCCGCTTTGAGAAAAACATGCACCGCCATAAGGGCCTTGAATGGGCTCGGGTACAGGTAAAGTTGCAGGAGAATGCGCACAAACTCCGGTCACTGAGTGAAATGGAGGCAACGGGCGGAGAACCGGACGTGGTGGGATACGAGCAGAAGACCGACGAATTCATTGTTTATGACTGTTCGGCAGAGAGTCCGGAAGGCCGCCGAAGCCTTTGCTACGACGGTGAAGCACTGGCGTCACGGAAAACAAATAAGCCCAGGGACAACGCCGTTGATATGGCCGGTGCCATGGGAATTGAGCTGTTAACGGAGGAGCAATACCGGCAGTTGCAGAGGCTGGGCACATTCGATGCGAAATCCTCGAGCTGGGTGAAAACCCCTGCTGCCATCAGAAAACTCGGTGGGGCCATCTTTTGCGATCGCCGCTTCGACACCGTTTTTGTGTATCACAACGGCGCGGAATCCTACTATGCCGGCAGGGGGTTCCGTGGCCGGCTAGCGGTCTAGCCGGTTCGCGGGCCTATTCCGGCCCAACGCTATGACGCACCAGGCTGCCACTGATCGTTTCGGCGCCGAGTGAAAGGTAGATCTGGCGCTCGGTGATGACCAGATCGAAAATCATGCGGCGAGTCAGTCGGGCCGTGAGCGAGGCGATCATGTCGCGATCAAATGTATTGATCTGGATGTCGTTGGCGCGATGGACTTTCTCCGTCACCAGGCGCGCGAGCAGCGTATCCACATCCTTATGTGAATAGACCGCGACTTCGGGCGAAGCCTTGCTGGCGCGATGCAGCCGCGCCGGTTCGGGCAGCCCGACTTCGATCCAGCGGCGCAGCGCGCCGGTCAGGTCATGCACAGCGAGCGCGGGTGCATCCGGGTCGGAGAGCCCGCCCTTGGAGAAGCTGAGGCCTTCGCGATACTCCAGGCAGTAAGCCAGCACGCGGGTCATCAGGTACGCGTCCGTCTCGGACGGATGCTGGGCAACCCGAAACGCAAGCGCCTGGCAGACGTTGCGATCCAGGTCGCTGAGGTTGATCTCGAAGCTGTAAACGGTTGCGTTGAGCGCCACCCGCCCAAGTTAGCAGTGAAAGGCACAGCTTGAGACTTATTTTTTTGCGGACCAGACGCGTAGACGAGAGTTACCCCGTCTACGCGAACATCGTAGTCATTGGCGCTGCGAGTCGAGTGTTTCGTGCCTGGTGACGACTTCCTGCGCCTTGCCATAGCTTTCGATCAGAAGCTGGTAGGACGGAAACAGCGCAGCGTATGCTTCGGCCCACTGCCCGGCGTCGTCGCGGTTCCAGGTTTTCTGGATTTCGGAGCAGACCGCCGCGGTGTCCATCGGCACCACGCCGGCTTGCAGCACGCGCGCCAGGGTGATTTCCTGTGCCATCTTGGAGTAGGTGCCGGACGCGTCCAGCACCGCGAACACCTGGTAGCCGTCATGCACGGCGGCAATGCTGGGGAACGCCATGCAGACGCTGGTGATGGTGCCGGCGATGATCAGTTGCTTCTTGCCGGTGGCCTTCACCGCGGCAACAAACGCAGGGTTATCCCAGGCGTTGATCTCGCCCTGGCGAGCGACGTACTTGGCGTGGGGTGCGTATTGGTGGATTTCAGGAATCAGAGGCCCATTGGGTCCCTGCGGCACCGAAGCGGTAGTGATGACGGGGATCTTCGCCAGCGCGGCGACCTTGGCGAGCGTCGTGGCGTTGGTTCTCACCTCAGTGAACGGCAGGTCCTGAATGGTCTGAAACAGGCCGCTCTGGTGATCGATCAGCAGCATGGCTGCATTCGCCGGATCTATGATCGGCTTGGCGTCGTTGAAGTTCGCGGGTGTGCTCATGGGGTTACTCCTTGGGGGTTCAGTTCGCTGTAGATCTGGTTTGTGGGGTGATCCGGCCGAAGCGGCCGGCGTTGAAGTCCTCGAAAGCTTCGGCAATCTGCGCTTCGCTGTTCATCACGAAGGGGCCGTAGCCGACAATGGGATCGTTCAGCGGCTCGCCGCTTAGCACGAGCACGGCGGCATCGCTGTCTGCTTCGAGCTGCACTTCGCCGGCTTCGCGATCCAGCAACACCACCTGCGCTTCGCGGGCGATTTCACCGCCGTTGACCTGCACCGCTGCGCGCAGGATCACTAGCACTGCGGTGCGCCCGGCTCTGAATGGCAGGTTGATGCTGTGACCTGGCAGCAGGCGCAGATCCCATACGTCCATCGCGCTGAAGGTGCGCGCCGGGCCGGTTTGCCCGGCATACTTGCCGGCAATCACGCGCAGGCTGCCGGAATTCTCGGGCAGCTCGATCACCGGAATGTCGGGGCGCAGCAGGGTCTGGTAAGAGGGAATGGCCATCTTGTCCTTGGCCGGCAAGTTGACCCACAGCTGCACCATGTCGAGCGCACCGCCGGATTTGGCGAAAGCCGGCGAGTGGAATTCCTCGTGCAGGATGCCGGCGCCCGCCGTCATCCACTGCACGTCACCTGGGCCGATCGTGCCGCCGGCGCCGGTGGAGTCACGGTGCTGCACCTCACCCTGGTAGACGATGGTGACGGTCTCGAAGCCGCGGTGTGGATGCTCGCCTACGCCGCGCCGATCGGCGGTCGGTGTGAAAGAGGTCGGACCGGCATGGTCCAGCAGCAGGAACGGGCTCAGATGCTGGCCGTGGCTGTTGTACGAGAACAAGGAGCGCACCGGAAAACCGTCGCCTACCCAGTGCCGGCCGGGAGCGGTGTAGACGCCAAGAATCTTCTTCATCGGCTTTCTCCTGATGGGAGGCCCTGGCAGAGCCTTCGTGCGTTAGACCATATGACGTGAACGCTCGCGTCGGTAGATGGCGTTTTGTAGACTCATCGTTCCATTTAAGGAACGATGGCGGCCCAATGCGGGACCTCAATGATCTCTACTACTTCGTACAGGTGGTCGAACACGGCGGCTTCGCTCCGGCCGGACGCGCCCTAAGCCAGCCGAAGTCGAAGCTCAGCCGTCGCATCGCCTTGCTGGAAGAGCGTCTCGGGGTGCGGCTGATTCAACGCTCCACGCGCCACTTCTCGGTGACGGAGATAGGTCAGAACTATTACGCCCACTGCAAGGCCATGCTGGTAGAGGCCGACGCCGCCCAGGCTGCCGTCGAGCACACCCGCGCCGAGCCCAGCGGCACTGTGCGCCTGACTTGTCCCGTGGCCTTACTGCATGCCAGGGTCAGCGCCATGCTTGCCGGCTTCATGGTTCGGCATCCGAACGTGGTGATTCATCTGGAGGCCACCAATCGGCGGGTCGACCTCATCGCCGAAGGCATCGATGTGGCCATCCGCGCCCGCCCCCTGCCGATCGAGGGCAGCGATCTGATGCTGAAAATTTTGGCGCAACGAGGGCATGCGCTGGTGGCGAGCCCGGACTTGGTCAAGAGAGCAGGATCGATCCGAGTACCGGCGGACTTGAACGGTCTGCCAAGCCTGGACCTCGGGCCACCGCGGCAGGAGCACATCTGGAAACTGGAGGGCGCGAGTGGCGCGCAGGCCGACATCCGGCATCAGCCGCGATTGGTTAGCGACGACATGATCGCGCTGAGGAGAGCGGCAATCGCAGGCGTCGGCATTGTGCACCTGCCGCTGCTGATGGTCAGCGATGAAATCCGCGAAGGAAAGCTGATGCACGTGCTGCCTGGCTGGGCCCCCAGGCGCCACGTCGTTCATGCGGTGTACCCGTCCAAGCGCGGCCTGTTGCCTTCGGTTCGGGCCCTGCTGGATTACCTGAGCGCCTCCTTCACAGAAATACGGGAGGACTGACGTCTCGGCTGGATTATCTCGCGTACCCGCCGCATCAATTGGGTTGCGCCCCGAGGATGATGGATGCGTAAACAAGCGAGACACTGCTCCACACTCCGAGCGTGAAGTAGAGCGACATCCACAGCATCTCGTTCT
>DATHOA010000345.1:0-7854 GCA_035485475.1 Steroidobacteraceae bacterium | reverse complement strand
CGCCGTCGAGGGCCTGAAGGCGCTCGACCGCTATACCTTCCAGATCACGCTCAGCACACCCGCGCCACGCTTTCTGCAGAACCTTGCTGACGGCAGCATCATGGGCGCCGTGGCGCGCGAGGTCGTGGAAAAGTACGGCGATGGCATCATGGCGCATCCGGTCGGTACCGGTCCTTTCCACCTGGTCGAATGGCGCCGCTCCTCGTTCATCGTGCTGGAGCGCAACCCGGATTACCGCACGGACATCTTCCACGTCACGCCTGATCCCAGCGATGCCAGCGCGCAGCAGATCGCCCGGGAACTTAACGGCAAGCGCCTGCCGCTGATCGATCGGGTCGAGATCTCGATCATCGAGGAAAGCCAGCCGCGCTGGCTGTCCTTTCTGAACGGCGAAGCCGATTTCCTCGACTCCATGCCACGCGACATGGCAGATCTGGCGCTGCCAAACGGCAAATCTGCGCCCAACATGGCCAAGAAACACATCCAGGTCGAACGTGTGCCGCAGATCGATGTGACCGTCGTGCTGTACAGCATGGACAATCCCGTGATCGGTGGCTATACGCCGCAGAAGGTCGCGCTGCGCCGTGCCATCAACCTCGGCTTCGACACCGCCGAGATCATCCGCACCTACTACAAGTTCCAGGCCTTCCCGGCGCAGGCGATCAGCATGCCCGGGGTATACGGCTACGATCCCAAGCTGCGCACCGAGAATGGCCTGACCTCGGTCGCACGCGCCAAGGCGCTGCTGGACCAGTACGGCTACGTGCCGCGCCATGGCACGCGCTGGCGCGACAATCCGGATGGTTCGCCGCTGGTGATCGAAATCTCGACGGAGCCCGATCAGCGCAGTCGTATCTGGGATGAGATTTACCAGAAGACGCTGGATGCGCTCGACATCCACTGCCGCTTCAAAGTCGCCAAGTTTCCCGACCAGTTCAAGGCCGCGCGCGCCGGCAGCTACATGAGCTGGTCACTGGGCGAGAGCGCCACCGGACCCGATCCCTCGGACACCCTGAGGATGGGGTACGGGCCCGCGGCGGGCGCGGACAACCTGTCGCGCTTCAAGCTGGCGGCCTACGATGAGATGTATCTGAAGCAGAACCAGATCCCGGACGGTCCGGAACGGCTGCAGCTGCTGCGCCAGATGAACGCATTGCTCATCGCGTATGCGCCGATGAAATTCATCGCGCACCGCTACGTGATCGACATGGCATATCCGTGGGTGCGCTACTACCGGCACTGGCCGTTCGTGCGGGCGGATTTCTGGCGCTACGTGGACATCGACCAAGGACTCAAGGCCCGGACGTTGCGTCACTGAGAGCGTGTGGGTGCACTTTGAGGCTGAGAGACTCGGCAAACGGTTCGTATGAATCCTGCGCCGGCCTTGGTCGTACCATCAGGCAGCGGGACCGTAATGGGGGCAACCTTCACGGTAGCGACACCCATGCGGTGCGTGATGCCGATATCGCGGGCAGTGGCAGGCGATAAATCCACCTGGCGGCCCTTCACGTAAGGTCCGCGGTCCTCAATATGGACGATCGCACTTTGGCCCGTTTCCAGATTGGTGACCCGCGCCGTGGTGCCCAGCGGCAAAGTCTTGCTGGCCGCGTTGGAGCCGTGCGGATCCATTCGGTTGCCATCCGCCATTTTCCGGCGGTAGAAACTCGAGGCATAAAAGGATGCCTTGCCGAGTCGGGTACTGCCGGTAAGGTCCGGCCGCTTGGAAACAACAGCGGTGGCCGGCCCCCCACTCTTATCCTTGGGCACCGAACAAATGACTGTGCCCACCTTTGGGCTGCATCCCGCCGCGCCGGCGATCAGCATGCCGAGCAGCGCAGTTGCCGCCAGACGGTTCACCGGATGATCCATGATGGCCGTAGCATAGCGACCGCACCCGGACTGGCCTGTAGGTGCCTAGCCCGATGTAACCTTCCGGATTTCCTATATTTTTCTTAGCACGGGCGCGCTTAAGTCCCCGCAAATCCTGCGAACGAACGCACCTCGCACGTCCCCTGCCAGCCGGGCATGCAATCCCTGTGCAGCTGCATGAACTCGACGGCCATCGCCACGGCCTCTTCCTTGCCCGCAAGTTCGAATATGGCATAGCCGCCAACGACCTCCTTGGTCTCCACGAATGGGCCATCAAGGATGCGCAGCTCCCCATCCTTGACGCTCACGTGCGCGCCCGCGGCCAATGGTGTCAAGCCCCCTGAATCCAGCATGCGGCCCGCCTTGATTTCTCGATCTGCGAGCGCGTGCATCGCCTTCAGGAGCTCCGGGGTGGGCGCCGCCGCACGTTCGGATGTCACCAAATACATAAAGCGCATCGGCAGTTCCTCCCGGCGAGAGCCAGGCACCCTTGCCATGAATTGTCTCGCCTTCCTTGCCCGACGAATCAGGCCGGTGCAGATCGACATGCACCGCAAAAATAGGTGTGACTATCGCTTTTGACTTGGCGGTGGCTGTAATGTGCGCCGGAAGCGGCATACGCCCAGGCCCCAGTCGGAGAGCTACGTGAGAATTCCCTCGGTTTTTTTGGCCGTTTCTTTGACCCTGATGTCCTTGCAGGTGTTGGCGCGCCCGTTCACCGCCAATGACCTGGTCATGCTCGATCGGGTCTCCGAGCCGCGGCTGGCGCCCGATGGCCGCAGTGTCGCCTTCACGCTTCGGCAAACGGACTTCGAGGGCAACCGTGGCCTGAAAAGCATCTGGAAGCTCGATCTCACGGACAAGGCTGCGCAGCCGCAGCGACTGACCGCGACCGGTTCAAATGCCTGGTCGGCGCGCTGGTCTCCCGACGGTAAAACCTTGTATTTCTTATCCAATCGCTCCGGCAGTGACCAGGTGTGGAGTCTTGCCACAGGTCTTGGCGAGGCGCGCCAGGTCACGCATCTGCCAATGGACGTGGGCAGTTACCGGCTGGCACCGGATGGTAAGCGGCTGGCGCTGTCGTTGGCCGTGTTCACGGACTGCGCCGATCTGGCCTGCACCAAGCAGCGACTTGCCGATCGGACCGCGTCCAAGGAATCCGGCATGGTCTATGACCGGCTGTTCGTACGCCATTGGGATATGTGGTCCGACGGCACCCGCCTGCAGCTGTTCATTGCGGATCTTGCGGCGGACGGCACAGTGAGCGCGGAGCCGCGGCTGCTGACCCGCAACATCGATGGCGACGTACCCTCGAAGCCGGACGGCGACGAATCCGAATACGCCTTCGCTCCCGACAGCAAGTCGGTCTATTTCGACGTACGCATCGCGGGAACCAGCGAACCGTGGTCGACGAACTTCGATGTGTATGGGGTCCCGGTTGATGGGAGTGCCCCGCCGCGCAATCTCACGGCAGACAATATCGCGTGGGATGGGTATCCGTTACCATCGGCCGACGGCCGCAAACTTTTCTACCTGGCCATGAAGCGACCCCAACACGAGTCCGATCGCTTCGGCATCATGGAGCTCGATCTGGCCACGGGCGCCAGGCGCGAAATCGACCCGAACTGGGACCGCAGTCCCGGGCCACTGCAGCTCTCGGCTGATGGCAAGACCCTGTACACGCTGGCCGACGATGTGGGCGAGCATCCGCTGTTTGCCATCGATATTGCGACGGGGCGCGCGACAAAGGTGGCCGCCGGCGGCAACGTGAGCGACTTTTCGCGTGCCGGCACGGTGACGGTCATCGCGCGGGATTCATTCAAATCGCCCGGGGAGCTGTACCTGGTCGGGCACGGCTCCGAGCAGCGTCTCACCGATCTCAATGCCGCGCGCTTGAAGGATGTCGGGTTCGGTGACTTCGAAGCATTTACCTTCAAGGGTTGGAACGGCGACACGGTGCACGGCTACGTCGTCAAGCCCGTTGGCTTTGAGCCGGGTCACAAATACCCCGTCGCTTTTGTGATCCATGGTGGCCCGCAGGGTTCCTCGACCAATGAGTTCCACTACCGTTGGAATCCGCAGACCTATGCCGGCGCCGGATTCGCCGTGGTCGAGGTCGATTTCCACGGCTCAACCGGATATGGGCAGGCGTTCACGGATGCGATTTCCGGTCACTGGGGCGACCGACCGCTGGAGGATCTGCAGAAAGGCTGGGCGGCAGCGCTCGCGCAGTTTCCCTTTCTGGCCGCGGACCGCGCCTGTGCACTGGGTGCCAGCTACGGCGGCTTCATGATCAACTGGATCGCTGGTAATTGGCCGACCCCGCAGTCCGGCCCCTGGCGTTGTCTCATCAGCCACGACGGCGTTTTCGATGCCCGGATGATGTACTACGCGACGGAAGAACTGTGGTTCGAGGAGGTCGAACAGGGCGGCACGCCGTGGCAGCAGCCGCAGAACTACGAGCGCTTCAACCCGATTACGCATGTCGGGGATTGGAAGGTGCCGATGCTCATCATCCACAGCGCCAAGGACTACCGCATTCCGCTAAGCCAGGGACTCGGCGCGTTCACGGCACTGCAGCGGCGCGGGGTGCCGAGCCAGTTTTTGACCTTTCCCGATGAGAATCACTGGGTACTGAAGCCGCGCAACAGCCTCGAATGGCATCGCACCGTCGAGGCATGGCTCAAAAAATGGACCAGCCCTTAAGCGCAAGCATGCGCATGTGACGGGATACCGATCCGCCCCAGACCCGACAATTTCAGTGCGGGTCGGCGGATATCGAGGCCCGCTACCAAGCCCAGTAAGTTCACCTCGAGGCCTTCGTACCACCCTACGGTGATACCGGCGTAGCCCCCGAGGTTGATGCGGATGCCGGTCTTGGACGGCGTGAGGCCGAACCAGCGGCCGTCATACGGAAAATCCTTGCCGATGGCCGTGGGCGGCAAGGAGGCGCGCATGCCCGGCACGGCCTGCATGATGGCCGCGACAAAGGTGTTCGAATTGGGTCCCGGCCATAACCGATAGTCCCCTGGATTTGAATAGCGGTAATTGCGAATGAATGCCCGAATCTGCGGAATCATGGGTGCCGCGGCTGCGCCATCGGCCGCGAATATGACCTCGGGGGCGCTACCAAACCAGCGGCCGTCCGGCACGAATCGATCCTTCCAGATCGGCAGGCCCCAGGCCGTATAGTCGAAGCGCTCGTAGCGGGGCGCGCCTGGATCCTTGATCACGATCCAACTGTGGCTGGCGATAATGCCGCGCCAGCTTACCGTGCGCGCCGAGAACACCCGCACGACAGCCGACCGCATCTTTTCGGGAGACTGCAGGAGTTGCGCGCTCGAGCGGTCGGCCGAGCGCCAGTTGACGTTCCGGCCGTTGAAGTAATAGAGACCCGCCGAGATCAGCAGGGGGAGCAGATACAGGCTCGAAAATACGATAAACATTACGCGAGCACGCCGACGCATATCCAATTTCGAACCATTGGGGTCGCCACACGGGGATTCAAGCCCGCGCCTTGTCGACTAAGTAATCTGTTCTTCGAAGCGCACACTGAGCTTTCGATACAGCGCCTTGGCCAGCGGGTCGTATCCGAAGAAGGAGACCGCTGCATCCATCCATGTCACCGGTCGTGCGCGCGCGATTTCGCGGGCACCCCGGAGCAGCTGCGAGGGCACCGAGGAGGGTGAAGGGTCGAAGACATCCGCTTCATAAGTGTCGGCCTCGCCCTCGCGAACCTTCCGAGTCACCCTCGAGAACACATGCTTGGCGCCGTTCGTATGGTAAATCCGATACTCCTGCCAATCCCCTTTCGGCGCCGATGTCGGCGCTGCGGAAGCCAGCAGCACTCCCATAAACAGCAGATCCGCTTTGCCATCCCGGGTAACGAGGTGCTCTTTCTCCACTGCGACGTCGCCGTCGTCTTCGAGAGCAGGCAAGCGACTGCGCATGCGAACCTTCGTCTCATTGAGGGGAGCCTTTGACTCAACGCGCTTGTCAGCGTCATCGCGCTTCGCGTTGCCAGGTGTCGCGGCATTCTGCGGGGCATCGGTGCTGCGCTTATCGTCCGAAACGGCAAGTTTTATGTTCAGCCGCGGCTCGGAGAATTCCTCGGTGCGTTCATCGCTCATAAGCTTGGCCTCGTTCAAAGCGGTAGTGTGCGTGCAAAGCCATGCTTTGATCAGCCGGCAATCGGCGCTGGCGGGCGTAAGCGCGCGCTCACATTCCAGTTTGGTTAAATATTGGTGGGCGCCGATGCCGCGTGGCCAATTCGTAAGCGTAGGCAAAGCCCAGCAGTTCAGCTTCGCTCCATTGCCGGCCGACGAATATCAGGTTGAACGGTGCACCCGACTCGTAATACCCCGCCGGTACGGTGACTCCGGGTACGCCTGCAATGTTGATTTCACTGACCGTGGTTTCCTGAATGATTTGCCCGCTCTGCAGAGACGGCAATTCGGCCCGCATCTGCGGGAACACCAGCGCATTCAGCTGGGCCGCAGCGAACACCGCATCGATGCTTTCAAGATAAGCCTCCCGCAGCGCGAGGAAGTCGCAGAGATCCGGCGGGCGCTCCGGGTCCGCAAGGCATTCGGCAAAGTGCGGCACGTCGTGCATGTAGCCGAGCACGCCGGTTGGCGCGAAAACGTCCTGCAGCGCCGTGGCTTTCGCGAAATCGGCAAAATTGCGCAGCGCCGCGCTGGGCCCCAGGCGTTGCAGATACTGCTGCAGGTCATACGGGAGCGACTCCAGGCCCCGCGCGTCTTCCTCGGACAGCGGGGGCGTGGTCCTGCGCAGCTTCGCGAAACCTGAGCCGTCGAAGGGATCTTCGATGAGTTGCGCGCCCAGGATCTGCAATTCCCGCCGGGCGCGTCCGTACAGTTGCACGGCCTCGTGCGACAGGGGTTGATCGCGCCATCCCGGCCCGTAAAGCCCGAGCCGCTTGCCGCTCAGTGCGTGCGACCGCAGCGCCGCCGCATAGCCATTGCCTGGTCCTGCCAGCACATCCAGCGTGACCGCGGCATCATGGACGCAGCGCGCAATGGGGCCCACGACATCGCGAAGGCCCGAAAGCGGCATGACGCCCGCCATCGGCACCAATCCGAAAGTGGGTTTGACACCAACCAATGCCTGCGCGGATGCGGGATTCTGGATCGACCCGCCGGTTTCCGCCCCCAGGCCCAGCACCGCGAGGCTCGCGCAAACCGCAGCCGCTGTGCCCGCGCTACTGCCGCCCGGAAGGAATTGAAGTCCGGCCGGATTTCGAGTGGGTCCGGCCCAGCTGTCATTGGCGTGACTACCGGAGTGGCTCAGAACCGGCACATTGGTCTTGCCCAGGATGATGGCGCCCGCCTGGCGCAGTCGCGCCACGACCGGCGCGTCCGTTTCCGGGAGCAAATCGATCCCGCCGGTGCGGCTGTACAGACGTGACCAGCCTCCCGTAGTCGGAATGCCCACCATGTCCATGGTGTCCTTGATGACGACCGGAATGCCGGCCAGCGGTCCGAGAGTCTCGCCCGCGGCTGTGCGCCGATCGATTTCGCGCGCATGCGCGATCGCATCGGGATTCAGGAAGATGATCGCGTTGCAGAGGGGATTGATGGCATCGATGCGTGCCATGAAGGCCGCCGTCAACTCCTCGGCGGTAATCCGGCGCTCGCTCAGCGCCGTGTGCGCCCGGGCAACGTTCAGTTCGACGAGATCGATGGACATTCCCTCAGTCGACCAGAAAGTGCTCAGCGCCGCTCAGGCGGATCGTTCCAATCAGCGGAGTGTAGGTGACCTCACCTGAGACAATTGCCGTGGGAACATCGAAGAAGGGCTGCTCGGGCTGAGAGTGCAGGAGCCTGTCGTCCTGCGGTTCACCACAGCGGGTGCAGTAATTCGCGAACACCCCGTCCAGTTCGGTGGCCTTGCGGAAGTGCGGCCACAGGGCCAGCTGGTCGGCCAGCGCCTCATCCATTTCCCGGATTTCCGACATCGTGAATT
>DATHOA010000344.1:0-7773 GCA_035485475.1 Steroidobacteraceae bacterium | reverse complement strand
CTACAGCAGCTTGGGGCCGGAGGTTGCCCTGAGTGCACCGGCCGGCAATTGCGTGAATACCACGGCGGGCTCGGCATGCCTGTATTCGATGCTGACCACCGTGAACAGCGGCACGACGGTACCGCAGACCAACACCTATACCGATATGTACGCCAACGCGAATCTCGGCACCAGCTTCTCGGCGCCCATGGTCAGCGGCATCGCGGCCTTGATGGCGAGCGTCAATCCGAACCTGAACAGCTGCCAGATGACGGCCCGCCTGCAGGAGGGTGCCCAGCCTTTCCCACAGGTGTCAGCCGGCGAGACCCCGCAACCGCCGCTGTGTCATGTCCCGACCGGCGACAGTGATGTGCAGAATGCCGAGTGCGTGTGCACCCTGGATGGCAAGACCTGTGGTGCCGGAATGGCCAACGCGCGCGCCGCGGTTGCCGCGGCGCTGCGACCGATCGCGGCGGTCGCGATCGGCACTGCCAACGGCATCGCGACGCTGAGCGCGACGGGCAGCGCCGCCGCACTGAACCACACTCTGACGGCCTATCAGTGGAGCCCGATCAGTGGCGTCACGGTGAATCCGCAGGGCGCCGGCACCGCGACGGCCAGTGTTCCGCTGCCCTCGTGTGGGCTGGCCACGGTGCAACTGACGGTGACGGATGATGCGGGACGGACGGATGTCGCCACCGCCGTGCTCAGTCCGACCGGTGCGGTCTCGACGGCGCCCAGCGCGGCGGCCACGCGCAATTGTTCCTCCGCCCCCCCTGTGGTTGAGGTGGCCGTATGTCCGCTGACCTCGCAGGTGACCGTGGGTTCGGGCACGTTGAGCCTGTCCGCATCCACGGCCAACACCACGGACTCGGTGGTCAGCTGGCAGGTCAACGGCATCCCTGGCGGTAACACAACGGTCGGCACGATCAGCAGTGACGGGGTGTTCACGGCGCCGTCCGTCATGCCCGCTACCGCATCGGAAACCATCACGGCGGTGGCCGATGCGGATTCGACCGTGACGGCAAGCAGTGTCGTCACGCTGGTCGTGCCGGTGAGTAACGCGGTTACTGTTACCGGATCACGTGGAGGCGGTGGGGGTGGCGGATTTGCGCTTTGGTCGCTACTGCTGCTGATGGCGATCTGGGTGGGGCAACGCGCGGGCCTGCGCCGCGCGCGCAGCTAACGACCGAGCGCCAGACGCTGGGCGCTGTCCAGCCAGTCGCGTTGGGCCCTACGGTAATGCGCCGGGGCGATTCGCGCCTGCTCCAGCAGCTCCTTGGCGACGGTCCGCGACTCCTCGACGCGCCCCTGCAGCTTCAGCAGTTGCGCAAAACGTACGGCGGCTTCGGCGCCGGGGTAGGAAGTCGACAGGACCTGGTATTCCGCCAGCGCCTTTTCCGCATTGCCTTCGGCCTCCAGCGCGCGGGCGTAGAGCAGATGGCCCTCGGGCGAGCGGAACTGGGGATTCAACCGGATGGCCTCGTCCAGCGTCGCCCGCGCGGCGGACGGATCCCCGCCACCGAACTGCGCCCGCGCCAGCCCCAGCATCAGATCCGGATCATGCTCGTACAGGCCGGTGAGGATCTTGCGGTAGACGGCAGCGGCGTCCTGAAAGCGGTCATGGCGCAACAGCTCTTCGGCATAACGCTGGCTGCTGGCGACATTCTGCGTAACCTGCGCCTCATCCTGCAGTCGGCGCAGTTGTGCTTCCGGGTCCAATGCCCGCTTCACGTTACGTCCCGTCCGCAGCAGCGTCCGGCTGCGCATCAATTCCGGAATCAGCTCGACGACCACGTAGGCCAGGATCCCGGCAATGGACAGCAAGGCGATGACCCAGATCCAGATGGTGTTCCGGCCGGTCTTGATGACATGGATGATCAGCAGCGCCTGAACGATGATCGGAAGTGCAATGAACAGGTAGCCCATTCGGTTCTTTGTCAATTACGGTGGTTGCAAGCTTACTGGCGGCTGCCGATGATCTCCACCCGTGCGCCGTAAGCCCGTGATTGTCCAGTCGTTCTTGCCGCCGGTGCTGGTATTCTTATGCGGTGAACCGCAACCTCCGGACCACCGGCCTGACCTTAAGCCGCCGCGCTACCCTCCTTGCCAGTGCTTTGGCCAGTGCCGTGGTGCTGCTGGGGCTCGCGGGCGCCGCGGTTGCGGCCGACCCGGCGCCCGCTGCGCCGACCGCCCGGCATCGCCCCCGCATAGGCCTGGTGTTGTCCGGCGGTGGCGCCCGCGGCGCGGCGCATATCGGCGTGCTCAAAATTCTGGATCAGCTGCACATACCGATCGACGCCATTGCGGGAACGAGCATGGGCGCGGTGGTGGGCGGGCTGTACGCCAGTGGTCTGTCGGCGGACGAGATCGCCACGGTCGCCAATTCCTTGAACTGGCAGGACGCCTTTCGTGATCGGCCGCCACGCAATGAGCTGACGTACCGCCGCAAGGAGGAAGACGAGAGCTTCCTGGTCAATTTCCCATTGGGCGTGCGTAACTGGTCGTTCCAGCTGCCAAAGGGACTGATCAAAGGCCAAAGCCTGGAGATGCTGTTGCGCCGGCTGACCGTGCCGGTGGCGACGATCAACTCCTTCGACAGCCTGCCGACCCGCTTTCGCGCGGTTGCCACGGACCTCGCGACGGGTGAGGCCGTGGTGATGAAGGATGGCGATCTGGCCTCGGCAATGCGCGCGAGCCTGTCCGCACCGGGCTTGTTCGTACCCGTGGAGCGCGAAGGACGGGTACTGGTCGACGGCGGCGTCGCCGACAATCTGCCCATCGATGTCGCGCGCACCATGGATGTGGATATCCTGATCGTCGTGGACGTCGGTGCGCCGTTGTATTCGCGCGATCGGCTCGGCAGTGCGACGGCAATTTCCAACCAGATGCTGTCCATCCTGATCCGGCGCGATGCCACGCGGCAGCTGCAAACCCTGGCACAGTCGGACATCCTGATCAGTCCGATCATGGGCAACGCATCGTCCTTTGATTTCGGCATTGTGCCCAGGGCAATGGCGGCGGGCGCCAATGCGGCGCAGGACGTAAGCCAGCGATTGAGCCAGCTGGCGCTGAGTCCCGATGACTATGCACGCTACGAGGCGGATCGCGCGGCGGTGCGGCGCGGTCTGCCGCGCATCGACTACGTGAAGGTGGATCCGAGCTCGGCGCCGTATGTCGATGCGTTAACCGCGCTGTTCGGAAAATTCGCCGGTGAGCAACTCGACCCCAAGGCCGTCGAACGTACCATCACCGACTACTATGGCCGCGGAAAACTCGAAGGCCTCGATTACCAGGTGGTCACCGACAACGACCAGCATGGTCTGCTGATCTCCGCCCAGCCGAACTCCTGGGGCCCGGACTACGTGCGCTTCGGTCTTGGATTGCAGGATGACTTCAAGGGCAACGCCACCTACAACGCGGGTGCGCGGCTGGTGATGGGAGATATCACCCGAACGGGTGGGGAATGGGTCTGGGACCTGCAGACCGGCACTTCGCCGCATATCTACACCGAGCTGTACCTGCCGCTGCAGCAGACTTCCGCGTACTTTTTCGATCCGCATACCGAATTCGATGACGTGAATGAACCGCTGGTCGACTCCAATCAGAATCGTCTGGAGGAGTTTCGCGTGCATACCTTCCGCAGCGGCGTGGACTTTGGTCGCGAACTGGAGAATATCGGCGAATTGCGCTTTGGCGCGTATCACGAGCAGGGTGGAACGTCGGTGCTGGTCGGGGAACCGCAATCCCCAACGGCATTCAACGCGAACGGGTACTTTGCGCGCTTCTCAGTGGATCAACTCGATGATGTGCGCTTTCCGCACAATGGCCAACTGGCGAGCATGGAATGGAACAGCGAGCGCTACGAGGTCGGCAGCGACAAGCCCTTTGACCGGTTGTCCTTGAACTGGTTGGCCGCCGGTACCTTCGGGCGCGAAACCGCAATTCTCTGGACCTCGGCCGGCGCGACGTTCAATCAGACCAATCCGACGGATGTGCGCACCCAGTATCAGCTGGGCGGGCTCTTCAATCTGTCGGGACTCGCGGCGGATTCGCTGGCCGGACCGCAGTACGCGATCGCCAGGTTGTTGCTGTTTCGCAAGATCGGCCGCGGTGGCGATGGACCGTTTGATTTTCCGACCTACGTCGGGGTGTCGTTCGAGGCCGGGAATGTGTTCCAGAAGCTTGGCGATATCAACTGGTCGAACAGCCGCAAGGACGCCAGCATCTTTCTGGGCATCGACACCTTCCTGGGCCCGATCTACCTGGCGACCGGCTACGAAGAGCACGGCCGGCAGGCGTTCTATCTGTTCCTGGGACGCACCTTCAGCAACGGTCCGACCAGTAACGGCCCGGCCAGTAACGGGCTGGGCACTGACTAAAGCCCGCGGCTTTCGGCCAGATTTTCGATCTTCTCGAAGCGCAGCGACGGTGCATCCGAGGCGCGCGAATACTCGTGCCGGCGGCTCATCTCAACCATGTCCCGATCGCGCTCCTGCGGGGTGGCGTACCAGTGGAGCCGGTGCCACTCGGGCCCGAGCAACTTACGGAACGGGTCCCCCGAGGGCAGGCTGACGCGCAGGCCATAGGGCCGAACCGTCTCCACGGCAGGGGAGCGTAGATTGTGTGCGTTACTGATACCCATTCGCCGATTCTACCGCGCACGCGCCAGGTCCGACAGTCGGGCGGGCGCACTTCAGGTGAAAGGGGGTGGTGGCCACCTTGAGTTGCGCGCGGCCGCCCCCACGCAGATCATCGGCCAAATGATCGTTTAGGGCCGCAACGGAGACCCACCATGGCAAACAGCAAAAATACCATTCCCAGCCCGGCGCAGGCGCTGCCGGGGCGCGCCACGCCGCTGGACGTGCCCGAGGCGCACTTTGTGAACCAGCATCGCATCGCCCCGCCGTTCCCGGCCGGAATGCAGGAAGCCGAGTTCGGCATGGGATGCTTCTGGGGAGCCGAGAAGCTGTTCTGGAAGTTGCCGGGCGTGTATTCCACGGCGGTGGGCTACGCCGGGGGCCACACCCCGAACCCGACGTACCAGGAGGTATGCAGTGGGCTCACGGGCCACACCGAGGTCGTGAAGGTCATTTTTGACCCCACGATCACCTCCTACGAAGACCTGCTGCAGACCTTCTGGGAGAACCACAACCCGACCGAGGGTATGCGTCAGGGCAATGATATCGGCACGCAGTATCGGTCTGCCATTTACACCAAGGGGCCCGAACAGCAGCAGCTCGCAGAGCAGTCCCGGGTCCATTTCCAGGGCCGACTGAGCGCGGCACGACTCGGAACAATCACTACGGAAATCGCCCCGGCACCGACCTTCTACTATGCCGAGGCCTATCACCAGCAGTACCTGGCGAAGAATCCGGATGGCTACTGCCCGAATCATTCGTGCGGAATTCCGTATAGATCCGCGGTGTCATATTCGGGTGCGAAGGCGTAGTCGATGGCGTCTGACGGTGAGTCTACGCCACGAAGCGGACGCTCAATTGGCCTCCCGCAACTGATGGACTTCGGCGCCCGTGATCGCAGAGGCCCTGGCGCCAAATCGCGCGACCACGTAGTTTGACACCGCAGCAATATCCTCATCCGACCAGGCCGCACCAAACGCCGGCATGATGGCGATGTCGCCCGAGGGCGGCAATGTAGCCGCACCTCGCAGCACCGCCAGCGCGACATTCGTTGCGGTCGGGTCGTTCACCGCGCGAGTTCCTGTCAGTGTCGCATGCGGCACGGAGCGGTTCGTGCCAGTCCACGTGTGGCATCCTGCGCACATGCTCGCGAACAGCGCCTCGCCTCGCGGATTCGAGCCCGCGGCGAGGCCCTGTGCGGGGTCCTCGGACGCTGGCTTGAGCCTGGGGGCCGGCAAATCCGGCGTCGGGATGGGTGGAACGCTGCGCACGTACTCGGCGATCGCGCTCACATCCGTAGCCGTCAGCTTCTGGAAGCTCAGATGGACGGCCTGCGCCATGGGGCCAAAGGCGGTGCCGCGGTCCAGTGAATGGCCGGTCTTCAGATACCCCTCGAGGTCCTGCCGACTCCAGTCACCGAGCCCCGAATCAGCGTCGCTCGTAAGGTTGTACGCCCGCCAGCCTTCGGACAGGCCGCCGGCAAACTTGTGGCGGTTGTCGAGGGACTGCAGCGCCGTGCGCGGCGTATGGCAGTCGCCGCAATGTCCGAGCGCCTCGACCAGATAGGCCCCGCGGTTCCAGGACGGTGGACGGTCCGCGAAGGGCCGGAAACGCGAGTTCGGGTCATACAGCCGCGACCAGATTGCCATCAGCCAGCGTTGATTGTACGGAAACCGCAGCTTCGTCTGCGGTGGAACGTTCCTCTGCGGCGGCAGACTGAACAGATACGCCTTGATTGCCAGCACGTCGGCATCGGCCAGGTAGGTATACGCGGCATAGGGAAAGGCCGGATAGAGCCACCCCTTGTCCTTGCTGATGCCCTGGTGCATGGCTTTGAGAAAGTCCGCGTCGCTCCAGGTTCCGATACCGGTGTTCGAATCGGGCGTGATGTTGGGAGAGTAGATCGTTCCAAAATCGGTCTGGAACGCAAGGCCGCCGGCAAACGGCTTGCCCCCGTCTGCGGTGTGGCAGGCCTCGCAGTCGGCTGCCTCGGTCAGGTACCTGGCCCGGGCGAGCGCATCGGTTTGCGCAAAGTCCGCCGGTACGCCGCTCGGGGCGCCCCGGTATTCGGCGAGCATGACGCGCTTGCCACCCGCGAAAGCCATCGGACCGGGCCGTTCGGCAGCCCAGGCCAACACCCCGAGGCCGGCGAGCACGATGATGCCGGCGACCATTCCGATGCGCTTACCGGTCATGCCGTGGAGCTGCTGCCTGCGGTCTCACTTTCCTGCATCCGCGCGGCGCGGTGTATTGCCTTGCGTACGCGATTGTAGGTGCCGCAGCGGCAGATGTTGGTCACGCCTGTATCGATGTCGTGGTCCGTGGGGTTTGGCTTATTTTTCAGCAACGCTACTGCCGCGAGGATCATGCCTGACTGGCAGTAGCCGCACTGAGGAACGTTTTCCGCGATCCACGCGCGCTGGACGGGATGACTCTTGTCCTTCGACAGCCCTTCTATGGTCACAATGGATTGGCCGCTCACCGCGCTCACCGGCACGACGCAGCTGCGCGTGGGCCGACCGTCCAGCAACACAGTGCAGGCGCCACACAGTCCCAGGCCGCAACCGAACTTCGTCCCGGTCAGCGCGATCTCATCGCGCAATACCCACAGCAGTGGGGTATCTGCCTCGATGTCGACGCTGTGGTCTGTGCCGTTGATATTGAGAGTGACCATGTTCAAGTTCTCGCGCTCTTGAGTGAGAGCTGATTCCTGGAGAGCGGCAGCGATCGCAACCGCTGTCCCGTCGCAGCATAAATGGCATTGCCCAGTGCTGGAGCAATGGGTCCCGTGCCGGGCTCACCCACACCCCCGGGCGCAGCTGTGCTCGGCACAATGTAGGTCTCGACAGTCGGCATTTCGGCGAGCGTCAGCGCCGGATAGTCGTTGAAATTCGCCTGCATGACCGCGCCGTTCTTGAGCGTGATCTCGCCGCGCACAGCCGCCGTCAGGCCAAACGCCATACCCCCTTCGAGCTGCGCCCTGATGTTGTCCGGGTGAACGGCCACGCCACAATCGATTGCCTGCACCACTCGATGCACCGTCACGAAGCGGTCTTTGACCTCTACTTCAACGATGGTCCCGATGAAGCTCCCGAAGGCCTCGAACGCCGAGATCCCGAAAGAATGCCCGGCGGGCGGATGCTGCCAGTCGGCC
>DATHOA010000343.1:0-2591 GCA_035485475.1 Steroidobacteraceae bacterium | reverse complement strand
ATCATGCATGTGATCGACGCCTCCAGTCCGCTTGCCCAGGAGACCGAAGAATCTCTCGGGCGGTCCCAGGCGTCGTTGATCCTCAGCGTGAGCGGCACGGATGAGACGACCGGTCACGTGCTGATCGCCCGCGAAGAATATCCCAGCACGGCGATCCTGTGGAACAAGGGGTTTCGCGACGTGATACGGGTCGCCGCGGACGGCGCGGTGCACATGGACTACACGAAATTTCATGACGTCGAGGACCTGGTTTCAGATCCTTGAGCCTTATGTACGCTGGCGCACGGAACGCGGCCAAGCTTGTTTGTAGTCTTTGGCTGACACGGACCCGGTCATGGAGCACTTCATGTCTTCAACCGATTCAGCCCAACCTGCGACCCCTCCAGGTGCGCGTTTGCTGTCGCCGCTGTTCGATATCAGTGACTGCCGGCTGGTTACCCCGCACCGTGAGCTGCTCCTGTCGGAGCCGTATACGCGACACAGCCAGTCGCTGCTGCTGACGCGAATCGAGGATCTCATCAGCGCGGACCGCCACAAAGATGAGTCCATGGCCGTGCTGTTGCACGAGCTGCGCAGCCCGCTGGCGTCAATTCAAAACGCGATAGCGGTATTGCGCCTGCGCAGCAACGACGAGGCCTTGCAGCGGCGCATGCACGAGCTCATCGAACGGCAGGTGCGGCAAATAGCCCTGTTGACTTCAAGTCTGTGCCAGATCGCCGGGCCGCTGCTGGAGAACCTGCAGCCGCAGCTGCTGCGGATCGATCTGTGCACGGTGCTCACCAAGGCGGCCGAAACCGTCACCGCGGAATTCACCCAGCGGCTGAATCAACTCAGTATCGAGCTGCCGGAATCGAGCGTCTGGGTCCTCGGGGACGCGAGCCGGCTTGAGCAGGTGTTCGTCAACCTGCTCGCCAACGCGTCAAAGTATTCCGATGTGGGCGGCAGGATCAACCTGTCGATGCAGGCCGGCGCTGGCTATGCCGAGGTCCAGGTTCGCGACTTCGGAATCGGCATCGAGGCCGATTCAATGCCGTACATTTTCGATCTGTTCGTGCGGGCTGACACAACGGCCGTGCGCAGGCGATCAGGTCTGGGCATTGGACTGGCGCTGGTGCGTTCCATATTGGATGCACATCACGGCACGGTAGCGGCGAGCAGTGCGGGAGTCGGGCAGGGCAGTGAATTCACGGTACGCCTGAAGCTCGACGCTTGATTGGTGCGGGCTAGCCGAGCATCCGCGCGTAGTCTTTCTTGTGGGTGGCGTAACAGCTGCAGGCAGCCTTTTCCAGGGCGGCCCCGTCAATGATCGTGAGCACGCCGCGGCTGTAGTGGATCAGGTTGCGTTTGCGCAGCGCCCCGGCCGCACGGGTGATGCCGGCGCGGCGCACACCTAGCATGTGGGATAGAAATACATGGGTGATGCAGAACTCATCCGCGTGCGCCCGGTCGCGCGTCATCAGCAGCCAACGCGCGAGTCGCGCCTCCACGAGGTGAAATCGCGTGCAGGCCCCGCTCTGTGCCAATTGAATGAGAGTTACGTATAGATAGCGGTCGAGGAGCTTCTGCAGCGGCGGGCTGCGCTTGATCTCATTGATGAATGCGGCCGTTTCCATTCGCAATGCCGCGCCGGGGCCCTGCACCAGGGTGTGCATCGGCGATACCGCGATATCCAGTGCCGATGAGATGCCCACCATCCCCTCGTCACCCACGAGGCCGACTTCAAGACCGGCGTGTCCGTCCAGCGGCACGATCAAGGAAATGAAACTTTGGGTGGGGAAGAACACATGTCGCATCCGCTCCCCGGGCTTCGAAAGCACCTGCTCCATGCGCAGCTCGACCGGTTCGAGGCGTGCCAACAGGCGCCCGCGAAGCGGCTGCGGCAAACTCATGAGCAGTTGATTACCCGGGGTGGAATGCGCCGAATCTGGCACGGTCGGTTCTCCTGCGCCAGGATGGCAACCTGCGCAGTGTAGAGATTTGCGTGGCGGCCCTCTGTTCGGTGGCCCACCTACGCCCAGGTCACCGCTGTGTGGGGTGGGTCGGTAGCGCCGGGGATGGCGTGGTGAGCACGGCTGATCCGCGGTCGACTCCGGCCTGGATCGGGACGCTGCGATGCGCGGCGATAATCTGCGAAACCAACAGTGCGATGGCCGACATGATGACGATGGCGGCGCCGATGCGGGCCCGAAAATCAGGCGCCGCCACAGCGGCCATGCTCGCCCGCGGCGCCGGGATGACGGCAGGGCTTGCACGCGGTAGTAGGGCAAGCAGGCCCAAGATCATCGCCCTGGAATTGGCCTGTCTCAATATTGGATCCGTGAGCGAATCGAACGAGACGGCCAGGCGACTCGCGGCGGCTTCAGCGGGCAGGGCGGCGAGGTCGCCTGCTTCCTGCCACGGGTCCAGATTCATACGCGCCAGCAGCGAAATGACGCTCAGGGGCACGCCGTTTCTGTCCTCGCCAAGCGGCGCGAAAAGAAAGGCGTCGAATTCGGACCCAAGAGAGGACTTTGCCACTGCGGACTCCATGTGAAACTCGATTTCTCAGGCAAGCCCTATCATGGCTGGCGGGGTCCGGTCAGTGCGGTGGC
>DATHOA010000342.1:0-6963 GCA_035485475.1 Steroidobacteraceae bacterium | reverse complement strand
CGGCTACGGTGGCGGCGGTGGTGGCGGCGGCGGTTACGGCGGTGGTGGCGGCGGCAGCGGTGGTGGCAGTGGCGGTGGCAGCCGCTTCTCACGCCGCAAGAAGTTCTGTCGCTTCACGGCGGACAACGTCGAATCGATCGACTACAAGGATCTGGCCACGCTCAAGGGCTACGTCACTGAGACGGGCAAGATTGTCCCCAGCCGCATCACGGGCACGAAGTCGTTCTATCAGCGCCAGCTCGCCACGGCGATCAAGCGCGCACGCTTCCTGTCCCTGCTGCCCTACACCGATCAGCACTGAGAACCGCCATGGATGTCATTCTTCTGGAGAAGGTTGCCAATCTGGGCACCATCGGCGACCGGGTAAAGGTCAAGTCCGGCTACGGTCGTAACTTCCTGCTGCCCAAGGGCAAGGCCACGCTGGCCACGCCGACGAACGTCGCCCGTTTCGAAGCCCGTCGCGCCGAGCTTGAAAAGCACGCGGCCGATCAACTCGCCGGCGCCCAGGGGCGCGTCGAGAAGCTCAAGGACTTCAAGCTCACGATCACCGCCAAGGCGGGAACCGAAGGCAAGCTCTTCGGCTCCATCGGCACCAGCGACATCGCCGAAGCTGCGACCAAGGCGGGTCACCCGCTGGCACGCAGTGAGGTGCGCCTGCCGACCGGTCCGCTGCGCATGGTGGGCGAATACGCCGTCGAGCTGCATTTGCATGCCGACGTCAACGTCGCGCTGCCGGTGGTCATCGTCCCCGAGGAGTAACCGCACGGAGGATCGCGCAGTACAGTGGCTCCCATAGCCAAATCGCGCCGCGACTCCGACCGTGAGGTCGCAGACGTCCGTACGCCCCCGCACTCATTAGAGGCGGAACAGGCCGTACTGGGCGGGCTGCTGCTCGACTCCTCCGCCTGGTTCAACGTCTCGGACGTCGTCCAGGTGGAGGATTTCTACCGACCCGACCACCGCACCATCTTCGATGCCATCCGCGCTCTGGCGAGCAACCAGAAGGTGACGGATGCGGTCACCGTTGCCGAACACCTCGAACGCCATGGCCAACTGACCGATGTCGGTGGGCTTGCCTACCTGGGCACCCTGGCCCGGGACACCCCCACGGCCGCCAATGTCCGCGCCTATGCCGAAATCGTGCACGAGCGCTCGCTGCTGCGGCAGCTGATCAAGACCGGCACGGAAATCACCGCCTCGGCCTACAACACCGATGGCGAGACCGCGCGCGAGCTGGTGGATCGCGCGGAGCAGGGCGTGTTCGCCATTGCTGAAGCCGGTGCCCGCGCCGGCGGCGGCGCACGCTCCGTCGCCGAGATGCTGCCGGCGGTCATTGACCAGATCGATGAGTGGCACAGCAACCCCGGCGCGCTGCGCGGCTTGCCGACCGGCTTTGCCGACTTCGACAAAATCACCGGGGGCCTGCGGCCCGGGGACCTCGTGATCGTTGCCGGTCGCCCCTCGATGGGCAAGACGACGCTGGCCGTGAACATGGCCGAGTACGCCGCGATCAATCCGAAAATTCACGCCCCGGTGGCCATCTTCAGCATGGAAATGCCCTCCGAGCAGCTGATCACGCGCATGTTGAGTTCCATCGGTGGTGTGCCACTGAGCAGCCTGCGTTCCGGGCGCATCGCGGATGAGGACTGGGCGCGGATCACCAGTGCCACCAGCCAGCTGTCGGGCGCGAAGATCTTCATCGATGAGACTCCGGCGCTGACGCCTACGGACCTGCGCGCGCGCGCGCGGCGACTGAAGCGCGAGCATGGTCTGGGTCTGGTGGTGGTTGACTACCTGCAGCTGATGCAGGTGCCGGGCAACAAGGAAAATCGTGCCACCGAAATCGCCGAAATCTCCCGTGGCCTGAAAGTGCTGGCCAAGGAGCTGGCGGTGCCGGTGATTGCCTTGTCGCAGCTGAATCGAAGCGTCGAGCAGCGCGAGCATAAGAAACCCGTGATGTCGGACCTGCGCGAATGCGTCACGGGAGATACTCTCGTGTGCCTGACCGACGGCAGACGGGTTCCGATCCGCGAGTTGGTGGGTCAGGAGCCGCAAGTGTGGTCGCTGGATGACCAGCACCGCTTGATCGCTGCTCGTTCCGACAAGGTTTGGAGCGTAGGCACAAAGCAGGTTTATCGAGTGCAGCTGGCGAGTGGACGGACGATGCGCGCGACTGCCGAGCATCGGCTGCTGGCCGGAAAAGGCTGGTCGACCGTGTCGCAGCTGCAGCCGGGGGACCGACTGGCGCTGGCGCGGCGCCTTCCGGAGCCGCCGCAATGCCAGCGCTGGCCAGAGCACTGGCTGGTCCTGCTCGGACACCTGGTGGGCGATGGCAGCTATCTGAAGCACCAGCCGATGCGGTACATGTCTGCCTCGGAATGGAATCTAACAGTGGTTGCGCAGGCGGCGGCGGCCTTCGGTTCAGTTGTTCATCGCCACGCCGGCCGGGGCTTATGGCAGCAGCTGGTCATCGCTGGCAACGGCGACCGCTGGCACCCGGCTGGGGTCGGACGGTGGCTGAAGGATCTTGGAATATACGGTCAGCGCTCGCATGAGAAGCGCCTGCCTGCCGGGGTCTTCACACTGGCGAATGACCAGATTGCATTGCTATTGAGCCATCTGTGGGCGACGGATGGGTCCATCACGTTGCGCAAACCCGGCAATCGGAGCTGCGCCGCGCGGGTTTATTTCGCAAGCTCGAGCATGGGTTTGGTGGAGGATGTGGCTGCGCTGCTGCTGCGGCTGGGCATTGTCGGGCGCATCCGTACGGTGCATACCGAGGGCTACCGGCCCTGCCATACGGTTGATGTCAGCGGAGGCGAGGCGCAGGCGCGATTCGTCAGCACCGTCGGTGGGGTGGGACCGCGCGAGAGGGTAGCGGAAGCACTTGCTCTCACGCTCGCGGATCAGAGCTCGAACACAAACGTCGACACTCTACCGATTGAAATGTTCGACCAGGTGCGAGCGTCGATGAAGTCGCAAGGGATCACTCACAGAAGAATGGCGACACTGCGTGGCCGATCCTACGGTGTCTCCAACACGAGATTTGCGCCCTCACGCAAGCTCTTAAAGGAATACGCGGAAATTCTTGTTGATCGAACGATCACGGCCGTGTGTGACAGTGAAGTGTTCTGGGACAGAATCACTTCGATAGATTCCTGTGGAGAAGAGGAAGTATTCGATCTGACAGTTCCGGGGCCTGCGAATTGGCTGGCGGACGGTATCGTCAGCCACAATTCGGGCGCGATTGAACAGGATGCAGACATGATCCTGCTCATCTATCGCGACGAGGTGTACGACAAGAACACCACGAAAAAAGGCATCGCGGAGATTGAGCTGGTCAAACATCGCAACGGTGAGATCGGTCAATTCCTGCTCACCTTCCAGGGGCAGTTCACGCGCTTCTCCAACTATGCTCCGGACTCTTATGCCGAGGGCATTCTGCGGTGACGCCGCTGATCCGCGCGGTGATCGACACCGCTGCACTGCGCGCCAATCTCGACACCATCCGCGCCCGGGCGCCGCAATCAAAGGTCATGGCAGTGGTGAAGGCCAACGCCTACGGGCATGGCCTGATCATGACGGCGGTGAGTCTGCCCAACGTCGATGCGTTCGCGGTCGCGCGTCTGGAGGAGGGCATGATGCTGCGCGAGGCCGGCATCACCCGGCCCATCATCCTGCTCGAAGGCGTATTCAGTGCCGAGCAGCTGATCGAAGCGGCCGTGCACCGCTTCGAGGTCGTGGTCCACGATCCGCTGCAGCTGGCTTTGCATGAGGCCTTCCGTGGCTCATTCCGCTTCACCGCCTGGCTGAAGATCGACACCGGCATCAATCGTTTGGGCTTCAGGCCCGAGGATTTTCCAGCCGCGCTGGCGCGCCTGCGCGCACTGACGACGCCGCTGCGCGAACTGCGGGTGCTGACCCATCTGGCCCGCGCGGACGAACGCGGCGCATCGACCACCCCCGAACAGCTGCAGCGCTTCCGGGCCGCGACCGGCACGCTCGGGCTTGCCACCAGCATTGGCAATTCCGCGGGCATTTTCGGCTGGCCGGATGCGGCCGGTGACTGGGTGCGACCGGGCCTGGCGCTGTACGGGGTGTCACCATTCGCGGATGTGCGCGGTGCGGCGCTGGGTCTGAAGCCGGTCATGACCCTGGAATCCGCGATCATCGCCTTGCGCCGGGTACCGCGCGGGGAGTCGGTCGGTTATGCGGCGGCCTGGACGGCAGCGCGTGATTCGCGCATCGCCATCGTCGCCGGTGGCTACGGTGACGGCATGCTGCGCAGCCTGCAGGATGGCTCACCGGTGCTGGTCGATGGACGGCGCGCACCCCTGGTAGGGCGCGTGTCCATGGACATGATCGCGGTGGACGTGACCGATCTTCCGGAACCCCAGGTCGGCACGCGCTGCCTGTTGTGGGGGCCGGGACTGCCGGTGGAGGAGGTCGCCTCCCACGCCGGCACCATTTCCTATGAAATGCTCTGTGGCGTACGGCAACGGGTGCCGCACGAGGCGATCTGAGGGCCCTTCAGCCCTCGAAGAACCCCATCTTCACCCCGGCCAGCTGGATGACATCGTTGTCGCTGAGCCGGGTGGCCTGCGCACCAATCGGATTGCCATTCAGCAGCGGGAAGTCGTTGGCCTTCTCGCTGTCGACGTGGACGATGAAGTACCCATCCTGGCGGTGCGTGATGGCGGCGACCTGAACGCCGGGGCGCCCTAAGGTCGTCAGCGCCTTGTTCAATTCCAGCTCACGACCGGCGAAGGCGCCCGAGAGCACCTGCAGCTTGGCCTTTTTGACCTGGGTGCCATTGCCCAACGCCTTGCGCGAAGCCGTGGCGGACACATCGGGGGCGGCGTTCGTCACCACTTCGCGCACGTGGCGGATCTTGTCCACCGGCCGCTGCGAGGGCTGGATCACCATGGTCTTTTCGAATTCGTCCTGCGCCTCATCGTCCTCGGCAAAGCGCAGCTGGTGATGTCCGACCGTGATGACATCGCCGTGCTGCAACGCATGCTTCTTGATGAGCTTGCCGTTGACGTAAGTGCCATTGGTGCTGTTCAGGTCCTCAAGGAACGAGTCATTGAGGATATTGATGATCAGCGAGTGATGACCGCTGACCGCGCCATTGTCGATGCGGATATCATTATCAGGGAGACGGCCAATCGTGTACCGCTCCTTGTTCATGTTGTATTCCGCCATCACCTGGCTATCCAGGCTAAGTATCAACCTTGCCATGCGTGCCTCTTAACGAAGGATCAGCCCAGCCAGCCCAGGATTCGATCGAGAACGCCCTTGTTCGCAGGAAAGTTCTCGGCCACGTGTGCCATGACCACGGAGACGTTATCACGACCTCCATTGTCATTACTCAACTGAATCAACTGCTTAGCAACTGTCTCAAGATTAGCACCAAAGGTGCTGATCGTTAAGTGAATATCGTCATCTTCCACCATGTCGGACAGACCATCCGAACACAAGACATAAAAGTCGCCCTTTTGTGTGGGGACTTCCTGGATTTCGACCTCAACGGTTGACTCGACGCCCAAGGCGCGGGTCACATAGTTCTTGTTGGCGGCCCGCTGGGCCTCCTCGGGTGAATAGAACCCCCGATCGACCAGCTCCTGCAACAGCGAGTGGTCCATCGTGACCTGTTCGAATTTATCGCCACGCAGGCGGTACATCCGCGAATCACCGACATGGGCCACGGCGATCTTGTTGTCGAACATCAAGGCGGCGACCACGGTGGTGCCCATGCCCTCGCATTGGGGCTGTGCCCGGGCAGTCTGGTAGATGATCTTGTTGGCCCGATGGATGGCATCGCGCAGGATGATGCTCGCGCGCGACATGCCGGCCTCCTGATCCGGGATCCGCAGGTCCTCGCGCTCGACGGACTCGCGCACCAGGTTGACGATGGTCTTCACGGCGATACCGCTGGCCACCTCGCCGGCGTTGTAACCGCCCATGCCATCCGCCAGCACCAGCAATCCGATATCCGGATCGAATGCGATCGTGTCCTCGTTGTGTTCCCGGACCTTGCCGGTGTCGGTTTGGCCGACAAAACGCAACTTGCCGCGCAGACTCATCGCCTTGCCTTCGCGCAAAGCGGGGCAGAAAGTGTGACAGCCGTCACGCTTTACTTACCGCTCGAATCCGATCTGGAGACTTCGACAAGACCTGTTCCTCTTATGGCAGCGCCCAGCCTGAGCCTGACCGCTGCTCGCTCCGAAGTTGCATAAGCTAGCATTGTCCGCCCCACAGTCCGAGTGTCTAATCACAAACCGGTGCTCTTTAGGGCATCGCAGGCGGCCATGAAGTCATCGATAGCATTCTTTTGTAGCGCCTGCGAGGCCCCGTCCCCCAAGTGGGTCGGCCAATGTCCGGCCTGCGGTGAGTGGAATACTCTGGTGCGGCGCGATGCGCTGCGTCCCCCGGGTTTGACCGGGCGCGGTCCGGCCTCCGGCGCTTTCGGCGGCCTTCCACCGCAGGTCCTGGGCATCGCGACGCCGGGCGCGATGCCGCGGCTGTCGACTGGCCTGTCGGAGTTGGATCGGGTATTGGGCGGCGGTCTGGTGCCCGGCTCCGTCACCTTGCTTGGCGGGGATCCGGGCATCGGCAAATCCACACTGCTGCTGCAGGCGGCCGCGGCCGCAAGCGCGAGCCGCCCGGTGCTGTACGCGAGCGGCGAGGAGTCCGTCGCGCAGATCGGGCTGCGTGCCGAGCGCCTGCAGCTGCGCGCCCCGGGCGTGAGCCTGGTGGCCGAGAGCGATCTGGCAACCATCCTCGAACATGCCGGCGCCCAACGTGCCGGCATGCTGGTGGTCGATTCGATCCAGACGCTTTCCTGCGGTGAAGTGGGCGCCGGCGCCGGCGCGATCACGCAGCTGCGGGAGTGCACGGCCGCGCTGGTGCGCTTCGCGAAAGCGACCGGCACCGCGGTGATGATCGTCGGGCATGTCACCA
>DATHOA010000341.1:0-3149 GCA_035485475.1 Steroidobacteraceae bacterium | reverse complement strand
ACCACTTCCCCGCCGCGCACGCCGGCACCGGGTCCCAGATCCAGCACATAGTCCGCGCGCCGGATCGTGTCCTCGTCATGCTCGACGACCACCAGCGTGTTGCGATGTGCCGCCAGTTCCGCCAGCGAATCCAGCAGCACGGCGTTGTCGCGCGGATGCAGTCCGATGGTGGGCTCATCGAGCACATAGCACACGCCCTGCAGATTCGAGCCCAGCTGGGCGGCCAGGCGGATGCGTTGCGCCTCCCCGCCGGACAGGGTCGGCGCGGCGCGATCCAGCTGCAGGTAGCCTAAGCCGACGCGGACCAGGAAGTTCAGGCGCGCATGGATCTCGGCCAGCAGATCGCGTCCGATTTCCCGTTCGCGCACCGACAGTTTAAGAGCGCTGAAGAAGCCGATCGTGGCTTCGATCGAACCCGACGCCAGGGTCGCGATGGATTGTTTGCGGAAGCGCACATTCAGCGAGACCGGATTGAGACGCTGGCCGGCGCATTCGCTGCAGGGAATGGCCTCGCGCTCAAACCATTCATTCCACCAGATCTCCTCCCCGGTCTGCGCGGCGTCGAATTCGGGAATCTCCAGCCCCGTGCCGAAGCAACTCGTGCACCAGCCATGTTTGGAGTTGAACGAGAACATGCGCGGATCGGGCTCCGCGAAGCTGCGCCCGCAGGAGGGGCAGGCACGGCGCGTCGAATAGATGACCGCGCGGCTGTCCCCGGCCGGCATCACGCTCACCAGGCCCTTGCCATAGTCCAGCGCCTTGGCCAGGGCCATATTCAATTCGAACTCGTGCTTGGCGCTGACCGTGAGTGTGGCCACCGGCAGCTCGATGGTGTGTTCCTTGAAGCGGTTCAGTCGCGGCCAGCGTGCGGTCGGAATCTGCACGCCATCGACGCGCAGCTCGCGGTAGCCCTTCTTCGCCGCCCACTTGGCGAGGTCCGTGTAGAAGCCCTTGCGGGCCACGACCAGCGGCGCCAGCAACGTGACCGCACGGCCGCGATATTCGCGCAGCATGCGTGCACCGATTGCGGCCGCCGTCTGCGGCTCGATGGCCACATCACAGTCGGGGCAGTACTGGGTGCCGAGCTTCACGTACAGCAGCCGCAGGAAGTGATAGATCTCGGTGAGCGTCGCCACGGTACTCTTGCGGCCGCCACGGCTGGTGCGCTGCTCGATGGCGACCGTCGGGGGTATGCCGAAGATCGCATCCACGTCCGGCCGCGAGGCCGGTTGCACGAATTGCCGGGCGTAGGCGTTCAGTGATTCGAGGTAGCGCCGCTGCCCTTCGTTGAACAGGATGTCGAAGGCGAGGGTGGACTTGCCCGACCCCGATACTCCCGTGATGACCGTGAATTTGTCGCGCGGAATGCGCACGTCGATATTCTTGAGGTTGTGCTCGCGGGCGTTGTGGATGACGATTTCGTTGGTCGCATCGATGCTCGCACGCGCCCACGGGCCCGCAGGCTCCGCGACGGCCGCAACCGGCAGCGTGAACGCCGTGGCGAGCGCCTGCTCGTACTCCACGATGGCGCGGCCCGTATGCGACGACTGCTCCTCGCGCAGTGCGGTCGGGGTGCCGGTGAACACGATGTTGCCGCCGCCATCACCGCCTTCCGGACCCAGATCGATGATCCAGTCGCTGGCGCGCATGACGTCGATATTGTGTTCGATCACCAGCAGGGAATGACCGGCGGCGCGCAGCTTGGCGAATGCGCGCAGCAGCTTGGCCACATCCTCGAAGTGCAGGCCGGTGGTCGGCTCATCGAACAGGAATAGTTTGCCGTTGGCACTGGCGGTGACGGCCTTGGCGGCGGCATCGGCGAGATGGCCCGCCAGTTTCAGCCGCTGCGCCTCACCACCCGAGAGGGTGGGCACCGGCTGGCCGAGCTTCACGTACTCCAGGCCCACATCGGCCAGGGGCTTCAGGCGTGTCGCCAGTTCCCGCGATTCGCCGAAGAAGGCCAGCGCCTCGGTCACCGTCATGTCCAGCACTTCGGCGATGCTCGCGCGCCGCCCGTCGCTGCCTTCGCGCTTCACTTCCAGCACTTCGTCGCGATAGCGGGTGCCGTTGCAGTCCGGACAGCGCAGGTACACATCGGAGAGAAACTGCATCTCGACATGCTCGAAGCCGTTGCCGCTGCAGGTCGGGCAGCGCCCGTTGCCGGAATTGAAGCTGAACGTGCCGGCGGTGTACTTGCGCTCCACCGCCACCGGTTCCAGCGAGAACAGTTCGCGGATGACATCGAACGCACCCACGTAGCTGGCCGGGTTCGAGCGCGTCGTGCGGCCGATCGGCGTCTGATCGACCATGACCACATCATCGATCAGCTCCGCGCCGCGCAGGGACTCGAACTCCCCGGGCGGCTCGCTCGGGCGACCCTTGTACTTCAGCAGCGCCGGGTACAGCACATCTTCGACGACCGTGGACTTGCCGGATCCGGAGACACCGGTGATGCACACCAGCCGCTTGAGCGGTATGCGCACATCGATGCCCTTGAGGTTGTGATGGTGGATGCCGCGGATCTCCAGCCAGCGGTTGGTACGCGCTTCGGCCACGACTTCACCGGGAATGTCCGGTGTCGTGCGCCGTGGCGCCTCACTGGATACCGGCAGGGTACGTCGCCCGCTCAAGTAGTCGGCGGTCAGGGATGCACGATTGTGACGCAGCTGTGTGGGCGTGCCGTTGAATACGATCTGGCCGCCACGCTCGCCGGCACCCGGGCCCATGTCGATGATGCGATCGGCCTCGAGCATGATCTGCGGATCGTGCTCGACCACCAGCAGCGAATTGCCGGCATCGCGCAGGCGCTTCATCACGGCGATCACCCGCCGCATGTCCCGCGGATGCAGTCCGATCGAGGGTTCATCCAGCACGAACAGGGTGTTCACCAGCGAAGTGCCCAGCGCCGTCGTCAGGTTGATGCGTTGAACTTCGCCACCCGACAGCGTGCGCGATTGCCGGTCCAGGGTCAGGTAGGCCAGGCCCACATCCGCAAGAAAGCCGGTACGGCTGCGCAGTTCATCCAGCAGCAGGTCGGTGGCCTTGTCCAGCGGTGCCGGCAATTCCAGGCCGCGGAAGAAGGCGAGCACGCGCTCCACCGGCAGCAGCATCAGATCATGCAGGCACAGTCCCGGCATCGCATCGAGGGT
>DATHOA010000340.1:0-8247 GCA_035485475.1 Steroidobacteraceae bacterium | reverse complement strand
CCTGAACGGTGTCATGCAGCAGGCAAGCCAGGATGATTTCCTCGGACATCCCGTTTTTCATGGCGCGATTGGCGCTTTGCAGGCAGTGATTTGAGGTGGCGACAAAGCGCAGTTTGAAGTAGTCGGCGAGCGTGGGCTGCGACGGCAGGGGCGCAAGCCTGGTGACATTTCCCTGGCGCGCCACGAACAGATTGCCCGCGCCCTTGCGGGTCGGCTTGGTGTCGATCTGAGCCTCGATTTGTGCTGAAGTGGGAAACTTGGCTGCGGAATCCGTCTGTGACAGCAGATGGTGCTCCAGGGCATCGGCCTTGGCTTCATCGCTCATCAGCGCGATGGCAGCCGAGCCCCCGAGTGCTTCAAAAAAAGCGCGGCGATCGATTTTCATGGTAGCTATCCCCCGAATTCGGACCGGAACGCAGCACCGCGAGTCTAATCGTCCGCGCGCTCCTGCGCCAACAGTCGCACGAAGGCGTCCGCACTGCAGGGCGCGCTGTGCAGGAATCCCTGTATTTCATGGCAGCCCCGCTCGCGCAGGAAGGCCTCCTGCGCCGCGGTCTCCACCCCTTCCGCAACGATGTTGACTCCGAGTGCTTTTCCGAGGGAGATGATGGCGTCGGTGATCGCCTGGTCATCCTGGTTGCCGGGGAGTTCGCGAATGAAGGATCGATCGATTTTCAGGGTATCGATCGGGAACTGCTTCAGCTGCGACAGCGAAGAGTATCCCGTGCCGAAGTCATCGATGGCCAGGCGCACGCCCAGTGATTTGATCACCGCCGCGGTCTGCGCGGCCTGATCGACGCTGTTCATGATCATGCTCTCGGTGATTTCCAGTTCCAGGCGATGCGCCGGCAACCCGCTCTCCTGCAGCGCAGACGTGATCACCTCCACGAGGGCCGGGTCCTTGAACTGCCGCGGCGACAGGTTCACCGCCATGACGAGTGGCGGAAGACCGAGGCGCTGCCAGGCGATGCTCTGCGCGCAGGCGGTGCGCAGCACCCATTTGCCGATCGGCACGATAAGGCCGGTATCCTCGGCCAAGGGCACGAAAGCGTTCGGGGACAGCACACCCAGTTGCGGGTTGTTCCAGCGCAGCAGCGCTTCGACACCGCAGATGCGGCCCGTCGCAAGCTCGATCTTCGGCTGGTACTCGAGAAACAGTTCGTTGCGTTCGAGCGCATGCACCAGATGCGTCTCGAGCACGATGCGTTCGACGGACATCGGCGCCACGACGCCCGAGTAGAACTGGAAGTTGTTCTTGCCCTCGTCTTTGGCCAGATACATGCCCATGTCGGCCTGCTTCATCAGCGTCGGCGCATCCGTGGCATCCTCGGGATAGCGTGCGACACCGATGCTGGCCGTCACACGGCATTCGTAGCTCATGACCCGCACCGGTTTGAGCATGGCCGCGAGGATACTTGCCGCGATGGCAGCCGCCGCGGCCTGGTCCGCAATCGGGTCGAGCAGTACGATGAACTCGTCGCCGCCAAAGCGGGCAACGACATCCGAACTGCGCACGCAGGCGCGCAGGCGCTGGGCGACCTGTCTGAGCACCTGGTCGCCGGCTTCGTGCCCGAGTGAATCGTTCACGATCTTGAATCGATCCAGATCAACGAACAGCACGGCGCATTTATGGTTGCGGCGGCGCGCACCCTCCAGTGCATGTACCAGAAGCTCCACGAAGATCACTCGATTGGGCAGCCCGGTCAGCTCATCGTGCGTTGCCAGGTACTGAATGCGCGCCTCTGCGAGCTTGCGCGGCGTGATGTCCTCGACGATCGCGACGTCATACAGCAGTTTGCCCTCGCTGTCGTAGCGTGGGGCCGTGGCGATCTTGACCCAGATGGTCGTGCCATCCTTGCAGATGTAGCGCTTCTCGATCCGCAGCGATTCCAGCTCACCTGCGTGCAGGCGTTTGCGATCGACGTCCGTGGCATGCACGTCCTCCGGATGGGAGATCTGCCACACGGTAAGCTGGCTGAGTTCCTCCTGGCTGTAGCCGAGCATGTTGCGCAGCCAGCTGTTGCTCCAGATCAGATGCCCACCCAGATCAACGTGCGCGATACCGACGGCCGCCAGTTCCACGGTGCTGGCGTAGCGCGCCTCACTCTCGCGCAGCTGGGTCTCGAGTGCCCGGCGCTCGGTGATATCGTGAATCGTCCCGACCATGGCGACCGGATTGCCGTGATCATCGTCGCGGACTTCCACGGACAGCTGCACGATCTTGGTATGGCCGCTGCGCGGCAATACCAGGCGCGCTTCGGACACGTTATAGGGACCGACGAGAATTATTTTCCTGCGTTGCTGCAGGCTGCCGCGATCCTCCGGGTGCACATGCATCAGGAAGTTCTCAAAACTCGCCGGGTAGCTGGCCGGATCCTCTTCGAGGATGTTGTATAGCTCTTCGGACCACCAGCTCCTGCCGGAGGCGATATCCGCTTCCCAATTGCCAATCCTTGCCAGCCGCTGGGTGTCCCGATAGCGCGTCTGGGTCAGTCGCAGGGCAGTCTTCGTGACCTTCTGTTCCGTAACGTCCTGCAGCGTTCCGTTCACGATCAGCGGGCGGCCACTGTCATCGAGCCTGGCTTCGCCGCGCGTCTCGATGATTCGCTCAGTGCCATCCGGCAGCGTGATGTGAATCTCAACCGGATCGACCTTTCTTCCGGCGAAGATCTGTTCGCGGGTCCGATCCAGGCGTGCGCGATCGTGGAGATTCACCAGGGTCCGGAAACGCTCGTACGGTCGTGCCTCGACTGCGCGGTCCAGCTGCAGCATGCGGTAGAGCTCATCCGACCACCAATGGGTATCGTTCACGATATCCCAGGTCCAGCTGCCGATCCGCGCGATGCGCTGCGCCTCGTTGAGCCGGTCGTCGGTCAAGGCCAGATCGTGCATGGCGGGAAGGTCGCGATCTTCCTCGATGATGCACAGCGTCAGCGCCTGTGGGCCTGCTGCGAACTCACCGCGCCGCAGGTACAGGCCCAGGCGCACGCCGTCCTTGCGTACGCCCTGCACCGACAGGCTCGACGTGGGCGCAGGCCCTTCGACGCAGCTGAGCCATTGGCTGACAGTCTGGCACTCGTGCGCGCGCAGTGCGGCGGGAAAGAAGAACTCGGCGGGCTGATCAATGAATTCCGCCTGGGCGTAGCGGAATAGATGCACCACATGGGCATTCGCAAAGCGGATGCGTGCGCCTTGGTCCAGGACCAGAACCGCCAGTGGCAGACGCTCCAACAGCGCTACCGCAACGGTCAGCTCCGTCGCAGGCGACGGGAGGGGCTCCTGCTCGGACCGGGCTAGTTGCATGTTGAAGGTGCATCGATGGCGGGCACCTCCCCGTTATCGGTCAGCGGGCATATCCATGAATGCGGCAGCGCGCAGACTGTGACGAGGGTCGCATTCGAGTCCCCGGCATGATTCTAATGTTCAATTGTGGGGCAGGAAATGTGGCTCCGATCCCAGTCCGGCCAGGCAAATCACACTTCCCGCGTGACCGGCCGATAATCCACCCTATGGACGCTTTGAGAAGTTCCGCCCCTGCCGCAGCCGCCTCGGCCGCGGACGATGAGCCGGGGGTGGCGCTGCGGGATGACCCCGCATTTGCAGCCGTGTCGGACCCGGAACTGGAGCGTTGGATCGGCATCGTGCGACGCCAAGCCAATGTGGCGTGTGCGGCGCTGTCCTTGTCCGATGGCTCTCGTCAGATCGTCCGGGTGCTCGGTCCCACCACGGATTCACCCGCGCGCGTGAGCGAAATCGCCGAGAACGTGTCCCTCGAGGACTACCTGCTGGGACCGGCGACCACTGGCCACAGTGAGTCGGGCGGCGCATTCGCAGAAGCACGCATCGCCCTGGGCGGAAAAATCATGGGCCGCCTGGCGCTTGCCGATCCGAATTCGCGCAACTGGTCCGTCGAGGAGCTCGCGGTACTGGGTGACACGGCGGCGGGCGTGGCCACCGAGCTCGAGCGGCGTCTGGCCAAGTCGCAGGTTGCACGAGTCCACGATCTGGTCGCATCCCACAATCGCGTTCACGACATGATTGGCACCGGAGCTCCTCTGCGTGACGTGCTGGTCGAGGTGTGCAGGATCATCGAGCGCTACGACTCCTCGCTCATGCCATCGGTTCTGCTGCGCGACCCGGTGTCGAACACCCTTCATTCCGGCGTCGGGCCTTCTTTGCCGAAGGAGTATCTGGATTCCGTGGACGGCGCACCGATTGGTCCCAGTATCGGCACCTGTGGTCCGGCGGCCTGGTTCGGCGAATTCGCCATCTCGGCGGATCTGAGCCAGGATCCGAAATGGGCCCCGATTCGCGCGATGGCTGAGCTGGCCGGCGTTGCGCACTGCTGGTCGATGCCGATCAAGGACACCACCGGGGAAGTCCTGGGCACGCTCGCCCTGTATGGGCGCCGTCCCCGACGTCCCCAGCCGGAGCATGTTGCATTGTTGCGGGACTGGGCACGCGTGGTCGGCACGGCGCTCGAGAGAACCCGATCACTCGATCGTCTGAAGCATGATGCTCGCCATGACAGCCTGACCGGACTGCCCAACCGGGCGGCCATCTTCGAGAAACTGGATAGTGCCATCCAGCAGGTGCGCGCCGAGGCGCCACTGGCCGTCTTCTTCGTGGATCTCGATGGCCTCAAGGCCATGAACGACACCCTCGGACACGACGTTGCCGATGAGATGATTCGGGAAGTCGCGCGCCGGCTGTTGCATAGCGTCAAGGCGACGGACTTCGTGGGCCGATTTGGCGGCGATGAGTTCATCGTCGTTGCAGAAAGTCTCGGTGATCCCGATGCGGCAGGTCAGCTCGGTGCACGCCTGCTCGATGCAGTCGCGCAGCCGCTGCCCGGGCTTGGATCACGGGTGGTCACGGCGAGCATCGGCATCGCCCTGATTCGAACCAGCGCCATCGATGCACGCGAGGCCATCCGCCGATCCGATTCGGCCATGTATGAGGCGAAGCGGACCGGGCGGGATCGCTGCGTGTTTGCGGAGGTTGGTGCCACCGTCCGGGCGGGTCGACGCCTGGAACTGGTGCGGGCGCTACGCGGCGCGGAAACGCGCGGCGAGATGCACCTGGTCTATCAACCCGTCATTTCCCTGCCCACCCGGCAGGTCATCGGCGTCGAAGCCCTGCTGCGCTGGAGCAGCCCGACACTGGGGAACGTGCTGCCGAGTGAGTTCATCCCGATCGCGGAGGACTCCGGGAGCATTCTGCAAATCGGCGCGTGGGTGCTGTGGGAGAGCTGCCAGGCCCTTGCCGATCTGGCCTCAGGCGGACATCGACTGCGGCTCGGTGTCAATGTTTCGGCGCGCCAGCTCTCGCAACCGGACTTCCCGCTGTGGGTGCGACAGACCCTGTCCCACGCGCAATTCAGTGCCGATATGCTGAGCCTGGAGCTCACCGAAACCTCACTGCTGCGCCCGGATAGCGTCACGGTGGGCAACGTACATACTTTGGAATCCATGGGAGTGCGCGTGGCCCTGGACGATTTCGGCACGGGATACTCCTCCCTGACCTGGCTGCGCGACCACCCCTTCGGCGCGATCAAGATCGATCGCAGCTTCATTGCCGGTATTCACGAGCAGGAAAGCAGCCGCGCCATCGTGGCGGCCGTCATCCAGATGTCCAAGGACCTCGGCTGCACCGTCACGGCGGAGGGCGTGGAAACCGAAGAGCAGCTGCGCATCCTGGAAAATTTGGGTTGCCATCAGGCGCAGGGCTTTCTCATTGCCCGGCCCTGCAGCATCACCGCGCTGCGGGAACGATTCGACGCGACTGGTCTGGTATTTGCCGGCAGCTGAGCGAATTGCCTTGCGGGCGCCTTCGGCCTAGAGTTCCCGCGGGGGATCAAACAATGAAGAGCTTCGACGGCATCCGGGCCGCCGCAATGGTCGTGGGGCTTGCTTGCGCAGCCGGCGCTTTGGCGGCAACCCACGGTCGGGTGACCGATTTGAACGGCGCGCCGCTGTCCCAGGCGATGGTGACGCTCACGAAGTCCGCTCAGGCCGCCGGCGCCACGGCCACCACCGTGTTCACGGGCAGCTCCGGGGAATTCAGCTTTCCGGTGGACGCACCGCGCGGCACGCTGCGGGTGCGGCTGCTCAATTACCGGCAAATTGGCGATCCGGTCCCGGTTGGCCCCGAGCCGCTGACCATACTGATGAGCCCCGAGGCGAACCAGGCCGGAACGGCGCCCGCCTCGGCCTATCTCAAGGATTTGAAGGACCCGGCGCATCGGGAGGCGCTGGTGATGACCTGCGTCGCCTGCCACCAGCTGCCGGCCCCCGAGGTGCGCGCTTACGCCAAGCTGCTGGACGATACGCCCACGACTCAGTCTGCCGCCGCACGTGAACTGGCCTGGACAGCAGTCGTGAAGCAGATGAACTACATTTCCAACGTGGAGTTCGGGCGGGCCGGCAATCTCGTTCCTTCCGGTGACAATGTGTATTCGGGCGGCGATCCGGCACCGACCGCCAAATTGCTCACCGAGGCGCTGCATGGCCCGCTGCTCGAGGTACACGGGTACAGTTACGGCGCACCGTTGATCGTGACCCCCCGCACCACCATCCGCGAATTCGAGGTTGCCGCACCGAATGCGGTGCGGGAGGCGGTTCCATTCGAAGGCACGGACTACCTGTACGCGGCCGACGTGAGCTCCAACCGCCTCTTCCGCATCGACACCCGCTCCGGCGCTGTCAAGGACTACCCGATTCCCGGCAAGGAACTGTGGGGACCCCACACGCTCGTGCCCGGTGCCGACGGCATCTGGGCGAGCCCGTTCTTTCCAGGGGCGCTGATGCGCTTCGATCCGCGCTCCGAGCAATGGAAGCTGTGGCGCCTGAACCAACCGGGCGGCCCGCCGGTGGGGCTGCATGACATCTCTTTTGATGCCGACCATGAGTTGGTCACCGATCACCACGGCCGCATCTGGTTTTCCGACATTGTGAACAACGCGGTGGGCTGGCTGGATCCGAAGTCCGGCAAGACCGGCGAGTTCAAGATCCCGCCGGTTCCCGGACGCAGGGGCGGCGAACAGGTTTACGGCCTGGCCATGAGCCCTGATCGCACGCACGTATGGTATTGCCAGCTCGGGATCGCAAGCTTCGGCAGTTTCAATACTGAGACCCTCAAATTCGAGACCCACGTGGAATTCGCCAGCCCCACTGCGGGCCCGCGCCGCATGTCCATGTCGGATGACGGCGTGTTGTATCTGGCACTGTATGGAGCCGGGCAGCTGGCTGCCTATGACACGAAGGCCGGACGCATGATGGCCATCTATGACCTGCCCGATCGCGCCAGCGCACCGTACGCGACGACCTGGGACCCCATTCGCAAAGTGGTGTGGATTTCCACCTCGAATGCGGATGCCATCTATCGATTCGACCCGCGCACGCGCGCCATGGGCGTGCTGCCGCTACCGCGCGAGCGCGGCTTCCTGCGCATGGTGCATGTCGATCGTCGCAGCGGTGCCTTGGTGACCTCGTACGCCAACATCGTGGAGCACGTACGCGGACCCAGAATGGCGCTGCTCATTGATCTCGGTGACGGTCCAGCCCAAGCCGTCGCGAAGGCTGCGCCATGAAAATCTCACGCTGCGCAAAAATCATCGCGGCACTGCTATTGGCGTTGCCGGCAGCTGGATTCGCCGCCGATGCGGGCCTGCGACAGGGCCTGTCACCGCTGGCCGCACACCAGCATTGCGATGAGTGCCACGCGATGCAGGAGGCGCGTATCGGACCGCCCTTTGTAGCCGTGGCTGCCCGCTACGCCGCCGAGGGGAATGCGGCCGTGAATCGTCTGGCGCTGAAGATCATCCACGGGGGCGCGGGCAACTGGGGCACGATCCCAATGGTCCCCAATGAACGGATCAGCATGGATGATGCGCGCGCCATTGCCCGCTGGATCCTCACGCTTCGGGCTGGTGGCTAGCACCACGAATCACGTCGCAGCGAGCTCCCGGGCAAGCTCCTGGGTCGCTTGACGCAAGGTGTCCTCAAACGTCGGCGCCAGGTCGCGCAGCACGAATTGAACACGCCGCTGTGGGTCCAGGTTCGCGTTGATACGCAAAGTGGCCAGATAGAAGCCACGCAACCGCTCCTCATCCTCGAATACCAGGCGCGAAGGGTCACCATCCGGGCCCTCGACAACCAATACCACGAAGGGGTTATTCGGCGAATTGAATTGCGCCGCGTTTTCGATACCCACGACCTTGATCAAGGCCTCACATGAGGCCGGCCG
>DATHOA010000339.1:0-32662 GCA_035485475.1 Steroidobacteraceae bacterium | reverse complement strand
GGGCGGGAGGGTGGTGCGATCACCGCAGCGGCCTTTCTGTCCAAGTTCACGCAGGGCATGAAGTGGGCACATATGGATATCGCCGGCACCGCCTACCAGGGCGGCGTGCACAAAGGCGCCACCGGGCGCCCGATGCCGCTGCTGACGGATTTCCTGGTCCAGCGCGCCGGCGGCGGGTAACCATCCTGGCCGCGCAGCCGTCAGTCACGTTCTACGTGGTCGAGGATTCCTCGCCAACCGCGCAACTGACGATCGCCTGTCGGATCACCGAGAAAGCCTGGAAGGCCGGCAGCACCGTGCTGATCCAGCACGGCGATGCGACCGAACTGGGCCGGCTCGATTCGCTGCTGTGGACGGCCGGCAACGAGCACGGCTTCATTCCGCACGAGATTGCGAGCGAAGCGCCGCGACTGACCGGAACCCCCGTGGTCCTCAACACCGGCACCGGACCCACCGCACCGGTTGATGTCCTGATCAATCTGCGGCCACAGCTGCCCGAGCGGCCGGAACTGGCGACCCGCATCATCGAAATCATCGATGCCGACCCGGGCCGGCGCGCCGCAGGCCGGGAGCGGTTCAAGGCCTACCGCGACCGCGGCTACGCCCTGGAAAAACACGATTTATGATGGAAAAGGTCTACGCCCCGCAGGACATTGAGCGGCGCATCTACGAGCGCTGGGAGAGCAGCGGCTGGTTCGCGCCGCGTGGGTCCGGTGATCCGTATTGCATCGTCATCCCCCCGCCGAATGTCACGGGAACCTTGCACATGGGCCATGCGTTCCAGCACACACTGATGGACACGTTGACCCGCTATCAGCGCATGCGCGGCGCCGCGGCACTGTGGCAGTCGGGCACCGACCATGCGGGCATCGCGACCCAGATGGTGGTGGAGCGCCGCCTTGAAGCACAGGGTCAGCCGCGCAGCCAGCTGTCGCGTGAACAGTTCGTCGCACGTGTGTGGGAGTGGAAGGAGGAGTCCGGCGGCACCATCTGTGCGCAGATGCGCCGCCTCGGCGACTCCGTGGACTGGGCACGCGACCGCTTCACCATGGATCCGGGCCTGTCGCGCGCCGTCGTCGAGGCCTTCGTGCGCCTGCATGCCGAAGGGCTGATCTACCGCGGCAAGCGCCTGGTGAACTGGGACCCCGTGCTGCTGACCGCGCTGTCGGACCTGGAGGTCCAGGGCGAGGAGGAGGACGGACACCTGTGGCACTTGAGCTATCCGCTGCAGGACGGCAGCGGCCACATGATCGTGGCCACCACGCGCCCCGAAACCATGCTCGGTGACACGGCGGTCGCGGTGAACCCGACGGATGAGCGCTACCAGCATCTCATCGGCCGCAACCTGCGATTACCCCTGAGCGACCGACTGATTCCGATCATCGCGGACGACTACGTCGATGCCGCGTTCGGATCCGGATGCGTGAAGATCACCCCGGCGCACGACTTCAATGACTATGAGATCGGCAAGCGCCACAACCTGCCCCAGATCAATATTTTCACGCCGCAGGCACGGATCAATGACAACGCCCCGGCGCGCTTCGTGGGCCTCGATCGCTACGAGGCGCGCAAACGCATCGTGGCGGAGCTCGAGCAGGCAGGCTTGCTCGCGCGCATCGACAAGCACCGTCACATCGTGCCCCGCGGCGACCGCTCGGGGGCGGTGCTGGAGCCGTATCTCACCGATCAGTGGTATGTGAAGGTCGAACCGCTGGCGGCCGAAGCCGTGGCCGCCGTGCGCGACGGGCGCACCCGATTCGTGCCCGAGAACTGGTCGCGCACGTATTTTGAGTGGATGAAGAACATCCACGACTGGTGCATCAGTCGCCAGCTGTGGTGGGGGCACCGGATTCCCGCCTGGTATGACGGGGCGGGCAATGTATACGTGGGTCACGATGAGGCGGATGTACGTGCCCGCCACGCTTTGGAACCCGACATGGCCTTGACCCAGGATACCGACGTTCTGGATACCTGGTTCTCCTCGGCCCTGTGGCCGTTCTCAACCTTGGGTTGGCCGGACCAGACGGCGGAGTTGGCCAGGTTCTACCCCACCAACGTGCTGGTGACCGGCTTCGACATCATTTTCTTCTGGGTGGCCCGGATGATGATGATGGGACTGAAGTTCACCGGCGAGGTGCCGTTTCGCGACGTCTACATCACGGGCCTGATCCTGGACGAGTTCGGCGAGAAGATGTCGAAGTCCAAGGGCAATGTCATCGACCCGCTCGATATTGTCGATGGCATCGGCCTCGAGGCGCTGCTGGCCAAGCGCACAACCGGACTCATGCAGCCGCATCTGAAGCCGGCCATCGAAAAGCACACCCGCCGCCAGTTCCCGGAAGGCATCGCCGCACACGGCACCGATGCGCTGCGCTTCACCCTGGCGGCACTGGCCACGCCCACGCGCGAAATCCGCTTCGATCTGGCGCGTGTCGAGGGCTACCGCAAGTTCTGCAACAAGGTGTGGAATGCCGCGCGCTTCGTGATGCTGATGGTTGAGCACACCACCGTGGAGGGCGTCGCCCCGCAGCTCTCAACCGCCGACCGGTGGATTCGCGCGCGCTTCGGCCGCCTGCTCGGTGAGCTCGACAGCGCCTTCAAGGATTATCGTTTCGACTTCGCCGCCAGCGCCTTGTACCAGTTCACCTGGTATGAGTTCTGTGACGTGTACGTGGAGCTCACCAAGCCGCTGCTGCAGTCACCCGATGCGTCCCCCGGCGCCCGCAGCGGCGCGCGTGCGACGCTGCTGCAGATTCTCGAGGCCCTGCAGCGCGCGCTGCATCCGCTGATGCCCTTCATCACCGAGGAGATCTGGCAGAAGGTGGCCCCGCTCGCCGGCCGCAGTGGTCCGTCGGTCATGATCGAGCCGTATCCGCAGGCCGGCGATTTTCCCGCCGATGAGGCGGCCGAAGCGGACATCGCCTGGGTACAGCAGTTCGCCCTTGCGGTGCGCCAGGTTCGCGCCGAGATGAACATCGCCCCTGCGCGGCGCATGGCGGTGCTGTTGCGTGGTGCCCAGGAGGCGGATTGGCAGCGCGTGGTGCGCAACCGCGCCTCCCTGGAACATCTGGCCGGACTGGAGCGCATCGAACGACTGCGGCCCGACCAGGAGGCGCCGCAATCCGCCACGGCCATGCTGGGCGAAATGCACATCCTGGTGCCGATGGCCGGCCTCATCGATGCCGCGGCCGAGATCGACCGGCTGACGAAGCGCCTGGCCAAGGCCACCCAGGACCTGGCGAAGACGCTTGCGAAACTGGCCAGCGAAACTTTCGTGCGCAATGCCCCCGAGGCGGTCGTGAAGGCCGAGCGCGAACGGCAGGTCGAACAGGAGCGCACCCTGTCCGACATCCGGGCGCAGCTCGAAGTCATGCGCAAGCTGGGTCCGTGAGCACGGGCGCGATCACGGAGCAAAGTCAGGCCCTGATGCGGGCGCTGGCGGCCGTCGAGCGCGTCATCCTGGGCAAACCCGCCCAGGTGCGTTTGTGCATGGCCTGTCTGCTGGCGCGCGGTCACCTGTTGATCGAGGACGTCCCGGGCGTGGGCAAAACCACCCTCGCCCATGCGCTGGCCCATCTGCTGGGACTTAGCTGGCAGCGGGTGCAGTTCACCAGTGATCTGCTGCCCGCCGATATCATCGGGGTGTCGGTGTTTGATCGCGGTACCCAGCAGTTTCACTTCAAACGCGGTCCGCTGTTCACCCAGCTGCTGCTGGCCGATGAGGTCAATCGCGCCAGTCCCCGCACCCAGAGCGCCTTGCTCGAGGCGATGGAGGAACGCCAGGTCAGTGTGGACCTGACGACCTTCCGGCTCCCCGAGCCGTTCTTTGTCGTGGCCACGCAAAATCCCCACGAGCAGCGCGGCACTTTCGCGCTGCCTGAGTCGCAGCTCGATCGCTTCCTGATGCGGGTCAGCCTGGGGTATCCGGATGCGGCATCGGAGCGCCGCCTGCTGCAGGGCGATGAACCGCGTGAACAGCTGGCGCAAATGGCAGCGGCGCTGGATCCAGCGGCGATCCTGGGAATGCAGCAGACGGTTCGGCAGGTGCACCGCTCGGCACCGCTGCTCGACTACGTGCAACGTCTGGTCGAGCACTCGCGCACGCGCAGCGATCTGAAACTGGGGCTGTCACCGCGCGCCGCCCTGGGCCTGCTGCGCGCCGCGCAGGCACACGCCTTCATCGCCAGCCGCGACACGGTGCTGCCGGAGGATGTCCAGGCGGTATTGCCCGCGGTGGTGGCCCACCGCCTCGAGCGGCGCGAAGCCGCGCCCGGCGCGAGCCCGAACCTGGCCCAGGAACTCATTCGCGCCGTGCCCGTTCCGATCTGACACGCAGGAGGCATCCGGATGCGCGCCTTCATGCAACGCCGGATGGCGGCCTGGATCAGGCGCCGCCAGGGGATCGACCAGCTACCGGTCGCGCTGCAGCGGCGGCGTCTGTACATCCTGCCCACCCGTGCCGGCCTGGCGTTCGGCGCCTTGCTGCTGCTCATGCTCATCGCCGGACTGAATTACGCGAACAGCCTGGCGCTGCTGGTCACCTTTTTGCTGGCCGGGCTGGCGCTGGTGGCCATGCACGCCTGTCATCGCAACCTGCTCGGGCTCACCGTCGCCGACCTGTCGGCGCAGGACAGCTTCGCCGGTCAACACGCGCCGCTGCAGCTGCGCCTGGCCAACAGCAGCGCACAACCGCGGCTCGGTATTGAGATTGATGGCCTGGGTGCGCCCGCGGTGGGCTGCACGGCGCAGGCGAACGGCGAGGTGATCGTGAGCCTGCGCATCGCGACCCCGCGACGCGGCCTGCAGCCCATCGGTCGGCTGCGCATCCTGAGCACCTGGCCGTTCGGATTGTTTCGCGCCTGGACCTGGCTGCATGTGGCGCACGCCGTCACGGTATATCCGCAACCTGCGGGACAGCGCGCCATGCCGGTGGCGGACGGCGCGCGCGATGGCACGGTGCCGCGCGAATCCGCTGATATCGACGAATGGGCCAGGCTGCGCCCGTTTCGCGATGGCGACTCGCCCCGTCAGGTGGCCTGGAAGGCCTATGCGCGCGGCGCGCCGCTGCTGGTCAAGGAATACACGGCCAGCGGCAGCATCGAGCGGCTGTTCGATTTCGCGACGCTTGTGGGCCTGGATACCGAGCAGCGCCTGTCACAACTGACGCGCTGGATCCTCAATTGCGCGGCCGATGGTGAAGCCTTCGGCGTGCGCCTGCCACAGCAGCTCATCGATCTGGACCAGGGGATGGTGCATCGCCAGCGCTGCCTGCGTGCGCTGGCCCTGTTCGGTAGCGAGTCGGCGACCCGATGAGCGCTCAGCCCCAAGGTCAGCATCGCGCCACGCACTGGATGGTCGGGGCCTTTGTCATGGGCGCGCTGCTGCATCTGGGCCAGGTGCCCTTGTGGGTGATCGTGCTGGCCTGCGCGGGCGCCGCATGGGCGCTGGCCGCCGCGCATGGTCGGGCGCGCTTGCCCGGCCGGGTGTTCAAGGTGTCGCTCACCGTGGCGCTCACCGGCACGGTGCTGGCGATGTTTCATACCCTCAACGGGTTGAACGCGGGCTCCGCACTGCTGGTGCTGATGGGCGCAATCAAGCTGCTGGAGGCGACCGCGCGACGCGACCGGCTGATCGTCGTCGGCGTGGCGTTCTATCTGTTGCTCGCGGCCTGCCTCGCCTCCCAGGAACTGCTGCGCGCACCGCTGTACCTGCTGCAGGCCTGGGTGTGTTGTACGGCACTGCTGTATGCGGCCCATCCCGATGCACCGCTGACCTCGCGGCGTGCCGGCTGGATCAGCGTGCGCAGCCTGGGATTCGCCCTGCCGCTGGCGCTGCTGCTGTTTACCCTGTTTCCGCGCTTGTCCGGATCATTCTGGTCGCTGGGCGGATCCAGTCAGGCGCAGACCGGCCTGTCGGACACGATGAGTCCGGGCAGCATCTCCGAGCTGGGAGACTCCTTCGACCCGGTTTTCCGGGTCTGGTTCACGGGGCCCGTGCCGCCGCCACAGCAGCGCTACTGGCGCGGCCCCGTGCTGCACGACTTCGACGGCTACAGCTGGACCCGCGCCAACGGCGATAACTTTCACGCTGAAGCCCTGACCTACCTGGGGCAGGTCTATCGCTACCAGGTCAGGCTGGAGCCGGATTCCACTCCGTGGTGGCCCGCTCTGGACACCGTGCAGAGCGTCGATGCGCGCGGCACCCGCCTGACGCCCGACCGACAGCTGCAGGCCTTTCGGCCGGTGCATGATGCGGTCACCTACTCGGCCGTCTCCTACACCACGACACGGTCGCCGGATCAGCTGTCGCGTATTGCCCGCAAGTTCGATTCGAACCCCGCCGCGAATCGCAATCCGCGCAGCCAGGCGCTGGCGCAGCGCCTGCGCGCTGCCGCACCGGATGTACCGGCCTATGTGAACAGCGTGCTGGCCCTGTTTCGCGACGGACACTTCGAATACACCCTGACGCCCCCGCTGCTCGACCTGAATTCCATAGATGATTTCCTGTTCAACACCCGGCGCGGCTTCTGCGGCCACTTCGCCTCCGCGTTCGCGCTGCTGATGCGCGCCGGCGGCGTGCCCGCACGCGTGGTGACGGGTTACCAGGGTGGGGAGTGGAATCCGATCGGGGGCTACCTGCTGATCAGGCGCTCCGATGCGCACGCCTGGGTCGAGGTGTGGGAGGACGGCCGCGGCTGGGTGCGCGTGGATCCCACCGCCGTCGTGGCCCCTGAGCGCCTGCGCCGTGGAATCCTGGATCTGCTGCCGGGTGCCGGCTCCGTCCCCGAGCGCCTGCTGCGCGATTTTTCGTGGTTGCAGCAAAGTCACCAGGCCTGGGACGCGCTCAATGCCTGGTGGAGCACCCAGGTCGTTGCGTACAACTACGCGTCCCAGCTGCGGCTGCTGGAGTCGTTGGGTTTCGGCAATCCGGGCTGGCAGCAACTGGGCTGGCTGCTGGCCGGCGCGCTGACACTTTGGTTGCTGATCATCGGGTGGCAATTTGGCCGGGTCCGCCCGGCGCGCGGCCCGGACCGGCTGGCGCGCGCCTATCTGCGGCTGTGCGCGCGGCTGGCCCGCCATGCACCGCCACGGCAACCGCACCAGGGGCCGCTGGCCTATGCCGCAACACTCGGCGGCAGCTCCGACCCCATGGCGCAAGCCCAGGAACTGCTGCAACTTTATGCCCGCTTGCGCTATGGCAGCGGCCCAACGACCGGCGCCGAGCTGCGTGAGTTCGAGCGGCGCGTCAGTCGTTGGCGGGCGCCACGTCGGCATGCTCGCGCGTTTCGCGAAACGTGACTCCCGGCCAGCGCTCCAGTGTCAGATGCAGGTTCACCCGCGAGGGTGCGAGGTACACCAGCGCTGCGCCGTGATCGACGGCCAGGTTGTCGTGGTTGCGCTGCTGGAATTCGGCCAGCATTTTCGCATCATCGCAGTACACCCAGCGCGCGGTGTACACACCGATGGTATCGAACACGCACTGCACGTTGTATTCATCCTGCAGGCGAAACGCCACGACTTCAAACTGCAGCTGCCCGACGGCACCGAGGATCAGATCGTTGTTGCGCAGCGGCTTGAACAACTGCGTGGCACCCTCCTCGCACAACTGCGCCAGACCCTTCTGCAGCGCCTTCATCTTCAGCGGATCCTTCAGCACCGCGCGTCGGAACAACTCGGGTGCGAAACTCGGAATACCCGTGAAGCCCAGCTGCTCGCCCTCGGTGAAGGTATCGCCGATATTGATCGTGCCATGGTTGTGCAGGCCGATGATGTCGCCGGCGAACGCTTCCTGCGCCTGGGCACGATCGGCCGCCATGAAGGTGAGCGCGTCGGCAATCCTCACTTCCTTCTTCAGCCGTGAATGGAACAGACGCATGCCACGCTCGTAGCGCCCGGAGCACAGGCGCATGAAGGCGATGCGGTCCCTGTGCGCCGGGTCCATGTTGGCCTGGATCTTGAACACGAACCCGGTGAGCTTGGGTTCCAGCACCTCCACGAGCCGCTCACGCGTCGCCCGCGGCAGCGGCCCCGGCGCATTCTCGGCAAATGCCGCCAGCAGCTCCTCGACGCCGAAGTTGTTGATCGCCGAACCGAAAAACACCGGCGTCTGTTTCCCGGCCTTGTAGGCGTCCAGGCTGAAGGCATCGGTGGCGCCCTGCACCAGTTCGACCTCCGCCGCAAACGCATCGGCATCGGGCCCGAGAAACTCGCGCGCCGCATCCGAGGCCAACCCCTCGATGATCACATTCTCACCCACGCGGCCCTTCTCGGCCGGCTGGTAGGCGTAGATGCGATCCTGCGGGATGTGATAGACGCCCTTGAGCCGCTGGCCCATGCCGATCGGCCAGGTGATCGGCGCGGTGCGTATTTTCAGCACCTCCTCGATCTCATCCAGCAGCTCGATGGGCGGTCGGCCTTCGCGATCCAGCTTATTGATGAAGGTGATGATCGGTGTGGCGCGCAGCCGGCACACCTCCATCAGCTTCACCGTCCGCTCCTCGACGCCCTTGGCGCAATCGATGACCATGAGCGCCGAATCCACCGCCGTGAGCGTCCGGTAGGTGTCTTCCGAGAAGTCCTCGTGACCCGGTGTGTCCAGCAGATTGACGATGCAGTCGCGAAACGGAAACTGCATCACCGAGGAGGTGACCGAAATGCCGCGCTGCTGTTCCAGACGCATCCAATCCGAGGTCGCATGGCGCGTGGCCTTGCGGCCCTTGACGGTTCCGGCCATCTGGATCGCGCCACCGAACAGCAGCAGCTTCTCGGTGAGCGTGGTCTTGCCGGCGTCGGGGTGGGAGATGATGGCAAAAGTTCTTCTTCTGCGTATTTCCTCGGCTAAAGAACCACTCGACATGGGACAGACTTCCTCTCTGAATGTGACATGATAACCTAAAAATAGGTTGACACAATAACCGAAAAACGGTAAGACCTAATAACCTAAAAACAGCGCGATCATCATGGCGACCCCGGCCGCGAAACTGGCTGAATCCCTGGATGTCCTGAAGACGCTTCAGGATCAGGGCCGTATTGCCATCCGCGCGCGCGACCTGACACGTACGCACCGCCAGCGCCTGCAGGCCGGCGGATTCATCCGCGAGGTCATGAAGGGCTGGTACTTCCCAAGCCGTCCGGACGACCCGGAGGGCGAGAGTACATCGTGGTATGCGTGCTATTGGAATTTCTGCGCCGCATATCTGGGTGAACGCTTCGGCACGGGATGGTGCCTCAGTCCGGAGCAGTCCCTGAGCCTCCACACGGGCGACTGGACCGTTCCCAAACAACTCCTGGTCCGCTCGCCGCGCGGCAACAACAAGCCGACGGGTCTGATCTTCGGTACCTCGATCCTTGACGTGCGGCTCGCCCTGCCCGCGGACCAGGATATCGAGATCCGGGACGGTGTCCGGATCATCGATTTGGCCACCGCCCTGATCAGCTGTGCACCATCGCATTTCGTCGCCCATCCGGCTGCGCTGCGCGCCGCGCTGGCAATGGTTCCCGACGCGTCGGACGTTCTCAGCGGCCTGCTTGAAGGGGGCCACAGCAAGGTTGCTGGACGCCTGGCGGGAGCATTCCGCAACATCGGTCGCAACCAGATCGCGGACAACATCATCGGCACAATGCACTCGGCCGGCTACACGATCAGCGAAAGTGACCCGTTCGAGGAGCGATCACCGATTGCGTTCAGCCCGCGCGAGACAGCGCCGCACGTCAACCGCCTGCGCATGACATGGACAACCATGCGTGAAAATATATTGAAGATTTTCCCCGCCCCGCCGGGCCTGAGCGCCGATCCCGCCGGATATATCAAAAGGGTCGATGAGATCTATGTTGCAGACGCCTATAACTCTCTGTCTATCGAGGGCTACAAAGTCACCAACGATCTCATCGAGCGCGTGCGCTCGGGAGCCTGGAATCCCGATGCCATCAAGGGCGACCGAGAGCACCGCCACGCGCTTGCGGCGCGCGGCTACTGGCAGGCCTTCCAGGCGGTCAAACAAAGCATCGACCAGGTTCTGCACCGGGCAAACGCCGGCACCATAGCCGACCGAGACCACGCCACGTGGTACCGCGAACTACTCCGCCCGAGCATCACAGCGGGGATTCTGCAGGCGAGCGATCTGGCAGGTTATCGGAACGGTCCGGTTCGTATCCGACGTTCGATGCATGTCCCAGCCCGCCACGAGGCCGTGCGTGAACTCATGCCAACCTTCTTCGCGCTGCTGCAGCAGGAAAACGAACCTGCCGTTCGTGTCGTGATGGGACATTTTGCGTTCGTGTATATCCATCCGTACTTTGACGGCAATGGACGCATGGGGCGCTTCGTCATGAATCTCATGATGGCGTCCGGCGGGTATCCCTGGACCGTCGTTCCACTCGAACGCCGTTCCGAATATATGGCGGCGCTCGAATCCGCGAGCGTAGAGCAGGCCATCGAGCCATTGGCGAAGTTTCTGGCTGAACTGACTGCCAAAGCTTCATCCCCCTAGGGTTCGCCGCCGAGGTGCATCGCCAGCTCGATGAAGGCTCGTATTTTCTGCGAGATGTATCGTTGGGCAGGGTAAACAAAATGAATCGAGACCTGACTGCTTCCGAGCTGTAATGACCATCCTGGCAGCACCCGTGTCATTTTGCCCTTCGCTACTTCGCTCTCGCAGATCAGACGCGAGAGCGCGCCGATCCCATCTCCGGAAAGGATAAAGATCTTCAAGGCTTCAAAATCATCGACAATGATTCGGGGTTCAACTTTCACCAATACCACCTGGCGCCCGTTGACACACTTTATAGAGCCGCCAAAGGCCCGGTGGCTGATGAAGGAATGCTCGGTCAAGTCTCTTGGATGGCGAGGAGCGCCTCGCCTTGCAACGTAAGAAGAGCTCGCCCAAAAAAACACCTCGCCGTCTCTAAACTTCCTGGCAATCAGACCCGAATCTTTGAGCGGCCCGACCCGAATGGCCAAATCAACCCCTTCTCCGACAAGATCCACGACGCGATCGGTCAACAGTAATTCGATTTGTGTCTTGGGATAGGTCTTCAAATAGTTCCGCACGATTGCGGGCAACAGACTGCGTCCGAAATCTGGTGGGGCGGTGATGCGCAGTAAGCCCTCTGGTTCAGAGCGGGTCGTCAAAATCTCCTTCTCCCCCGCATTCATCGCCTCGAGTGCACGAACACAGTGCTTGAAATACGCATCTCCCGCTTGGGTGATATTGAGCTTGCGGGTGGTTCTTTGAATCAGCGTAATGCCCAGTCGCTTTTCGAGCGCCGCAACTTTTCCACTCACGGTCGTAAGGGGCATTGCCAATAGCCTCGCTGCTGCGCTAAAGCTCCCCGCCTGCACCACTTTCACAAACACATCGATACCATCGAGACTGTTCATTCTCCGATTATACGATTATCCGTACAGTATTTCCCGAATTGCCCATCTATTCGCAGGCCTCTCGTTCCCGCATATTAGCCCCAGATGTGGAGACGATTCGCTTTCGACCCCATTCAATCAACCAAGGAGCAAGAGCACATGAGCGCAAAGAACCCCGTATCGTGGATTTCCCTTTTTGTTATCGCCCTGTTCGCAGGACCCAATCCGACCCGAGCGCAAACCGTGGGAAACGCTGACGTCGTAGCGGCCATCGCTAATTTGGAAAATGATGCCGTCAGAGCCGATTTGGCCGGCGACGCCGCCTTTTACCAGAGACTTCTGGCCGAGGATTGGACCCGGGGCGACAGCGATGGAACCTTCTACACCAAGGCCGAACTCTTGAAACTGATGGCCGACACAAAGAACATCAAGACAAACAGCGAGAAACTCTCTGAACTGAAGGTGCGCGCGTATGGCAATACGGCTGAGGCAACCTACAAGGACACCTATGACATCCTGATCAAGGGTGAACATCGCGCGCACACCATCATCGCCACGGACACCTTCGTCAAGATAGGCAGCGAATGGAAGCAGGTCGCCAGCCACGGGTCAGAGACGAAGTAGCCGCCGGGATGTGATGGATAGCATTGAGAAGTATGGGACGCAGGGGCTGATCGCCTCTTCGGTGGATTTCGGCTGGACGGGGCTTTCAGCGCAGCTGCGCGCCCATGACCGCGGAGTGCTCACGAAGAGCACGAAGGCCGAGACGGAGGTTTGCGTTGCGATCTGCCCGAGCAATTCCCTGGTGACCCGTATGATCGGGGGCGTCGTGGATCGCACGCTCGCTGAGCGGGGAACGATTTGGTTGTCCCCGCCGCGTTCCAAAGAAGTCCGCGTCGATATCGCCGCGCCGTTGCCGCAGATGTTGCATATGCAGCTCCCGGCACGACACTTCTCAGCGGAGGGCCTGGGCATCGACGTCGGCTATTCCGCGCCTGGATCCCTGCGCTATCAGCGCAGTTTCCAGGACCCTCTGCCTGCCGAGATCGCGTTCGCGATTGTCGCGGAACTGCAGACCCAGACCGCCGGTGGCAGGCTGCTGGCCGACACGCTGGCGGTAAGCCTGGCCGCGAGGCTGATGCATAGTCATGGCGGACTCTGCCCCAACAAAGATCTCGAACAGCGCTCTCACCAGGGACTCGACCGACGCAGACTGACCCGGGTGAGGGAATACATCGACGCAAATCTGGAAGGGGAGAATCTCACGATCGCCCGGCTCGCGAAAGTTGCCTCCTTGAGCCAGTTCCACTTTGCGCGAGCGTTCAAAGCCGCTGTAGGTAAATCCCCTCATGAATACGTGAGCGGGCACCGTCTTGAGCGCGCGAAGGTGCTTTTGAGACGAGAGGATCAGTCCTTGCTCGACATCGCTGTGGCGCTGAACTTTTCGTCACAGGCAAACTTCACGCGAGCGTTTCGCAAAGGCACCGGCATGACACCGGGCCAGTATCGGCGTGGCTCCACGCGATACTGGGCAAGCAATGAATAGCATGCCGCATTTGCGGAGAAGGCCGCCGATTGGGTCGTCGATACATTGACACACGTAGGAGGCCACGCCCGTTCAATCAAATGAGGAGAGCACGCATGCAGCAGAAAATCATATTCAAGAGCAAAGGCCTGAATTGTTCCGGCCTCTTCTATCTTCCCGATAACTACTCCGCAACAAATGATGTGAAGTTGCCCGCCATCGCTATGGCGCACGGCATGGGTACGACCAAGGAGGTGGGGCTGCCCCAGTTTGCCCAGCGGTTCGCAAACGCCGGCTTCGCCGTTCTGATCTTTGACTTTCGCAACCTCGGAGAGAGCGAAGGCACTCCGCGCGGACAGATCCTTGCCGAAGACCAACAGTAGGACTACCGCAACGCCATTACATGGCTGCAACTACAGCCACAGATTGACCCGCAACGGATCGGCGTCTGGGGTTTCTCTTTCTCCGGGGGGCACGTGCTTCAGGTCGCCGCCTTCGACCGCCGCATCAAATGTGTCGTGGCACAGGTTCCTGCGGTTAGTGGTTTCCTGATAGCGCAGCGGTCTTACACCCCATCAGATCTCGACGGAGTGGGGATGATGCTTAGTCAGGATCGAATTCGACGCTATGAGACGGGCGAAGTGAATTACCTGCCTCTCGTGGCGCCCCCGGGACAGCAGTGTTTTTTCCCTTCCAGTGAAGAAGCACGCGAATTCTTTGAGGCTGCGCAGGTCGCCAGTGAAGGACGTTTCGAAAACCGAATTACCTTCGAGTCGCTGGAGCGTCTCTCCTATTTCGAACCTGCGGTCCGTATCGATGCGATATCCCCTACACCGTTGCGCATGATCTTGGCAAAGAAGGATTTTTTGATCCCGACGGATATCGCCCTGACTGCATACGGACGAGCTCATGAACCGAAATCTCTGGTGTTTCTGGAAGGCGGGCACTTAGGCAAATCCGAGGGTGAGGACTTTGAAACTGCCTCCGCAGCAGCACGCGACTGGTTCGTTCAATGGCTGAAGCCAGCCAACGTCAAACTTCCGATGGTCGACGGCATTCCGCAGATCTCCGTGCAGGAGCTGAAACGCAAGCTGGATGCGAAGGAGGATGTCTTCGTCCTCGATGTCCGCGAGCCGCATGAGCACATGATCGCGAATCTCGGTACGTCGCTGATTCCGGTCGGTGACATTGAGCGCCGCGCCGCCGAGCTGGCAGACAAGAAGAACAGCGAAATCGTCGTCTATTGCAAAGCTGGCGTACGCAGCCAGAAGGCCGCGCTCGCCCTGAAGCAGGCTGGATTCACGAATATTGCAAACCTCGCCGGCGGCATTCTCGCTTGGGCGCAGATGAAGGGGATGTGAAGACGGCAAAGGAGGGAAATGCGATGAGCACAATCAACTCTTTGTGGCGGCGCACGCAACTCGCGCTCTATGACTTCGGACCGTCAATAACCGTGTTGATGATGCCCGGCGGTTATCTCATCGCTCTCGCCGAGTTGATCGATCGCCACTGGCCATACGACTCGCCGCTCAAGCTCACTCCTCACAGCTGGGGCAGCGACTGACGCCAATCGCGGCGATGGGAACATTGCGCGCCACCTGCAGCCGCGGAATCAGATTGCTGATGGTCGCAACGGCCTCCTCGCAGGCGCGCAGTTCCGGTGACTGCAGCAGTGAGTCGCAGCGCACCTCCGCCGCCAGCAGCGCTGCGAGTTGGGTGAGATCAGCGATGGAGCGGTCGATCAGGCGCTTGGGGTCGAGCAGCATGGTGGCACCGGGCGGAGAGTATGGACTGTATATTTATACAGTCGTGGCGGTCCGGTCAAGTCGCATGGCTACAGGTATGGCGATAGCAGCCAAAACAGGCTGTTACGCGACCGCTCCCAGATCCCGCACGCCGCGAGCGTCGCATCGGTCAGTACCGTCGAGCGGTCACGCGCGGCGATGATGTACTGCGCCAGCCCGCGGCACGTCGCCGGGTCATAGACTTCCAGCGCGATTTCGAAATTCAAACGCAGGCTGCGCGGATCCAGATTCGCTGATCCGATCTGGGCATAGCTGCCATCCATCACCAGCAGTTTCGTGTGCGCGAACGGTGCGGGCTGCAGCAGCACATGGACACCGCGATCGACCAGCGGCCGCAGCCAGCGCCGGCACGCCCAATCGACATAGCGCAGATTGCTGCGTTCGGGCAGCACCAGAGTTACATCCACGCCACGCAATGCCGCCGACTGCAGCGCCGAGGTCAGCTCCGGCGGGGGAATGAAATACGGCGTCATGAGCAGCAGCTGCTCACGCGCCATCGAGACGGCGCTGACGATCACGGACAACAGTTTGTCGCTGTCCTCATCCGGTCCCTCGGTGATCACGCGGCACACCCCGTCACCGCAGGGCGGCGGCGCTTCGGGCACCGACAGGGTCTCGCGCGCGGCAAACAGCCAGTCGATCCGGAACGATTCACCCAGCTGCTGCACCACCGGCCCGCGCACCTTGAAGTGCAGGTCGGCCATGCGCCGTGTGCCCGGCTTGCCGACCTCGCGACCCCCGATGTTCATGCCGCCGAGGAACCCCACCTGGCCATCGACCAGCAGCAGCTTGCGATGATTGCGCAGGTTGAGCGACAGGCGCGGCGGCCACAGACGCGGTGGCAGAAAGCGCTGCGCCTTGACGCCGGCACGCCGCAGCTCCGGTACCGCATGCGGCCAGCTGTACCATTCACCCACGCCGTCGATGAGTACGCAGACCTGGACGCCGCGGGCGACCGCCGCGGCCAATGCGCGGATGAACTGCTGGCCGACCGTGTCAGTCTCGAAGATATAGGTCGCCAACCACACCGTGTGCTTGGCGCCCGCGATGGCCGCGAGCATGGGCGGAAACGCGTTCTCGCCATTCTCGAGTGATTCGACCACATTGCCGGGCATGCGCGCCCATTGCGTGACCGCATCCCCAATCCGCATCAGATGATCCGCCGGCGCATCGCCCGCGGCGATACGCACCGGGATGCGCGGATTGCGCAGGTCGCCGCGCAGCTGGCGGGCGCGGGTGCGCACCCGGTTGATGCCGAACAGTCCGTAGAGGATTGCGCCCCCCAGGGGGAACAGCCAGCACAGGACGATCCAGCTGAAGGCACTGCGCGGATCCGGCTTGGTCAGCAAGGCATGGATGGATGCAAATACCGCGCAGCTGAGCGAGAGCACCAGAACAAACCAGGTGTCCAGCGCGTCGTACGCGGTGTGGAGGGTGAGGATCACCGCGCCGGGCGCGTGCGAACTTTCAGACCGCCGAGTCGCAGCCGCAGTACCGCCGCATCCTCGCGTCCGCCGACCGCCTGGTAGTAGCCGCGGCGGGTACTGATCTGCTCGAAGCCCATCGACTGGTACAGGAGCATGGCGATTGCGTTGGAGGGGCGTACTTCCAGGAATGCCTCGGACATTCCGGCCCCTTCCGCCTTCTCCAGCAGGTAGCGGATCAGTCCGCGTCCGACGCCGGTGCGACGCACCGTCTCGCGCACACACAGATTGAGGATATGGGCCTCGCCGGCCCCCATGCTCATGACTGCATAGCCCACGATCACGCGCTCCTGGAGCGCCACGCGGCACAGGTAACCCACCCTCAGGCAATCGTGAAAAATGCCCTCGGTCCAGGGAAACTGGTACGACGCCCGCTCAATACCAATGACCTCGCCGACATCGGCCTCGCGCATGGGCCGCACGACGGGTTCACCGGCATGTGCAAATTGGTCGGGGGCAGTGGCCATAGTCGACGGTCGCTCTTCCTTACGCGAGCCTTTCAAAAACACCGCGGGCGAACTTCAGATCCTCCCACGTCTTGCGCTTGTCTTCCGGTTTGCGCAACAGGTAGGCCGGATGATACGTGACCACCAGCGCAGTCTTCAGCACGCCGAACTCAAACACCTGTCCGCGCATGCGCCCGAGGGTGGCTTGCGTCCCGAGCAGGTTCTGCATCGCGATCCGGCCCACCGCCAGGATCAGTCGCGGCCGGATCAGTTCGATCTGCCGTTCCAGATACGGCAGGCAGGCGGCCACTTCCGCCGGGTCCGGGTCGCGATTGCCCGGCGGCCGGCTCTTCAGGATATTGGCGATGTACACATTATGCCCGCGCGCCAGCCCAATGGCCCGCAGCATGGCATCCAGGAGCTGGCCGGCACGGCCCACGAAGGGCTCGCCCTGGCGATCCTCCTCGGCGCCCGGCGCTTCGCCCACCACCAGCCACTGCGCGTGCCGGTCACCCACCCCCAGCACGGCGCGGGTACGCGTCCGGTGCAGGTCACAGCGGGTGCAGCGGGCGACCTCCGCGCTCAACTGCTCCCAGGCCGGGGCCGAGGCCGGCGGGACGGGCACCGCTGGCACCCCCGGCACGCCGGCCGTGGCGCGCGGCAGCCACTCCTCGATGCCCAGCGCCGTCAGGTAGTGACGGCGGCGTGCTGCGTCCGACTCAGCCAAGCGGTGTCGGCCCGCGAAACAGACGCCGGATGCGCCGGCCCACCCACAGCAGCGGTGCGGATGCGGCGTAGACGCCGAAAATGGACAGCAGCATCGTGGGCGGATCAATCGCCACCAGCACGAAGAACAGCGGCACCAGGATCATGTAAACGAAACGGATGCGCCGGTCGAGATTGAACTGCTTGAAACTCGGATAACCGAAACTGCTCACCATCAAGGCACCGGCAATGGCCGTGATACCAAACGCGGCCACCAGGCCGGGCAGGCCCGGCTCGCGCCATTCACTTGAAAACCAGATGAACGCCGCGACGATGGCCGCCGCGGAGGGGCTGGGCAGGCCCTCGAAATAGCGCTTGTCGGCGGTCGCGGCGCGGGCGTTGAAGCGGGCCAGACGCAGCGCTGCGGCCACGCAGTAGAAAAAAGCCGCCAGCCAGCCGATTCGTCCCCAGGCCCGACCGTACTCGGCGATGCGCACCACGCCCCACTGGTAGGCGATGATGGCCGGTGCCAGGCCAAAGGACACCATGTCCGAGAGGCTGTCGTATTCCTTGCCGAAGGCGCTTTCGGTGCGGGTCGCGCGCGCCGCGCGGCCATCGAGGGTGTCGAAGATTGCCGCGACGAATACCGCGATACCGGCCGCGGCGAAGTGCTTGTCGATCGCCGCGACGATGCCGTAGAAGCCGGAGAACAGGGCACCGGTGGTCAGCAGATTGGGCAGCAGGTAGATGCTGCGGCTGCGGGGACGATCCACGGGTGTGACAGGGTACTCAGTGGGCTCGGTCATGATCGCGCGATGATACTGTAAGATCGCCACCTTCGAGCGCCAGCCCCGATAACGCCTCTGATGCGACTTTCCAGCCAAACTGCGGTGCGGACTCCTCGCCCGGCGCTAGGCCCGATGCGGGTTCCGATGCTGGCCCTGCTGCTGTGCCTGGCGGGCTCGCCCGCGGCCTTTGCCGATCAGCAGCTCGATCCCGCCCTGCAGCAGGTCGTGGCCAGCGCCATCGAGCACGCCCAGTGCTTCCCCGATCGCTTCGAGTCGGCGGTCTGGTACAAGCTCATGGAGCCGCGATTGCGCTCCCGGGTCAAGGATGATTCGGAGCGGCTGGACATCCTGACGGCGGTGTACTGCGAGACGCATCGCACTGGCACGACACCCCTGCCACCCGGCCTGGTGATGGCCGTCATTGATGTCGAAAGTCGCTTTGATCGCTGGGCGGTCTCCACGGCGGGCGCCGTGGGTCTCATGCAGGTCATGCCCTTCTGGCCGGAACGATTGGGGATGCGGCGTTATGAGCTGGTGCACAACAGCCCGAACATCCACATGGGCTGCGCCATCCTGCGTTTCTATCTGCAGCAGGAGCACAACAATTATGCGCGCGCGCTGGCCCGCTACAACGGCAGCGTCGGCCGGCGCAACTATTCGGACCTGGTGCTGGGACGCTGGGCCCGTTGGACGGGCGCGGATGATCTGGGCGCCCCGCGTCGGGCTCACTCGGACCTGAATCCCTCGGGCAGCTGAGATGCCGAGGCCTCGCGGACCTCCACGGCCGTGACCCGCGAGGCAATCGATCCGATCCACAGCCACTGGATGAAGGCCGCTACCGCGGCATCCTCACCCTGGGCGAGAACCTCCACGCGTCCGTCGGGCAGATTGCGCGCATAGCCGCTGATCCCCAATTCGCGCGCGCGCAAGACCGTCGTACCCCGGTAGTACACGCCCTGTACCCGTCCGCTGATCCAACAGATCTTGCTGACCATGCCGCGCTCAATCTTACCCTGTAGGATATTTCGCATGACACGCATCCTGGTTCTGTTCTATTCGCGCACCGGCGCCACGCTGGGGCTTGCCCGGCAAGTGTGTCGCGGCATCGAGAGCGTGGTGGGCGCGACGGCCGTGCTGCGCACCGTGCCGGCGGTGGTCACCGCCGCGGACGGCCCGGCGCAACCGGTGCCGGCCAGTGGACCGGCGTATGCAACGCTTGAGGACCTGGCCGGTGCCGATGGCCTGGTGCTGGGCAGCCCGACGCGCTTCGGCAACATGGCCGCACCGCTCAAACATTTTCTGGATGGGACGGGCGCGCTGTGGGCGAGCGGCGCATTGGCCGGCCGACCCGCGGCCGTCTTCACCTCCACGCAGTCCCTGCATGGCGGCCAGGAAACCACGCTGCTGAGCATGATGCTGCCGCTGTTTCATCACGGCATGGTGCTGGTTGGACTGCCGTATACGGAAGACGCATTACATCAAACGCGCTCCGGTGGCACACCCTACGGCGCCACCCATGTCAGCGGCCTGGCGAGCGGCACACTGAGCACCGATGAGGCGCAACTCGCCCAGGCTTTGGGCAAGCGTGTGGCGCAGATCGCGCTACGATTGCGCGTGCGCGAGCAGGACTGAGCGGATGAACGGCAACGTCAGCCGCCGCTGCGCCACCAGCGCGGCGCTGTCCAGGGTGTCCAGCAGCTGGTACAGCGTTCCCATGTCGCGCGCATAGCGGCGCTGCAGCCAGCGGGCGACTTCATCGGGTAATTCAAAGCCACGCACCTTCGCGCGCAGCATCAGGGCGGCGCGCTGCGCGTCCTCATCCAGCGCGCGCACCGTGTGGATGGCCGCCGCCGTGAAGCGTGAACCCAGATCCGGCAGTTCCCAGCGGATCAACGCCGGCGCCTCCGGCGCCGCCACGATGAGTGAACCGCCGCACTCCTCCAGCTCCCGATACAAGCCGAACAGCGCGCGCTCCCATTCCGGTTGCCCCGCGACCCCGTGCACGTCATCCAGGCACACCAGGTCAAGACGCGGCAGGCCTTCGAGCGCAGCGGGTCCCAACGCCGCGAGCTGCCGCAAGGGAAAATACCCGCAGCGCCGGGGCGCGGGTGCCAGGGCGCAGCTGGCCTGCAACAGATGGGACTTGCCACTGGCATGCACTCCGGCAAGCCACGTCGTGCCCCGGCTGGCGCCGCTCGCGACGCCGCGCAGATGCGCCAGCAGCTGCTCGTTGCCCTGCGGCCAGAACGTGTCGAACACCGCCCGGTCCGCCAGCCGCAATCCCAGGGGCAGCTGATCCATCACGACACCGGCACCGCTGCCGCGCGGCGCGAATACTCCACCACATAGCCCAAGCCCGACAGCACCGTGGTCGCCAGGGTGACCATGGCCCCCAGCAGCAGCAACTGTACGGGCGGAAAGCCGATCGCCTTGTACATCAGGATCCCCAGCAGATAAGCCAGCTGCACCAGCGTGTTGAGCTTGCTGGCGAGCGTCGGGCGGCCTTGCAGGCTGCCAAGCCAGGCGAGGTAGCTGAGCGCACCGAGCGCAATCATCACATCGCGCGCGACCACCACGGCCGTGAGCCAGCGCGGCACCAGGCCCGCCCAGGCGGCCACCACAAACACCGTGACCAGCAGGCACTTGTCGGCCACCGGGTCGAGCCACTTGCCCAGCTCGCTGGTCCAGCCGCAGCGCTTGGCGAGCCAGCCATCCAGCAGGTCCGAGACTCCCGCAATGGCGAAGCACACTGCGGCCGTGCCGTATGCCTCGCGCGACAGTGCCGCGAGAATGGGCCACAGCAGCGCAATCCGGCCCAGGCAGATCAGGTTCGGCAGATGCCGCAGCAGCTTCACGGCGTGTAGTTCAGCTGCACCTGGGTCTCACCGGTCGCGGCCGCGCCCAGATGCGGCGATCCCGTCAGCGCGCGCACCAGCGCCTCACCGCCACCGCGCATGCCCACCGTGAAATTTGCCGTGGTTCCCTGGGCCGCCGTCAGGCCCGACGACTGCACACCCGGCAGGGCCCGCAGCAATTGCTCCACGCGCGCGTAGTCGGTCAAGGATGCGACACCGGCGATCTGCACGGCGACCTGTACCAGTACCTTTGACCCGCTGTTGATTGCCACACTGGCCAGCGAGTCGGCCGCACCGTTGACACCGACATCCGAATCGCCCGTCCACCCTTCCGAGGTGTAGCTGCTCACCAGGTGCCACTGCCACTGTCCGGGATTGGCCGGATCGGCCCGACCGATCAGCACCGCATCACCGCCCAGCGCCTGGGCGCTTTGCAGTACCACATCATCGGGCAGCGGGACGCCCGTTGCATCCGCCACGGCCAGTGGCACCAGACTGATCGGCAGGCCGCGGCCCTCGGCGGTCTGTTCGAGCTGAATGCGCAGCGCATCGCCGGCCGGGCCGCTGGGGACGGGGCTGATCGCGACCAGCGTGAACGGCCGGTTGCTGTCCCACAAGGAGGCACCGGCGGCGGTAATGGCCTGCCCCAGTCTCGCCGCATCAAAGTCCAGCTGTACCGCACCGCCCGCGAGTGACCTGGACCCTTTCAGGTACTGCCCCGCGTTCTCCACGACGCCCGCCAGCAGTGGGTTCGCGGCGGCATCGCGCCGCCCGGTCGCGCGCACCAGCGCCTCGCGCATCCCATCGGCGACCACACTGGCCGCCGAAGCGCCGCGCACCGTGACCTGGTAAACCTGCACGGGCCGCAGCGCCCAGGCTGGCGCCACCTCCACCACGCCGAGCACGGCGATGAGGCACAAGGCTGTCCAGCGATCCTTGCGGATCAGCTCCCGGGGTGATCGATGAGGTAGGTTCATGGCGCTATTGTACAATCACCTGGGTGTTGACCTCGCCCATGCCGCCGCAACCGCCGCCTGCGCCCTTTGTCGCCACCTACCAGGTGGCCTGGCGTGGCATTACGGCCGGGGATTCCACCCTGACGCTCGCGGCGGCGGCGCAGACGCCCGGCACCTTCACCTACAGCTCGAATATCAAGGCGCATGGCATTTTTCGCCTGGTGTTTCCGGATGCACTGATTCAGAGCAGCACCTTCACGCTGGCGGACGGGCATATCGTCCCCCTGCACTACCAGGAACTGGGCCAGGCGCGCGATCACCGCGATGATGTCGATCTGACTTTCGACCCGGCCACCGGGCGCGTGCACGGCACCTCCGAAACGCACGCCGTGGATGAACCGCTCGATACCGGCATCCAGGATCCGATGTCGGTGCAGATCGAACTGATGCGGCAACTGCAGGCCGGCCTCGCCCCCACGCAGTTCAAGCTGTTCGACAAGGATCAGGCCAAGGAATACTTCTATACGCGCGAGGGCAACGAAGTGCTGACCACCCCGCTGGGGTCGCTGGACACCGTGGTCTACCGCAGCGACCGGCCCGGCTCCGATCGGGTGACGCGGCTGTGGCTGGCGCCGAAACTCAATTACCTGCCGCTGCAGGCGGCGCGCAGCCGCAATGGCAGCGTCGATCTGTCGATGCGCATCAGCGGCGTCAGCTATCCGCCGGGGCCTTAGGTCTTCGGCAGCGTGACGCCCTTCTGACCCTGGTACTTGCCGCCGCGATCGGCATACGAGGTGGAGCACACCTCATCGGATTCGAAAAACAGCATCTGCGCCACGCCTTCGTTGGCGTAAATGCGCGCCGGCAGTGGCGTGGTGTTGGAGAATTCCAGCGTGACGTGCCCTTCCCACTCCGGTTCCAAGGGCGTTACGTTGACGATCACACCGCAACGCGCGTAAGTCGATTTACCCAGACAGATGGTGAGCACGCTGCGCGGAATACGAAAATATTCCACGGTGCGCGCGAGTGCGAATGAATTCGGCGGTATCAAACAAACATCGGACTTCACATCGACGAAGCTCTTTTCGTCGAAGTGCTTCGGATCCACGATGGTGGAATTGATGTTGGTGAAAATCTTGAATTCATTGGCGCAGCGCACGTCGTAGCCATAGCTGGAGGTGCCGTAGGACACGATGCGCTCGCCATTGACCTCCCGGACCTGCCCGGCCTCGAACGGCTCGATCATGCCGTGCGCGGCGGCCATGCGCCGGATCCAGTTGTCGGACTTGATGCTCATCCATTCACCCTTCAGGACGGTTCGACGACGATATTCGGAAACACGATGCTGCGGTCACGGCTGCGACGCGCCAGCACCGCGGCCGTGCGGCGCGCCGTCTCGAAGTACAACTGGGCGCGCGGCGAGTCCGGCTCGGCGACCACCGTCGGGCGGCCGCCATCGGCATCTTCGCGGATGCGCACATCCAGTGGCAGTTCGCCCAGCAGGCGCACGCCGGCCTGCGCCGCCATGCGGGCGCCGCCACCGGAACCGAAAATGTGTTCGGCATGGCCACAATTGCTGCATATGTGGATGCTCATGTTCTCGATGATGCCGAGCACGGGCACCGCGACCTTCTCGAACATCGCCAAGCCCTTGCGCGCATCGGCGAGGGCAATGTCCTGGGGCGTGGTCACGATGACGGCCCCCGCCACCGGCACACGTTGCGCCAGGGTCAGCTGGATATCGCCCGTTCCCGGCGGCATGTCCACCACCAGGTAATCCAACTCACCCCATTCGGTGTCACTGAGCAGCTGCGTGAGCGCCTGGGTCACCATCGGGCCGCGCCACACCATGGGTTGTTCGGGGTCGATCAGAAAGCCGATGGACATCGCCACGACACCATGGGCGGCAAGCGGCTTGATGTGCTTGCCATCCGGTGCGCTCGGGCGCTGCCCCGTCAGTCCCAGCATCAGTGGCTGGCTGGGACCATAGATGTCGGCATCCAGCACCCCCACCCGGGCGCCCTGCGCGGCCCAGGCCAGGGCCAGATTCGCGGCGACCGTGGACTTGCCTACCCCGCCCTTGCCCGAGGCCACCGCTATGATGTTTTTGACGCCTGGCAGGGGTTTCAACGGCCGCTGGACCGCGTGCGCGTGGATCTGCGCGGTCAGCTGAAAGTCCAACGGCAGTCCGGCCGCCACGGGTGCGACCTCGGCCCGCAGGGCCTCGGACAACGTCTCTGCGTAGCCCCCTACCGGAAATCCGAAGCGCAAACGGACGTTTACACGACCTTCACGCAGCACCACCTCATCGACGGCCTGGGCCGCGCCCAGCGTCTCACCCAGGAAGGGATCGGCATGATTCTCGATGGCAGTGCGTATCAGGTTCAGGCGCGGATCGTTCATGACACCTTCATGGCGGCGACGGGCGCCGGATTGTAGTCGCAGTTGCGTGGCTTTGCCGCAGCAGGTAGATGTGCTGTGGCATAATTAATCGATCGAAGAGACGGTTAGCTGTCGGCTGAATGAGCTTTTTCACGAACTTACGTGCCGACAGGCTGGTGGCTGAAATACGGTCCGGCACCGGCCCCAACGATCTGGCAGTCCAGAAGGCCGCAGCCAAGCTGAAGGACCTGGGACCCGGCGCGATAGATGCTGTGCTGGCGGCACTGCCGGAGGCTGACAAGAACACCACCGTGGTGATGGTCGATGTGCTCTCCGCACTGATCAGCGCCAAGACTTTTCCCCGTTTCCTGCGCGGCCTGGTCGAAGGCAGCCCGCGCGAGATCGCCGGGATCTCCTGGGCACTGACCACTTCGCGCAACTTCCCGCCCAATCTGCTGCTGGAGGCGTTGAGTGTGCCCGGGGTCTCCAAGTCGGCCCTGCTCGAGATTGTTGCAGCGCAAAAAACCCGCTTCAATGTACGCGAACTGCTGGGCGTTGCCTATCAGCAGGAACCCAACGAAAAGGCGGCTTTGTTCCGCGTCATCGGCGAAATCGCCGACGCCAGCGCCGTGCCGGAGCTCATTGGCCGTCTGCACGGCAAGGACGCCATCGCCCGGGTCCATATCATCAACATCCTCTCGCGCTTCAACTTGCCCGAAGTGCAGACCGCGCTGATGGCGCAGTTGAAGGATCCGCACAAACTCATTCGCGGCGCCTCGCTGGATGCCCTGCGCAAGATGGACAAGCTGGTCGATGTGCAGCGCCTGTGCGCGCTGCTGCGCGATCCGGAAATCGACGTGCAGAACAAGGCCGTGGATGTGGTCATCAAGGCCAACCATCCCGACACCGTGCGCTACCTGATCGATGTGCTGAAGGACGAAAACGAGTACGCACGCCGATCGGCGGTTGAGGTGTTGAACGAGGTCGGCAATGTCAGCAGCGTCAAATACCTGGTACAGGCGCTGAAGGACAGCGACTGGTGGGTGCAAAGCCGCGCAGCGGACGCGCTCGGCAAGATTGGCGGACCGAAGGTGATCGACGCGGTGCTGCAGCTGGTGCAGGACAAGGATGATGGCATCCGCCGGGCGGCCATCGAGATTCTGAACCAGACCAAGGATGAGCGGGCCGTGGATCACCTGATCCAGGCCAGCCGCGACAATGATTGGTGGGTGAGCGAACGGGCCATCGACGCTCTCGCCGAAATCGGCAGCAAGCGCGCCCTGCCGCGACTGCTGGAAATGCTGCAGACCGCCAATGCCAAGGCGCTTCCCGTGGTGGTGCGGGCGCTCGGCAAGCTCGGTGAGCCACAGCACATCGATGCCATTTTGCCCATGCTGGCCCGACCGGAACGCGAAATCCGCATCGAAGCCATCCAGGCGCTGGCCAAGCTCGCGGATGATCGCCAGGCCGAACAGGTGCGCGCGGGCCTGCAGACCCAGATCAACTCCACCGATCAGACCGTGGCGCGACTGGCCACGGCGGCGCTGGCCGAAATGGACGTGCGCACCGGCAGCAGCCCGGTCACCGCGCCGGGAACCCTGACCTCCGTGGCCGCCCAGGTCGCGCGCGCCTCCGCCAGCGCGCCACCCAGAGCGCCGGCCGCCTCGCCGTCCGGAACCACGGTGATGCCCGAAGCGGCGCTCGCGCAGGTGCGCAAGCAGGCCGAGACGCGGCTGGATATCACGACGCTCAAGGCCGGCGACATCATCGAGGGACGCTACAAATACATCGATCGCATCGGCAAGGGTGCCTTCGGCACCGTGCTGCTGATGGAGGATACGGTCGTCGACGAGCGGCTCATTCTCAAGTTCCTGAATCCGAATGTCTCCGAAGACGAAGAGGTGATGAAGCGCTTCGTGCACGAACTGCGCTACTCACGCAAGATCACGCACAAGAACGTCATCCGCATCTACGATTTCCTCTACATCCAGGGGTTGTACGCGATCTCGATGGAGTACTTCCCGTCGCACACCCTGGGTGGGGAGATCATCAACGAGAAGCCCATGGAGCTGCGTCGTGCCCTGCAGTTCGGCTGCGACATCGCCACCGGCATGACCGTCGCGCACCAGGTCGGCATCGTGCATCGCGACCTGAAGCCGGCCAATCTGCTCATCAACCAGGATGGCCTGCTGAAGATCGTGGATTTCGGTGTCGCCGCGGCGCACCGCGAAGGCGACACCCAGCTGACCAAGACCGGCTACGTGATCGGCTCCCCCAAGTACATGGCCCCGGAACAGATCCTCGGCAAGAAGGTCGACGAGCGCGCCGACATCTACGCGGAGGGTGTGATCCTGTACGAAATGCTCACCGGGGTGCCCCCCTATGCGCGCGGCGACCATATGTCGGTCATGTACCAGCACGTCCAGGGGCGGGCCCGGCCGCCCGCGGAAATCAACAGCGCCTTGCCGGCGGGTCTGAGCGATGCCGTCATGAAGGCCATGGCGGTGGATAAGAACAAGCGCTTCCAGTCCATGGAAGAGTTGCGCACCATGCTCGAATCGTACATGTAGGGTCCGACGGGGGGCCCGCCAGGCCCTTAAAGCACTTTCTTTCGTGCGTTACGTCAACTTTCATGGCGCAAGCCATTGATTATGTGGCCCAGACTTGGCAAAAGAATGGGGGTTGGATCTGCTTTAGCTCAATCGGGAGGGGTCGGCTGTGGCGCGTATCGACGCGTTCCTGAAACTCGGCATGCAGCAGGGCTGTTCGGATGTGCACCTGGCGGTGGGCGTCCCGCCCATGCTGCGCATGTATGGTGATCTGCTGCCCATCAAGTTCCGCGACCTGCGGGCGGTGGAGCTGGAGGGGTATGTCGCGGAGATTCTGACCCGCTCCCAGGCGGAACATTTCGCCACCGGCAGCGACCTGGACTTCTCGTATGTGTCCGCCGATGGCGGGCGCTTCCGCGTCAATATCTTCCGCAAGGACACCGGCGTGGGTGCCACCTTCCGCGCCATTCCCTCCGAGGTGCCCTCACTGGAGAAGCTGGCGCTGCCAGCCATCGTGACCAAGCTGTGCGACTACCACCAGGGCATGATCCTGGTGACCGGCTCGACCGGCACGGGCAAGTCCACGACGCTTGCCGCAATGATCGATCACCTCAATCACACGCGCAAACTCAACATCATCAGCCTCGAGGACCCCATCGAGTTCGTCCATCGCAGCAAGAACAGCCAGGTCATCCAGCGCGAGCTGCACACCCACATTCCCTCCTTCGCCGAAGGGGTGCGCGCCGCCATGCGCGAGGACCCGGATGTCATCCTGGTTGGCGAAATGCGCGATGCGGAAACCATCCGCATGGCCATGACCGCCGCGGAAACCGGGCACCTGGTGCTGGGCACCTTGCACACCACCAGTGCCGTGAAGACCATCGACCGGGTGATCGACGCGCTGCCCGTCGAGGAGCGCGAACAGACCAAGAGCTTTCTGTCGCAAAGCCTGCTGGCCGTCGTCACCCAGATCCTGTGCAAGACCACCGACGGTCGCGGCCGCAAGGCCGTATGCGAAATCCTGGTGATGACCAAGGCCATCGCCAAGCTGATCCAGACCGACCAGAGTCATCAGATCCAGAGCCAATTGCAGATGGGACGCGACTCCGGCATGCAGGTGCTCGACCAGGCACTGCTGGCCGCCATTACGGCGCGCGAAATCGATCCGGATGACGCCTATGCCTACGCCACCAACAAGAGCCAGTTCCAGAAGTTCGTGACCGACACCACTGTGCTGCCCAAGGCGGAGTTCACCGCCACGACGACCCTGCCTTCGGAATAAAGCGCCATGGCCGCCATTGACAGTTACCTGAACGAGATCCTGGACAAGCGCGGCTCCGACCTGCATTTCATTGCCGGTGATCCGGCGCGCATCCGTCAGTTCGGCGACCTGATGCCGCTGCGACCGGACAAGCTCGATCCGACCATGGTGCGCGAGGCGCTGTACGAGATCATGCCCAAGATCGCCGTCGACCGCTTCGAGACCAAGGAAGGCGCGGACTTCGCCTACACCATGGGGGATCGGGGACGCTTCCGCGTCAATGTGCTGCGCCACCTGAACGGCATGGGCGCCGTGTTCCGCGCCATTCCCTCCAAGGCGCTGACCATGGATGAATTGAAGCTGCCCGAAGCGGTGCGCCAGATGTGTCGCCACACCCAGGGCCTCATCCTGGTCACGGGCAAGACCGGGTCGGGCAAATCAACCACCCTCGCCGCCCTGATCGATGACATCAACACCCGCGTTCAGGGTCATATCCTCACCATCGAGGATCCGATCGAGTTCGTGCATCAGCGCAAGAGCTGCCTCATCAGCCAACGCGAAGTCGGCCATCATGCCCCGACCTTCTCCGCGGCCCTGCACTCCGCCCTGCGCGAGGACCCGGATGTGATCCTCGTGGGCGAGTTGCGCGACCTGGAGACCATGAGCATCGCGGTGACGGCGGCCGAAATGGGCATCCTGGTCATGGGTACGCTGCACACCAACGGCGCCGCGCAAACCGTGGACCGCATGGTGAACGTGTTTCCGTCCGACAAGCAGTCCCATGTGCGCACCATGCTGTCGACCTCCCTGCGTGGCGTCGTCTCCCAGCAGCTGCTGCAGCGGACCGACAAGCAAGGACGGGTCGCGGCGCTCGAAGTTCTGGTCAATACACCGGCGACCTCGAACCTCATCCGCCAGGGCAAGCTCGATCAGCTGGAGAACAGCATGCAGTCCGGCGCGCAGTTCGGCATGCGCACCATGGACAGCGCCATCCAGCTGCTGCTGGACCAACGCATGATCACCGGCAAGGAAGCCTTCAAGAAGGGCATCAACAAGGCAAAGTTCGAACCGGTCCGGGACCAGGGTTGACGGACAGCTCACGCACGAACCGGTACAGGGTTGCAAAGCCCGCCTGCGCGTCTTCTTCCGTGATGCTCTCCGCGGGGTGGTGGCTGATGCCGCCGGCACAGCGCACGAAGATCATGCCGATATCCGCGATCGCCGCCATCGCCATGGCGTCGTGACCGGCGCCGCTGGCCAGGCGCTGTGGCACAACGCCCTGCGCCGCAATCGCCGCATCGATTTGCTGCATCAACCACGGCGCGCAGGGGGATGCCGCAGAATCATGCATGACGACGATGCCGCAGCGGATGCGGCGCCGGTCAGTGATGGCGGTCAGCGCGGCGCGGATATCCTCGACCGCTTGGTGCCGCCGGGTGTCCTGCGGGGCACGCACATCAATCGTGAAGCGGCATTCGCCCGGAATCACATTCACGGCACCGGGACTCGCCTCGATGCGCCCGACCGTGCCCACCAGGTCCTGCTCGCGTGCACAGCGTTGCTCCACCGCCAGGATCACCTCCGCGGCCGCCGCCAGTGCATCCTGCCGCGCCGCCATGGGCACAGTCCCGGCATGGCCCGCCATGCCCTGCAGGTGTACCTGCAGCCGCGTCGCACCGTTGATCGAGGTCACGCAGCCCACGGGTAGGCCGGCGCGCTCGAGTACCGGTCCCTGCTCGATATGCAGTTCCACGTAGGCGAGCAGTTCCTCGCGCCGGCGCGCCGCGGCCGTGACCGTGTCCGGATCCAGGCCGAAGCTGCGCAGGGCATTGGCCATGGAGATGCCATCGCGATCCGTGGCCTCCAGGACTTTCAGATCCAGCGTCCCGGCAATGGCGCGACTACCCAGCAGCGTGGCACCGAAGCGCACGCCCTCCTCATCGCCGAAACCGACCACCTCGAGGGCGAACGGCAACACCCCCGCGCCGATGTGCTGGGCACATTCGATGGCAGTCACCACGCCCAGCATGCCATCGTAGCGACCCGCATCGCGCACCGTGTCGAGGTGCGAGCCCAACATCAATGCCGGCAGGGCGGCTGTCTTGCCCTCCACGCGACCGGTGATGTTGCCCATGGCATCGACACGCGCATGCATACCCGCCTCGGCCATCCAGCCTGCCACCAGTTCATTGGCGTGCCGATGCTCCTCGGACAGGAACACCCGCGTGAGTCGTGGCGGATCCGCCGTCAGCGCTGCCAGCGCCGCCAGACGCTGCATGATCCGCCCTGCGGCCTGGGGTGCGTTCATGCGGGTGGGTGGTGTTCGATCCAGTGGCGGGCGATGTCGATGCGCCGGCAGAACCACACATCCCGGTGCGAGCTCATATGGGTGAACAGGCGCCGCAGCGCCGCGCTGCGCCCGGGGCGGCCGATCAGACGGGTGTGCAGGCCGATCGACATCATCTTCGGCGCGGTCGCGCCCTCGGCGTACAGCGAATCAAACGCGTCGCGGGCGTACACGTAGAAGTCCTCACCCTGGTTGAAGCCCTGCGCGGTGCCGAACTTCATATCGTTGACGTCCAGGGTGTAGGGCACCACCAGGTGGTTGCATCCGGACACCTTGACCCAGTACGGCAGGTCATCGTTGTAGGCGTCCGCGTCGTAGAGAAACCCGCCCTCCTCCACGACCAGTTTGCGGGTGTTGGGGCTCAACCGACCGGTGTACCAACCCAGCGGCCGCGCACCGGTCACCCGGGTCAGGACCTCGATGGCGCGGTGCATGTCGGCCCGCTCCTGCTCCTCGGGCACATTCTGATAGTCGATCCAGCGCCAGCCATGACTGGCGACTTCATGGCCGAGCCCGACCAGCTCCCGGGCCAGGGCCGGGTGGCGCTCCAGCGCCATGGCCACTGCGAAAATCGTCAGCGGCACGCCAAATTCCTGCGCCAGGCGCAGCACCCGCCACACTCCCGCACGACTGCCGTACTCGTAGACCGACTCCACCTGCAGATTGCGCGCATTGGCCAGGGCGGGGGAGCCGACCACTTCATGCAGGTAGCTCTCGGCATGATCATCGCCATGCAGAATGCTGGCTTCGCCACCCTCCTCGTAGTTGAGGACGAACTGCACGGCAATGCGCGCATCCTTCGGCCACCGCGGGTTGGGGGGCTGTGCACCGTAACCGATCAGATCGCGAGGATATTCGGGGGAGGTCATATTCGAGCAGTGTAACCAATGCTTCGCTGCCGTCGATACTTGTGGCGGACGCCGCGGGGAACGACAATCACGGACCATGATTGACAAAGCCAAACTCATCAGCCTGATCGATGCCACATTTGCAGGTCAGGTGAAATTCCTGGCAGAACTGGTGCGGGTGCCCTCGGACAACCCGCCCGGCGACTGCGCACCGCATGCGGCGCGCACCGCGCAGCTGCTGGAGGCGCTGGGCTTCAGCGTCGAACGCGATGAGGTGCCAACCGGCGAGGTGCACGCCAATGGGATGATCAGCGCCACCAACCTGGTAGTGCGCCACCGCTTCGGGGACGGCCCGACCATCGCCTTGAACGCCCATGGCGATGTGGTGCAGCCCGGTGAAGGGTGGACCACCGACCCCTACGGCGCCGAAATCCGCGACGGCGTCATGTACGGTCGCGGCGTCGCGGTCTCGAAGTCCGACATCGCCACCTATGCCTACGCACTGCATGCGCTGCAGGCCAGCGGTGAGCCGCTGCGGGGCAGCGTTGAACTGCATATCACCTACGATGAGGAGGCCGGGGGCCTGATTGGACCCGGCCGCCTGTTGGCGAAAGGCCTGGTCAAGCCTGATTACGCCATCAGCGCGGGCTTCAGCTACAGCGTGGTCATCGCCCATAATGGCTGCCTGCACCTGGAAGTGCGCATCGAAGGCCGCTCGGCCCATGCCGCGCGCCCCGACACCGGAGTGGATGCACTGGAGGCCGCCACGCAGGTGCTCAGTGGGCTGTATGAACTGCGCAAGACCTACACCACGGTGCACTCAAAGGTCCCGGGGATCGACCATCCGACCCTGGTCGTCGGGCTGATCAAGGGCGGGATCAATACCAATGTCGTGCCGGATGTGGTGACGCTGCGCATCGATCGCCGCATCATTCCGGAGGAATCACCCGAAGTCGTGGAGCGCGACCTGACGCAGTGGTTGCAGCAATGCGGCGCCACCCTGCCCGGCATTCATCTGAGCGTGCGCCGCGTGCTGCTGGCGCGCCCCTTCGTCCCGGTTGCGGGCCAGGACAAACTGGTGGCCGCGATCCAGCGCCACGCGCGTGAAATCATGGGCGAGGATGTTCCGACCAACGGCGTGCCGATCTATACCGATGCGCGCCTGTACACCGAACAGGGCATCCCGACGGTGCTGTACGGAGCCGGCCCGCGTACTCTGCTTGAGGCCAATGGTCACCGCGCCGATGAGAAACTGGTGCTGGAAGACCTGCGCAAGGCCACCAAGGTGGTCGCGCTCGCCCTGGCGGACCTGATGGGCGGCCAGGCGCCCTATGCCAGGTAGATGAACCTCAC
>DATHOA010000338.1:0-13581 GCA_035485475.1 Steroidobacteraceae bacterium | reverse complement strand
GGGGTTGGCCAGCGCATCGTCGTAGTTGGCATGGTCGGGCGCCTTCTCATCGCCGCTGGGACCCTTGCGCAGCGCCGTGATGCCCAGCTGCTGCATCATCTGCTGGTGATCGGCCTCCGTGGCGCGCGCCATTTCGGACGGCGCCTGCGCGAAAGCGCCCGGCGCGATGCTCAGCGCCGCCAGGTACAGAACTGATGCAATGTAGTTCGCAAGTTTCATATGAGTCCCCCTCGACCTCATTCTACCGCCAACACTGCACAGACTTCGTCAGTGAAGGACAGGTAGCGTCCATCGATCAGCAGCCCGCCGGGTCGCTCCGGGTCGCGCTGCCCATGGGGCATGCCGTATTCGAGCAGTACGCGCGCGCAGGCCGGCCAATCCCCTTCGGGCTTGGGTTGGTTCAGACAGGCCCAGGACAGCGTGCCGCACACATTCGAGTCATAACCATGAGTCTCGGTCCAACTCGCACCATGCTCGAGCAGGAAACGGGCGAGGCTGGCATCACCCTGGAATACGGCTATGTTCAGTGCGGTAGCCCCCCAGTCCCCACCATGCGCATCCAGCGGCCATCCCAATTGCACCATCAGTTTGCCCGCCTCCTGCGCGCCGGCCTGGAGCAGTTCGGGCAGCAAGGACAGTTCGGTGGCGGGCAGGTTGCGGAACAGGTCGGGATTGGCGCGCAGCAGTTCGCGGGCCGGCTCCTCCAAGGCGCAGCCACAGGCCCCAAGAAACTGTTCCTGCACGGAGCCGGCGTCGTCGGCAGCGCCCCAGCGCACGAGCAGTCGCGCGACCTCCGGCAGGCCGTAGCGCCGCGCCAGTTGAAAGGAGCTGACACCATCGGGGCTAAGGGCGCGCGTGTCCGCGCCCGCGCTCAACAATGCCTCGTAGTGCGCCATCGACACGCGCCGGTGAATCGCCCACAGCAAGGGACTGCCAAAGCGGCTGATCGGCGCACCCAATGGAGGTTGGTTGGCGTCGGCGCCAAACTGCAGCAGCACCATCAAGGGCGTGGGATCGGCGAAGTCGAAGGCGCGATACAGCGCATTGCTGGGCGCAATGGGTACGCCGGCCTCGAGCAGCAGCCGGGTGATTTTGGGATTGCCCAAGGAGTGGTACAGGCACTCGCCATCATCGGGATCCGCGCCGGCGCTGAGCAGCAGCCGCGTCATCTCCAGGTTCAGGTTCTGCCCGGCGGCACCGTACAGCGCGGACAGCGAACCGATGGACTGGTCGGGATTTGCGCCCGCGCCAAGCAGCAGCTTCGCGCAGGCGAGCATCTGATCCTGCCATGCGGGTAGCTGACACAGGCTCGAGTGCGTGACCGCGACCAGCGGTGGCAGATTGAAGGCACCGCCGGCGCGATTCACCCAGGTCGGATCCTCGCTCAAGGTTCGGCGCAGCAGCGCGATGTCGCCGGCGGCGCAGGCCAGGTACGGGTCCGTGCCCAGCAGCGCCGGGTCATCCTCCAGCCACTGCGCCGCCAGCAAGGGCTTGGCCAGATTATTGCCGCCGGCTATTTCGCCTGCGTACACGAGGCGCAGCCACTCATGTACGCCGGAGGGTACGGATCTTGCACCCTCAGGTTTCACCATGCCATTCGAAGCCATCGCGACCAATCAGGGCGCTCGATGCGGCCGGACCCCAGCTGCCGGCGGTGTAGCCCTTGGGCGGTTCACCCAAGCTTGCCCACGCGTTTCGAATGGGGTCGATCCAGCTCCAGGCCGCATCCAGTTCGTCGCGGCGCATGAACAGGGTGAGGTTGCCTTTGACGACATCCATCAACAGCCGCTCGTAGGCATCCAGCGGTCGCTCCTTGAAGGTGTCGGCCAGGTCCAGCGACAGGTCCACGGGCCGCAGCCGCATCACCTCGCCGGGCAGCTTGGTCATGATGGTCAGCGTGATGCTCTCATCCGGCTGCAACCGGATGACGAGTCGGTTGGGAACATGGAAGCCATGTGCCCCTTCAAAGATATGGTGCGGCACATCTTCAAAGGTCACCACGATCTCGGCACTGCGGTCCTGCATGCGCTTGCCGGTGCGCAGGTAGAAAGGCACACCGGCCCAGCGCCAGGTGTTGATCTCGGCTTTGAGCGCGACAAAGGTCTCGGTGGTGCTGCCGGGCGGCACGCCCGGTTCCTGCAGATAGCCCGGCACGGGTTTGCCTTCGACGGCGCCGGCGCGGTACTGGCCGCGCACGGTCTTGTGCTGCACGTCCAGCTCGGTCATGGGCTTCAGGGCGCGCAGCACCTTGAGCTTCTCATCACGCATGGCGTCCGCATCGCTGGAGGCGGGGGGCTCCATGGCGAGAATGCACAACAACTGCAGCATGTGATTCTGGACCATGTCACGCATGGCGCCGGTCTGGTTGTAGAACTCGCCGCGCCCCTCGGCGCCGACATGCTCGCCCACGGTGATCTGCACATGGCTGATGCGCCCGCGGCGCCACAACGGCTCGAACAGCATGTTGCCGAAGCGCAGCGCGATCAGGTTCTGTACCGTCTCCTTGCCCAGGTAATGATCGATGCGGTAGATCTGCTTTTCCTCGAAGATCGAGCCGACCAGCTGATTGATGGCTTCCGCGGAGGCGCGATCCTGTCCCAGCGGCTTCTCCAGCACCACGCGCGACTTGGGCGTGACGATCTTGGCGCGGCTCAGGTTCTCGCAGGTCGAGGTGAACAGCGCCGGCGCCATCGACAGGAACATCACGCGCACCCGGTCTTCACTGTCCTTGAGCTTTGCCGCGAGCCGGTCGAAGTCATCGGGCACCGTGGCGTTCACCGACAGGTAGTCGACCAGCGCGACAAAGTTCTGCCAGTGCTCGGGGGTAAATTCTTCGGCCCCGAGATGCGGGCGACACTTCGCCTCCACTTCCTCGAGGAAGCCCTCGCGGGTGTGGCTGCTGCGGGCCACGGCGATGATGCGCGAGCCGGGGCTGATCTGCCCGGCGCTGACACGCCGATACAGGGCCGGCATGAGCTTGCGCATGGCAAGATCTCCGGTGCCGCCAAACAGGATCAGGTCGAACGGTTCAAGCTTCTGCATCGTTAAGGGTCCGTAATACTTAGGATTATCAGAATAGCACCCGCAGAATAACGTAGTTTTCTTACAGGAATGATCGCCATGTCCCCAAATTTGCATCCGCGGGTTGTCGAGGTCACGGAGCGCATCCGCGAGCGCTCCTGGGCCGAACGCGATGACTACCTGGCGCGCATGACGGCGGCCGGCGCGGACAAGGTCACGAGTCGCACCCGTCTGTCATGCACGAATTTGGCGCATGGGTTTGCCAGCGCCGATAGCGGTGACAAGACCGCCATCCGGCAGCTGCGCTGGCCGAATATCGCCATCATCAACTCCTATAACGACATGCTCTCGGCCCACCAGCCGCTGGAGCGCTATCCGGTGATCCTGCGCGCCGCGGCGCGCGAAGCCGGCGCCACGGCCCAGGTGGCGGGCGGCGTGCCGGCCATGTGCGATGGCATCACGCAGGGCATGCCGGGCATGGAGCTGTCGCTGTTCAGTCGCGATGTGATCGCGATGGCCACGGGCGTGTCGCTGGCGCATGGCATGTTCGATGCGACGCTGTGCCTGGGCGTGTGCGACAAGATCGTGCCGGGACTGCTGATCGGTGCGCTGGCCTTCGGGCATCTGCCCACCATTTTCGTGCCCGGCGGCCCCATGCCATCAGGCGTCCCAAACAAGGACAAGGCGCGCATCCGCAAGCTGTTCGCCGAAGGCAAGGTCGAGCGCGAGGCGCTGCTGGAATCCGAAGCCGCCAGCTATCATGCCGCGGGCACCTGCACCTTCTACGGCACAGCCAACAGCAACCAGATGCTGATGGAAGTCATGGGACTGCACCTGCCCGGCAGTGCGTTCATCTCCCCGAACACGCCGCTGCGTGATGCCTTGACGGCCTTTGCGGCCAAGCGCGTGGCGCAGATTACGGCGCTGGGCACGGACTATCGGCCGCTCGCGCGGGTGGTGGATGAGCGCGCCATGGTCAATGCAGTGGTCGGACTGCTCGCCACCGGCGGCAGCACCAATCACACCCTGCATCTGATCGCGATCGCACGGGCCGCGGGCCTGATCCTGGACTGGGAGGATTTTGATCAGCTCTCGCAGGTGGTGCCGCTGCTGGCGCGGATCTATCCGAATGGCGCCGCCGATGTGAATCACTTCCATGCCGCGGGCGGCATGGGTTTCCTGGTGCGCGAACTGCTGGATGCGGGACTGATGCATGCGGATGTGAGTACCGTCGTGGGCGAGGGGCTGCGCAGCTACGCGCAGGAGCCGTGGCTGTCGCCGCAGGGCCTGGCTTGGCGCGATGCCCCGGCGGTGAGTGGTGACACCTCGGTGCTGCGGCCCGCGAGTGACCCCTTCAGCAAGGATGGCGGCATGAAACTGCTGCGCGGCAATCTCGGACGGGCGGTCATCAAGACTTCCGCCGTGGCGGATGCGCATCGCATCGTCGAGGCGCCGGCGCGCCTTTTCAATGACCAGGAAGAAGTGCTCAAGGCCTTCAGGGCGGGGCAGCTGGATTGTGATGCCGTGGTCGTGGTGCGCTACCAAGGCCCGCGTGCGAATGGCATGCCGGAGCTGCACCAGCTCACCCCGGCGCTGGCCTTGCTGCAGGATCGCGGCTTTCATGTTGCCCTGGTCACGGACGGCCGCATGTCGGGCGCGTCAGGCAATGTGCCCGCGGCGATTCACGTCACGCCGGAGGCCATGGATGGCGGACCGCTGGCGAAGTTGCGCGATGGCGATGTGATCCGCCTCGACAGTCACACGGGTATCCTGGAGGCCAGGGTCACCGCGGCGGCCCTGCATGCGCGCGCCGTTGAACCGGTTGATTTGACCGGCAATGACAGCGGCATGGGCCGGGAGCTGTTCAGACTGTTCCGGACCTATGCGGCCGGCGCCGAGCAGGGTGCGGGCGTCGCGGCATACAAGGCTGAAAATTGAATGATGAAAATCCGTGAAGTATTGGCGCTGGCACCGGTCATCCCGGTACTGACCCTGGAAAAACTGGAGCATGCGGCGCCGCTGGCGCAGGCCCTGTATGCCGGCGGACTGAGGGTTCTTGAGATCACGCTGCGCACCGAGGTGGCCCTCCAGGTGATCGAGGCCATGCGCAGGGCGGTGCCACGGGCGGTGGTGGGCGCGGGCACGCTGCTGCGGCCGCAGGACTTCAAGCGGGTCGAGGAGGTCGGCGCCCAGTTCGCGGTGACCCCGGGCCTCACCCCGCAGCTGGCCGAGGCTGCCAAAGCGGTCAAATTGGCGCTGCTGCCGGGCATCGTCAGCCCCAGCGAAATTCTGCAGGCGCTGCATTTCGGCTACGACACCCTGAAATTCTTCCCCGCCCAGCAGGCCGGCGGCATCCCCATGCTGCAGGCCTTCGCAGGTCCCTTCGCGAATGTGGCCTTTTGCCCCACGGGCGGCATTTCCCGCGACACGGCACCGGCCTTCCTGAAGCTGCGCAATGTGCTGTGCGTGGGTGGCTCCTGGGTGGCCCCGAACGCCCTGGTCGAGGCCGGCGATTGGGCCGGCATCGAGGCCCTGGCCCGGGATGCGGCCGAGTTGCCCCGCCATAGCTGAAGCCGCAAAGGTCGCCATGACCGTTTGGTGACACTTCCGGCGCACAGCGGTGGTGAGCTGCCCGCATGCACAGAATCGGCATTGTGGGCGTGTCGTATCGGCACGCGAGTGCCGGTCAGGTGGCACAATTTGCGGTGCCCAAGGATGCCCTGGCGCATCGCTTGAGTGTGCTGCGCGAGGCGCTGCACGGCGCGGAGGTGCTGTACCTGTCCACCTGCAATCGGGTGGAGGTCATCTATGCCACACCGGAAGCCGCCATTGACCGGCGTGCCGATATTTTCCGCGCGCTGACCGGCCGTGAGCCCGTCAATGGCGAGGCCTCCGCCGCCCTGCGGGCCTGGACGGGCGAGGCCGCGGTCGAGCATCTGCTGCTGGTGGCCTGCGGCATGGATTCGGCGCAGGCCGGGGAGCAGGAAATCTACGTGCAGCTGCGCGCGGCCTGGCAGGCGGCGCGCGAGGCGCAGGTCAGCGGTGCACTGCTGGACCGCATTCTGAGCGAGGCCATGAACATGGCCCGCGTGGCCCATCGCATCACCACCCATGACGCACCGTCGCTGGCGGATCTGGCAGTGGGGCGGGTGCTGCAGCACCTTCAAGGCCAGCCAGGAGCCGCGGCTACGGTGGGCCTGGTGGGTGTCTCGCCGATGACGCGTCGCTGCGGATTGCAGCTGCGCGAGCGGGGCGTGGCCGTCACGGTAATCAACCGCTCGCTCGATGCAGCCACAGAACTGGCCACGGAACTGGACGCTACGGCGGTATCGCTGGAAGCCTTTCGCCAGGATCCGGCAAGCCGCGGCTGCGCGGCGCTGGTGTGCGCCAGCGGGGCGGCGGAGCCGGTGATTGATCGGGCCATCCTGATGAAACTGGCCACGGCGCGCCCGCTGTTGATGGACTTTGGTCTGCCGCCGAATGTGGATGTGGACGCGGCGCGCATGCTCGACTTCACGCGTGTCGGCATGGATGATCTGGTGCAGACTGCACGGGACGGCCGCGTTGAGCATCTGCTGCGCCTGGCGCCGGTGCGCGCCGCCATCGATGCGCATTTGGCACGCTTGCGCGGCGAACTGGCCGCACGCGCCATCGGGCCGCAGCTGGCCCAGCTGCGCGATGATTTCGAGCGCATCACGGCCGGGGAAGTGGAGCGCCTGTTGCGGGAGACATTGCCGGATCTGGATGAGAGCCAGCGCCGCCAGCTGTCCGGTTGGGGTCGCACCCTGGCGCACCGCCTGGCGCACCTGCCCCTGTCGGGGCTGCGGGCCGCCGCGGAACACGCAGGTCCGGAAGTCACGGATGCCTTTTTCAAAAGTGCCCGCCTCAGCCGCAAGGCGGATGCCGGCGACAACGAGTGAGCCATGCACAAGTCTGAACCACACGTTCAATCGGAGCGCCTGTACGAGCGCGCGCGGCGCGTCATACCGGGCGGCGTCAATTCGCCGGTGCGCGCCTTCCGCGCCGTGGGCGGCACTCCTTTGTTCATTTCCCGCGGCTCGGGCCCCTACATCTTTGATGTGGATGGCAATCGTTACCTGGACTTCGTGGGCTCCTGGGGCCCGCTGATCCTGGGACATGCCCATCCGCAGGTGATTGCGGCCATCAACGAGGCCTGCCGCCAGGGCACCACTTTCGGTGCGCCCTGCGAGGCCGAAGTGCAACTGGCCGAGCGCCTCGTCAAGTCATATCCCGGACTGGAACAGGTGCGCTTCGTCTCCTCGGGCACCGAGGCCACGATGAGTGCGATCCGCTTGGCCCGCGCCGCCACGGGGCGCGATCTCATCGTCAAGTTCTCGGGCTGCTATCACGGTCATGCGGATCATCTGCTGGTGGCCGCAGGCTCGGGTCTGGCGACCTTCGGTACTGCCTCCTCCGCCGGCGTCCCCGCGGCCTTCGTCGCCGCCACACGCGTGCTGCCCCTTGATGATGAGCAGGCCCTGCGTGATCTGTTCGCGCGCGAGGGTTCCGCCATCGCCGCGGTGATCATTGAACCGGTGCCCGCCAATCACGGCCTGCTGCTGCAGCGCAAGGCTTACCTGAATCTGCTGCGCGAGGAAACGCGTAAATCGGGCGCGCTGCTGATATTCGATGAAGTGATTTCGGGTTTTCGCGTGGCCAAGGGTGGCGCGGCGCAGTACTACGGCATCACCCCGGATATGGCGACCTTCGGCAAGATCATCGGTGGCGGCATGCCGGTGGGCGCCTTCGGCGCCTCGACCGCCATCATGAGTCGCCTCGCACCGGATGGGGACACCTACCAGGCCGGCACGCTGTCCGGCAATCCGGTGGCCATGGCCGCAGGTCTTGCGACCCTGGACATCCTGGACCGCGAGTCCGCGTGGGTGCAGCTGGAGGCGCGCGGCGCGCGACTGGAAAAACTGCTGGCGCCGATTGTCGGCACAGCACCGTTTCCCCTGCACCTGGTGCGCCTGGGGTCGCTGCTGTGGCTGTCCCTGCACGATGAGCCGACGCTGCGTCGCGCCGGCACGCTGTCACCGGCCGCGGCCACCCGCTTCCAGAAGCTCTTCCATGCCATGCTCGCACGCGGCATCTATATCGCCCCGTCGGCGTACGAGGTGACCTTCATCTCGCTGGCGCATTGCGATGATGACCTGCAACGCTTCGCCGCTGCCCTGGCCGAATCGGTCGCGATCGCGGCCGCCTGACAGTCGATGAAACGCACCCGCCTGTTTCAACTCACGGTCCTGCTGCTGGTCGTCGTGGCCGCGGTACAGGTGGGCTATTGGATCTATGACCAGCAGCAACGCGGCGCGGAGAAAACGACAGCCCTGACCCGGCTGTACGATGAGCAAAGCGCCGCGGCACGCAACCTGGTCGCGGCGGGCGTTTCGTTGGAGCGGGCGCGCGCCATCTTCCCGGACCTGTACGTGAGCGCGACGCAAGCGGCGCTGGCCCCGGAGCATCAGGCCGAACTGCAAAGCGATCAGCAGCGCCGTCTCACCCAGTACCTGTGGGAAGGCGGGTTCTTCCTGCTGGTGCTGTGGAGCTGCATCGGGGTGATTTTCGCGGCCCTGCGGGCGGAGACACGCGTGCTCAACGAGCAGGAACAGTTCCTGGCGCTGGTGGCGCACCAGTTCAAGACGCCACTGGCCAGTTTGCAGCTGTCGCTGGAAACCATGAGCCTGCGCCAGCTGCCACCGGAGCGTTCGCGCGCCCTGATGGACCGCATGCTCTCGGATCTGACGCGCATGGCGACCATGGTGGGCCAGGTCCTGGACAGCTCGCGCCTCTCACACGGCCGCATGGAGCTGAAGAGTGAACCGGTGCAGCTGGATGCGACCATCAATCGCATCGTCAGTCAGTACCTGGAGCGGGCGCAGACCGATCACATCAGCATCGAGTCGCAGGTGCACTCGCAGTTGCAGGTGCAGTCGGATCCGATCGCGGTGGATGCGGTGGTGCGCAATGTGCTCGAGAACGCATTGGCCGCGGTGGCGCCGGTGGGCGGCGGCAAGGTCACGCTCACCGCGCGGGCCGTGGGCGAGGAAATTGAACTGGCGGTGCGCGACAGTGGGATCGGATTTCGTCCATCAGACCAACCGCAGCTGTTTCGCAAATTCTCGCGCCTCAATGCCGGGGCGGGCAGCAGCTACTACGGCACGGGCTTGGGACTGTTCATCGTGCAGCGGCTGATGCAGCTGTCCGGGGGTCGCGTCAGTGCCAGCAGCGAGGGCCTGGGGCGCGGCGCGGAATTCCTGCTGCACTGGCCGCGCGCCGTGGAACCGGCAAGCTCATGAGCGACGCGGTCTACAAAGTGCTGGTGGTCGAGGATGATCCGCACCTGGCGGCAGGGGTGGTCGAGAACCTGCGTGCCGAAGGCTACGAGGTCGATTCCGTGGGCGACGGACGCAAGGCCGTGGAGTGGTTCGACACCCACAGCTGCGATCTCATCGTGCTCGATGTGATGCTGCCGGGCCTGGATGGCTTCGAGGTGTGCAGCACGCTGCGCGGCCGCGGTACCACGACGCCCGTGCTGTTCCTCACCGCCCGTGGCGATGCGGCGGACCGGATCCGCGGCCTGGAAGCGGGCGGTGATGATTACCTGGCCAAGCCCTTTCACCTGCAGGAGTTCCTGCTGCGCGTGCGCGCCATCCTGCGCCGCTGGGACTGGTACCGGGCCAGCGCCCGCTCGACCGGATCGGATGTGCTGAAGTTCTCCGGCAACGAAGTGGATTTTCGCGCCTTCCGTGGCCGTTCCTGGAATGGTGAAATCCAGGAACTGACCGAAAAGGAAGCGATGATTCTCAAGGTGCTGGCCGAGAAGCCCGGCGAGATCGTCTCGCGCGAAGACCTGCTGGAGAAGGTGTGGGGCTATGACGTGTTCCCCTCGACCCGCACCGTCGACAACTTCATTCTCAAGCTGCGCAAGCGCTTCGAACGCGATCCGGCCAACCCCAGTCATTTCCTGACCGTGTGGGGCGTGGGCTACCGCTTCCTCTGCGGGGATGAGTCATGAGTGCGCGCACCCTGCGCATTGGCACGCGCGCCTCGGCGCTGGCGCTGTGGCAGGCGAATCGGGTCGCGCAGCTGATCCGTGCCCAGCCTGGCGCGCCAGCCGTGGAACTGGTGCATATCAAGACCGAGGGCGATGTGCGCACCGACGTCCCGCTGTGGGCCGTGGGCGGGCGCGCGTTTTTCACGCGCGAGATCGATCGGGCGCAGTTGGCCGGCGAAGTGGACCTTGCGGTGCATTCGCTCAAGGACCTCTCGACGCTGATTGCCGAAGGGCTGGACCTGGCGGCGGTGCTCGAGCGCGAGGATCCGCGCGATGCCTTGCTCACTCACCAGGGCGCGAGTCTGCAGGATTTGCCGCCAGGCGCGCGCGTGGGCACCAGCAGCCTGCGCCGCCGTGCGTTCCTGCTGCGCGCCCGCCCGGATCTGTCGCTGCTGGAGTTGCGCGGCAACGTGCCCACGCGCATCGAGCGCTTGGCCGAAGGCAAGTACGACGCCATCGTGCTGGCCACGGCGGGCCTGAAGCGCCTGAATCTGTCCGCGCATATTGCGGCCCATATCGAGCCTGCGGTCATGCCCCCGGCGGTCTCGCAGGGGGCCATCGGCGTGTGTGCACGCGCCGGTGATGAATCCGCGTTGCAGTGGCTGCGCGCATTGGATCATCGCGCAACCCGCCTCGCCGTGACGGCCGAGCGCGCGCTGCTGCGCCGGATCGAAGGCGGATGCCAGGTGCCGCTGGGTGCCTTGGCGACGCTCGAGGGCACGCGCCTGACACTCGCCGCCAGCGTCTGTGCACTGGATGGCAGCGTGTCGATGGATTGCCGGGACGAGGCGCCCGCGGCGGATGCGGTGACCTTGGGAATCCGCGTGGCGGAGCAGCTGCTGGCGCGCGGCGCGGGCAGCATCATTGCACAGCAACGCAATCCCAGCAGCGCGGAGCTGCCGTGAGTGCCGCGGTGGTCGTGACGCGTGATGAGCCGGCGGATGGTCCCTTGAGCCGCGAACTGCGCGCCCTGGGCCTTGAGGTGCTCGGCTGGCCGGTGCTGAGCATCGGGCCGGCCGCCAACGGCGCGGCGCTCGATCAGGCGTTGAGCCGTCTGAATCAATTCGACTGGCTGGTGTTCGCCAGCCAGCATGCGGTGGCCGAAGTCGTGCGCCGGGTGCCGGTGCCGCCGGCCTACCTGAACATCGCGGCAGTGGGTGCGCGCACGGCGCAGGTTCTGACGGCCGCGGGCTGGTCGGTTGCGGCAGTGCCCGAGGAGCAGACTGCGGAAGGCCTCGTTGCCCTGCTGGCCGCGCGACTCAACCCGGGCATGACCGTGTTGTTCGTGGCGGGCTCCCGCTCGCTGCCCACGCTGCACGAGGGACTGAACGCCGCGGGCGCCGTCGTCACCCAGGTCGAAGCCTACGCGACCCTTCCGGGCACGCTCGATATCCCGACCTGCCAGCAGCGGGTGGCGCAAGGCGACATCGGCGCGGTCACCTTTACCAGCCCCTCGGCGGTTGAAGAGCTGGATCGGGCCTTGGGCACGACGCTTTTCAACCAATTGCTCGGCACGGCCACCGCGATCACGCTGGGCACGACCACCGGGCGCAAATTGGCCGCGCGCGGCTTTGCCAGCGTACTGGCCATGCCGGCAACGCTGATGGGCATGGCGCACACCACTCTACGATTCATCCAGACGAGAGCATGACTATGGGTTTTCCGACGGCAAGACCGCGCCGCCTGCGCCAAAGCGAAAGCTGGCGGGCGATGGTGCGCGAGACCGAACTATCAGTCTCGGACTTCGTATATCCGATGTTCATCGTGCCGGGCACGACAGTGCGGCATGCGGTCTCGGCCATGCCCGGCGTCTCGCAGTTCTCGGTCGATGAAATCATTCTCGAGGCGCGCAAGGTCGCGCAGACCGGGGTGCGGGCCCTGATCCTGTTCAGCGCGCCGGATCACAAGGATGCGCAAGCCTCCGCCTTCCTCGATCCCGATGGTCTGGTGCCGCGCGCCGTGGCGGGCATCAAGCAGGCCTGTCCGGAGCTTCTGGTGTGGACGGATGTGTGTCTGTGCAGCGCCACGGATCATGGCCACTGCGGCCACGTGCTGTCCAATGGGGTCATCGACAATGATTCCTCCATCGCGACACTGGCCAAGGTCGCGCTCAATCATGCGCGCGCGGGAGCGGATGCGGTCGCGCCCAGCGACATGATGGATGGACGCGTCGCCGCCATCCGCCAGTTGCTGGATGCGAACGGTTTCGCGCACACTCCCGTCGTCTCCTATGCCGCCAAGTACGCCTCCGCCTTCTATGGACCGTTCCGGGAAGCGGCGGACTCGGCGCCCGCGTTCGGCGACCGACGCTCCTACCAGATGGATCCGGCCAATGTGCGCGAGGCACTGCGCGAAGTGCTGGGGGATGTGGAAGAGGGCGCGGACATGGTCATGGTCAAACCGGCCGGCCCCTACCTGGATGTGATCCGGCGCGTGCGTGAAGCCGTGAACGTTCCGGTGGTGGCCTACCAGGTTTCCGGCGAATACAGCCTGCTCAAGGCCGCCGCGGAACGCGGCTGGATCGATGAGCGTGCCGCGGCCCTGGAAACGCTCATCGGCATCAAGCGCGCGGGCGCGGACCTGATCCTGTCCTACTTCGCCCCGCAGATTTCCACCTGGTTGGCCAAGTAAATGTCTGCCGCAACTATCACTGCTGCCCCGCTCGTCGACACCGATTCGACGTTCATCAAGGCCTGCCGCCGCCAGGAAGTGCCGCATACCCCGGTGTGGGTGATGCGCCAGGCGGGTCGCTACCTGCCCGAATACCGCGAGCTGCGCTCGCGCACCGACTTCGTCACCCTGACCCGCAGCGCGGAGCTGGCCGCAGAAGTCACGCTGCAACCGGTGCGGCGCTTTGCACTGGATGCGGCCATCCTGTTCAGCGACATCATGACCCCGCTGCAGGGCATGGGCATTCCACTGACCTTCGAGCCGGGCCCGGTGGTCGCGACCCCGATCCGCAGCCTGGAACAGGTGCAGGCGCTGCCTGCGCTGTATCCGGAGCGCGATGTGCCCTTTGTCCTGGATGCGGTGAAGCTGGTGCGCGCGAATGCGCCGCGCGGCGTGCCCCTGATCGGTTTCGCGGGCGCGCCGTTCACGCTGCTGTGTTATCTGGTCAGCGGCAAGCCCTCGAAGGAGTTCGGCATCGCCCGCAGCTTCCTCTACAACCAGCCGGAAGCGGCCACGCTGTTGATTGACCATCTGGCCGATGCCATGGCCGCGTACCTGTCGGCCCAGGCGCGCGCGGGTGCGCAGGCGCTGATGCTGTTCGAGTCCTGGGCGGGTCTGCTGGCACCGCCGCAGTTCCGGCAGTTCGCCCTGCGCGGCGCGAAGCGGACGCTGGGGGCACTGCGAACCTTGGGCGTCCCGTTGATCTACTACGCCAACCAGGGTTCGGCCTTGATGGAAGAAGTGCGCGCACTGGATGTCGATGTCATCGGCGTGGACTGGCGCTCGCCCCTGGGCGTGGTGCGCCGGACCCT
>DATHOA010000337.1:0-11399 GCA_035485475.1 Steroidobacteraceae bacterium | reverse complement strand
ATGACCCGACAGGCCCCGGGCGCCGGCCAGGGCCGTGAAAAATACTATGGTGTCGCGGGCCAGTTGAATGTTCTGGCGCAGGCCGGCGCGCTGCTCGTCGGTAAGGGCCGTGACAGCTGGATTGAGCTTCAGGGGCACTAGCTTGCCCAGGTCGATCGGGAACTTTTCGGTGGTCATGATTAAGCGGCTATTTAAGACAATTGATGGGGCTGAAGTGCGCCTAAGCATAACCCACGAGGGGGCAGCGCGTGGGCGTCGACCTGTTTATGCTTGCAGTCATGAAAGCCATGAAACTCGGCCGTAACGGCGGACTCGAGCGCCTGAAACTGGTTGATCTGCCGGAGCCCGCGGCCCCTGCAGCCGGGGAAATCCAGGTCCGCATCCACGGCAGCTCGCTGAATTTCCACGACTATGCCGTGGTGCGCTTTGATGCGCCCCACACCGTGGACCGGATCCCGCTCGCCGACGGCGCGGGTGTGGTCGAAGCCATCGGCGCCGGCGTCACGCAATTCCAGCCCGGTGACAGCGTGGTGTCGACCTTTTTTCCGCAATGGCTGGGAGAGCAGCCCGTCAATGGCGATTTCACCACGGTCCCCGGCGACGGCGTGGATGGCTATGCGCGCGAACGCGTCGTGCGGCCGGCAACCTGGTTCACCCACGCGCCGCGCGGCTGGTCGGTGATGGTGGCCTGAAAGCCGGCGACACCATCCTGGTACCGGGCACCGGCGGCGTGGCGATTCTGGGTCTGCAGCTGGCCAAGGCCATGGGCGCCTCAGTCATCCTGACCTCCTCCTCGGATGAGAAGCTCACGCGGGCCCGCGCCCTCGGTGCCGACCACACCTTGAATTATCGCGCGGTGGCCGAATGGGGCGCCGAGGTGCTGAAGCTCACGGGTGGCCGCGGCGTCGATCACGTTCTGGAGCTGGGCGGTTCGGGCACGCTGCCTCAGTCGATCATCGCCTGCCGCGTCGGCGGCCAGATCTCCCTGATCGGTACGCTGACCGGTACCAAAGGTGAGGTGCCAACCGGCACCCTGATGCGCAAGCAGATCCGTTTACAGGGCCTGATCGTGGGCAGTCGCACCCAGCAGCAGCAGCTGGTGAACGCCATGAACGCCACCGGCATCCGTCCGATCATTGATCGGCGCTTTGTACTGGCGGATCTGGCGGCCGCCTTCCGCTACCAGGAATCCAACCTTCACTTCGGCAAGATCTGCCTGGAGTTCTGAAACGGTACATCGCGCGGCCACAGCAACCACATACTGACCTGGGCGCGCAGATTGCCAGCCATGCTGGCAGCGGCATCGCCCGTACCGCAAAAGAAATCGGCACGCGGCGCGCCACTGATCGCCCCGCCGGTGTCCTGTGCAACCACCAGCCGCTGCAGGGTGGTCGCGCCGCTGGTCCCCAGGTACACCGGACTACCCAGGGGAATGTAGGCCGGGTCGACGGCAATCGAGCGACCCGGCGTCAGGGCTATACCTTGCGCGCCGCGCGGCCCCAGCGCCGGATCGCCCAGCGGCTGCTCCTGGAAGAACACCGCGCTGGGATTTGAGTCGAGCACCTCATGCAGCCGCTCCGGATGCGCGGCCAGCCACGCCCTGATGCCCGGCATGCTGGCCTGCGCGACGGTTAATTCCTGTTGATTCACGAGATAGCGGCCGATCGAGCGATAGGGCTGTCCGTTCTGGTCGGCGTAGCCGATCCGGATGACCGTGCCATCCTCCAGCTGTATCCGTCCGGAACCTTGTATTTCGAGCAGGAACGCATCAAGCGCGCTGTCCAGCCAGACGATCTCATGTCCGTGCAAAGCCGGATCGGCCGCCAGTTGCTCGCGCGCGTAGTACGGCACCACGGTCTTGCCCACCAATCGTCCGCGCACGCGCTTGCCCTTGAGCTCGGGGATGATCGCGCCCAGGTCCACCGTCAGCAGATCATCCGGGGGTGAATACAGCGGCGTATCAAAGCCGGCGCCAGGCATCCGCGAGCCGCGCAGCTGCGGCTCGTAATAACCGGTCAGCAGGCCCGTGGCCTGGCCGGCGCTCGCCGTGGCGCCGGTGTGGATGATCCGCAGCGGTTGAAAACGGCTGACGAAGAAGGCGCGGATCTCGCCGTCGGAAGCCGCTGCCAATTGCGCGGCCGCGGCACAAATCTCATTCCAGTCAGTGCGGGTGTGGACGCGGCAGCTGGACAGGAAGGCCGGCCAGGCCTGCAGCATCGAGTCCGTCTCCCAGCCGGGCAGATCGGTCCAGCGGGCGGCGACATACTCAACCGGCGCCGGCGCGGCTCGCGGTAGTGTGGGACGCGGTGGCGTCTGACAGCCTGCAAGTAACGCCAGCAGGCCCGCCACGACGGCGCGCAGCCTGCGAGCGCTCATTGCGGATGCTTGGCCAGGTATTGCGCGAACGCCGGCTTGGTCGCCGTCAGCACCTGCAAGGTATCGCGACGATCGGCGGCACTCATGAAGGCGTAGCTCGCGGAAGTGTCGCGGCCCTGCAGCACGGCGGCGAACCTGGCAAAGACATAGTCGCGGGCGTAATCCGGCAAGGCATCGAATGACGGCGTGTACACCAGGTAGCTGAGCGGATATCTGAACAGGCGGGTCTGCAGATCCAGATCACGCAGCGAGCGCCCCTGTGGATCCTTGACGGCCTGTTTCTCGAACCAGGCAGCGAACCCGGAATTGCCGCGGATGGTGTCAATGAAGGGCGCCGCATCTCCGAACAGCATGGCCTTCGCCAGCTCATCCAGATATTCATGCAGCGCGCCGCGGGTCTTCGCCGACAGGGCGCTGGATTTTTCACCGACCCGGGCCAGCGCGTTGCGGACCTCGAAATTCGCGCGCGTCAGCAGATCCTGCACGGTCACCTGGTGCTGCAGGACCAGCAACGCCACGACATCGCTCTTGTCGGTCAGGTACGGTTTGGTGTCGAACAGTCCGTCCAGCATGTCGACATTCTCACGGCGCACGCTGTCGAGCTTCACCAGTTCCTGCACGTCCTTCACCAGGATGTTGCCGACATGCTTCTGTTTGCCGGTTTGCCCGGTGACATACCAGCCGCCCCAGCGCGACTCCATGGGCGTCTCATCGGTGGTGAGTATGTTGTCCTCATGCGTGAGCTGATCACCGCGGATGTTGACGTAGGAGGACATCAGCAAGAAGCGCGGCACACCGCCGCCGGACAGTTCATAGGTGTCGTGACAGGCCAGACAGGTCAGCGTCTGGCGCTGCAATTGCGGTGCTGCGACGTCGCGATTCGGCGCACTGTTCGGTAAAATGTAAAACACCTGTCCCAGCTCACTGTCCATGGCGCCCAGTTCCAGATTCCGGGAGCCTTGCACGTAACCGACGTAGGTATCCGTATCGAAATAAAGGGCACGCGGTGTCGCCGCACTGATGGCACCGGTTTGCAGACTGGTTTTTGAATACACCAGCGCCTGGGAACTTGCATCGATGTTCAAGGCCGCAAGCAATGAATCCAGATAACCGCGCGCAGCCGTGTACGTCAGCTTCACCTCACCCGCGGCCAGGCGCTGCTCCAGATGCGCGATGGCGTTGTGCGTTGGCATGCGCCCGTAGTGCATGACCGGATATTCCTTGTCATAGGTAAGCGTGGTGGGCGCCGACTGCGCAAAGGGATTCGACGGCTCCTCGGCCGCGGCGGACTGCGCCACCGCGAGCGCCAACATCAAAACCGTTATTGCCGGCCGATTGCCCATGCTCTAAGACTCCCGCACATCAGGCTCGAGCTGCTTGCGGAACAGCCACGCCGCCACGTAGCAGCCGATGATCATGCCCACACCGAACGCCGGCAGTACCGCATGGGGCAAGCGCAGGGGTTGACCGTTGCGCAGCTCGCGACCGGCGACGCCCAGCCCAGCCGCGGCAAACACGAACCCGACCATATGAAAAAACTGCATGGGATCGCGCAAGGTCAATGGATTGCGCCGCCACGAGGGAAAGTGCCACACCGGCTTGTTGCGTGGATTGAGCCGCTGCGCCCACACCACAACGGGCACGGCGATCACCCCATATGCCAGCATCCCGACCAGCAGCAGCCCGGTAACCGGGCGCGCCGGCAGCCAGTTATCGCCACTCATGGCCCCCTGTGCCGCCGCCAGCGCCAGCACCACCACACGTACGATTACCCATTTGTTCATGGGGCTTAGGATAATCGAGCCCTCATGGTTTGTCCGATGGCGGGCGAGTATCCTTGGCCGCCAGCTGACCGCCCAGAGGTTCCTCATGCCGTTACTGCCGAATCTGCGTCATCTCATGGTCGCCGTGCTCACCGGTGCAGCGCTTACGCTGACCTGTCAGGCCCAAACCGTGCCCGCACTCCCCGGCAGTTCCGCCACGGTGCTGCGCGCAACGCTCACGAATGGCCTCAAGGTCGTGATCGTGCGCAATACTCTGGCGCCGGTGGTCGCAACTTCGGTCAACTACATGGTCGGATCGGTGGAGACGCCCGCCGGATTTCCCGGCACGGCCCACGCGCAGGAGCACATGATGTTCCGCGGCAGTCCGGGTCTGACTGCCGACCAGCTGGCCAATATCGGCAGCATCATGGGGGGCGACTTCAATGCCGACACCCGTGAAAGCCTCACCCAGTACCTGTATACGGTGCCCTCGGAAGACCTGGACGTGGCGCTGCATATCGAAGCCGTGCGCATGGCCGGGGTCTCGGATGCACAGTCGGAGTGGGACCATGAGCGCGGCGCCATCGAGCAGGAGGTGGCCCAGGATATGTCCGACCCGGGCTATGTGCTGTATTCCAAGCTGCGCGGCATCGCCTTCAAGGGCACTCCCTACGCCTACGATGCGCTCGGTACGCGGCCGTCGTTTGAAAAGACCACCGCCGCGATGCTCAAGCACTTTCACGACCAGTGGTATGCGCCGAACAATGCGCTGTTGATCATTGTCGGCAACGTCGACCCGACCGCCACCCTGACGCTGGTCAAAGTGCTGTTCGGATCCATACCCAGCAAGACGCTGCCGGCGCGCAAGCCGGTGAACCTGCAGCCGATGGCGTCAAGGTCATTTACCGTGGATACGGACCGGCCCGAAGGCACTGCCATGATCGCCTTCCGTGTGCCGGGACTTGATAGCCCGGACACCCCGGCGCTGGAACTGCTGTCGGATGTGCTGTCCAGCCGTCGCTTTGACCTGTACGGCCTGGTGCCGCAGGGCAAGGCGGTGGGCGCGGAATTCTCGGTCGATCCGCTGCCTCATGCCGGACTGGCCTACGCGACCGTGGCCTTCCCGGGCGGTGCGGACCACCAGGCGCTCGAGCAGGAAGTGCGCGCCATTCTCACCCGCGTCGCCCGCGACGGCGTACCCGCCGAACTGGTGGCGGCGGCGAAAATGCAGGAGCGCCGTCAGACCGAGTTGCAGAAAAATTCCATCGCCGGTCTGGCCTCGGTGTGGGCAGACGCATTGGCCCTGTATGGCCTTGAGTCACCGGAAGCGGATCTGGCGCGCATCGAGAAGGTTACCGTCGCCGATGTAAATCGCGTCGCGCACCAATACCTCGACCTGGATCACGCGGTCACCGCCGTGATGCTGCCGAAGGGTTCCGGCAAACCCACCAACGGTGGCGGCAGCGGCTTTGGCGGCCAGGAAAATATCTCGCTGGGTGAAGCCAAGCCGACCCCCTTGCCGGATTGGGCGACCACCGCCGCAAACCGGCTGGCGGTGCCGGCGGTGACCACGCACCCCGTCGTCAGTCACTTGCCCAACGGGCTCACCCTGGTCGTGCAGCCTGAAGATGTGAGCGACACGGTCAGCGTGTTCGGCCATATCCGTAACCGCCCCGAAGTGCAGGCGCCCCATGGACAGGAAGGCATCACGAATTTGCTCGGCGAGCTGCTGTCCTATGGGTCGCAACATCTGGATCGTCTCGCCTACGAAAGCGCCCTGGATTCCATCGGGGCCGAGTCGCACGCCGGAACTGATTTCTCCGTGGTCACCCTGAGCAGCGGTTTCGACCGAGCCGTTGAGCTGCTGGCCGACAATGAACTGCATCCGGCCTTACCGGCGCCGGCGCTCGAGATCATGCGACCACAGTTTGCGCAAATCATCGCGGGACGTAACCGCAGTCCCGGCTACCTGATGCAGCGCTCACTGCGCGGCGCGCTATTCCCGGCAACGGATCCGAGCCTGCGCGAGACGACACCGGCAAGCATCCAGGGCATCACACTGGATCAGGTGCGCGCTTTCCATGCGGCGACCTTTCGCCCGGATCTCACCACCATCGTGGTGATCGGCCGCATCACCCCGGATCGGGCCCGCGCCACCATCGAGAAGTACTTTGGCGCCTGGACTGCCACCGGTCCGAAGCCGGATACCGAACTGCCGCCCGTGCCCGCCAACGGCACCGCGTCCATCGCCGTTCCCGATGCGACCCGGGTCCAGGACATGGTGGTGCTGGCCGAAAATCTCGCGCTGACGCGTTCCAATCCGGACTACTACGCGATGGAACTGGGCAGCGCGATCCTGGGTGGCGGGTTCTATTCCTCACGACTGTCCATACACCTGCGCAAGGAGGCAGGCCTGGTCTACTCGGTGGGCTCCAACATGCAGATTGGACGCACGCGCGGTGTCTATCTGATCGATTTCGCCAGCGATCCGCAGAACGTGGCCAAGGCCGCTGCAATGGCGGTGCAGGATGTAAAGGGGCTGCAGGATAAGCCGGCCGGGGCCGAAGAACTGTTGCGCAGCAAGGCGCTGCTGCTGCGCCAGATCCCACTCTCCGAAGCGAGCGTCGAGGAGATCGCCCGCGGCATCATCGGACGTGACGATGAGGGTCTGCCGCCCGATGAGCCGACCATCGCGGCACGTCGCTACATCGCACTCACAGGGCAGGATGTGCAGAACATCTTCAAGAAATGGATCCGACCGGGCGACTTCGTGCGCGTAAGCCAGGGGCCAACGCCGCCTTGAACGCGCGGGCCGTGCACACTGAAGTGCCGGCGCGTCGCCCGCCCGGGCTGCCGCCGAGCCTGCTCGGCCCGCGCTACTGGCCGACCTGGCTGGGCTTGGGGGTACTGCGGCTGATCCAGCTGCTGCCCCATCCGCTGTTGCTGGCCGTGGGCCGAGTCATCGGACGGTTGGTGCGCCACTTGCCGCTGCATTACGCGCAGGTGGCGCGCTGCAACCTCACCCTGTGTCTTCCGGAGCTGTCCCAGGGCCAGCGTGAGCGCGTGCTGGCTGAACACTTCGAGGCCCTTGGGATGGGCTTGTGCGAGTCGGCCATGACCTGGTGGGGGCGCGATGCGGATATCGCGCGGCTGTCACGCATAGACGGTATCGAGCATCTGCGTCACGCGCTCGACCAGGGTCGTGGCGCGATTCTGCTGACCGCACACTTCACCACCCTGGAGATTGGCGCACGGGTGCTCAATACCGAGGTGCCGCTCACGGCCATGCACAAGCGGCCGAAGAACGCGCTGCTGGCGCACTTTTTCGAGCGCCATCGCGGCCGCCATGCGCTGCGCGTTTTCAGTCGCGACAATGTTCGCGGCATGGTACGCGCGCTGCGCGACAATGAATGCGTGTGGTACGCGCCGGATCAGAGCTACCGCAAGAAAGGCGCGGCGATGGTCCACTTCTTTGGCGTACCCGCAGCCACCAACGTATTCACTTCACGCCTGGCGACGCTGACCGGGGCGCAGGTTCTGTTCGTCGGTCACGAACGCCTGGCCGGGAGTGCCGGCTACCGCGTCGCGCTGCGTCCGGCACCCCCGGACTACCCGAGTGAGTCGGCGATTGAAGATGCGGAACTGTTCCATCGTTTCGTGGAGTCCGAGGTGCGCCGCAACCCGGCGCAGTACTGGTGGATTCACCGCCGCTTCAAGGGCCTGACGCCGGATTATCCCAACTACTATGGCAGCGCTGCGCGCCGCCACCGGGCCGCGATCAACGTTCCGCCGACTTGAGGTGTTGCGCCAGCTGCTTGGCCAATTGTGCGGCATCGGCGCCCAACGCTCCCGTGGGCCATTTGATTCCCAACCCTGCGGCGCCATCGGGTTTGGGGATGATATGGAAATGCACATGTGGCACCTCCTGGTGGGCGCCACGGCCATTGTTCTCCAGCACGTTGTATTCCTTTACGCCGGTGACCGCGATGACCGCACGGCAGATGCGCGGCAGTACCCTCCCCAAGGCCGCCGCCGATTCATCGGAGAGCTGGTCGAGGGTTGCCGCGGACTCCTTGGGAATCACCAGGGTGTGGCCCCGGCTCAGTGGTGCAATATCGAGGAAGGCGAGCACCTGCGCATCCTCGTAAACCTTGTGGCAGGGAATGCTGCCGGCAATGATCCTGTCGAAAACCGTATCGGACATCGGCGCGACCCGAAGTGCTCAGTTGGGCTGAACGACCGAGTGCAGGGATTGCGCGACGTCCGGGTGCGAGGTGTCCGCAGACTGCGTCGCCTCCGCGCGCGCCTCGCGCGCTGCCGCACGGCCACGGCCCACCACGCGGGCGCCGGTGAGTCTTTCGATGGAGCGGATGGCGGAGGCTTTGGCTACGTGCTTGCACCATGGGCCCTGCGCGGAGCCCGCCGCGGCGGCATAGTCTTCGCAGTTGCACACCCATTGGATGTGGCCATCGGCCAGCTCGAACAGCTGCACGGTGCGCTGACCCACCTGATAGGTCGACAATGCGGTCGCGGACCTACGGCGCTGGAGGCTGGCACCGGATGCCTTGAGTAGTCTCATGACATCCATGTTACCGGCTCTGGCCTGTGGATGAGCTGTGAATTTCCTGTGCGCAAAATAAATTTAGGTATGCCCACGACCCATTATGGGGCGACGGGAAGGACCTGGGTCCCCAGAGTCGCGGCATTGACAATGGCCGGATCATCTCGCAACCGCACAAAAAGCTCGCCCGATGCGGGATGAGGCACCGGCAAGGTATTCCCCGGGAAGCCGTCGGGCACCTGCACCGGGCTGTGGAACTGCCGGTCCGCGGATACCGAATCGATCAGGAACAGGTCCGTACCGGACAGCCGGCAGGCCACATCGCCGGTCTCGGGACATTCCAGCGACGCCAGGCGCGGCAATCGAACCAAGGTCGCCAATGGCACCCAGCTGCCGGCCACGCCATCGGCCACCACCCGAAACCGCAGCGGGCCGAAGGCTGATGGACCGAACGCTTTGGCCGGCTCCAGTCTGGCCACGGCCACGTGTGCGTCGGCAAGCATCATGGTTCCGGCCGTGATGGACAACAAACTCGAGAAGGCGCCATCGGCGGTCGCCACTTCGATCTGCTCGGTGCGGGAGAACGCCTGTGGCATCACCGTGCGGACTGAAAATGCCAATACGGAATCCTGCGGCAATTGATCGGAGTCGCTGAGCGCGATGTGGCTGGCCAGGCCCGCCTGGGAGGGTTGAATGCTTTTGGCGATCAGTGTCACGCTCGGGCGTGGCTCATCGATGCGCCCGTTGAGCGTGAAGCTGCGGCCATCCTTCAATGTGACCTTGGCGATACTCGCATCACCCGGCTTCAGTGCCGCAGCCGCCTGCACGTCGCCCGCCATCATGGGTAGTTCCTCGGCCGCGGCGCCACCGGTGAGGCTCCCGGCGCTGTCCGGGCTGAACGCAATGCCGTTGAGCGTCACGCTCGCCACCTCATCAAGCCGAGTACCCTTGAGCGTGGCCACCGCATCGCCGGAGTGCATGACCAGGCCGGTCAGATGCGCGGCTTCGCTGAAAGTGTTCAGTGCCACTTGCTGGGTATCGGCACTACCGTACTGCGACACCACCAGCGTCATCGCACCCGGGGCGGCATCCTCCAACGGCAGTTTCACTTCCACCGCATCGGGCTTGACCGGCTTCCAGTCCACCTTCAGCTCCTTGCCGGCTGAATCCCTGAGCATGATGCGGTCCACGCACCCCACGCTGTCCGCCGTCAGGTGCACCGTGCCTTCGCGCCCTACCACCAACCCGCCCTGATCGCTGACCGGCAGCGCCCAGGCCTTCTGCTGGGCGTTGACCAGGTGAAAGGTCGGAGCCTGGTAGCGATCAAAGCCCCAGAAACCGTGCAAGGTTCCCTCCACCTCAGCCCCGAGGCTGGCTTTGCCCAGCGTCGTGATATCGATCAGGAAGCCACCCTGGCGAGCATCCGCCGATGCCGGCAGTTCGAGACTGTGTCCGTCACTGCCGGTCAAGGTGAGCGCGACGTCATGCGCGTAGTGCGTGGCAAATACCAGCGGCGCGCCCTCCACCGGCAGCACCAGGCCTGTTTTGCGGGCGCAGAAGATCGCCTGCGGGTCCACTGCATGCAGCGGTGGCAGCTGCGCCGCCTCGATCGCGGGCAGCGCGGTGACCAGTACGGACTTCGGATCATGAAACGATGGCGGCGCGTTGAGCGTGAGCGCCAGGTGCTCGCCCTGCGCACTGGGCAGCGCCGGCAGGTATTGGTATTGGGCGGTCAGAAATGAACCCAGAATGCGCCCGATATCCAGCACCGAGGCGATGTAGGGACTGTAGTAGCCGTAGCGCAGCTGCGGCGTGTAACTGGCTTCCATGGCGAGGTCACTGGCCGGGCCGTTGGTGAGCGCCTCAACGATCGAGGTGCTGTGACCATCATTGAGCACCAGTGCATCCTGATCCTCCATCAGACACGGCGCCTGCAACTCCGCAATCCGTTGCAGACACTTCTCGTCGACCTTGATGGCAAGGCTGCGCGCCAGCAGCGGCGCCGCCGCGCGCAGTTTCGACGGATCCGCTTCATTCAAGGCGCGAATGGCCAGCAGGTAGCTGTCCAGCCGGGCGCGATCGAGGCTGGCCTGATTCAGATCCTGCGAGGCGCGCACGAAGGCCCCCGGACGTCCGCGTACGGCATCGCGCAGCGTGTTGAAGTCGCCGCCCGTGCTCGGCGCAAGAAACACCAGCACCTGCTGCGCTTCGGCCGGAACGGTCAGCTGCAGTCCATCCGCGCACTTGCGTGACCAGGTATCGCAGCGGAAGAACCACTCGGGCGGCGGCGGATTGGTGGCGCCGCGCAGAAACGCCACGATCATCACGTAGCGCGCCGCCTGACTGGCGGGCAACTCCGCCTTGATCGCCAGATGGTCACCCACTGCCAGGTTGGGGACCTCCGCCACCGGCAGGGTGCGGGCGCCGCGCGTGACGCTCACCCGCAGCTGCGGGCCCGCCAGGTCGAACGGCGCGTTGTCCGCCGCCCGGACGCCGAACGCGAGACCCAGCAGCAGCGCTGCCCGGAAAACTGACCAGGTCGTCTTCATGTGACCCATTCAAGGGCAAAGGGACTTCGACCTGTCGCAGTGCGGCAAGGTTCCCGTCAGTTCAGATCCGGATTGAACTCGCGGTTATTCGACAATTCGATTTTCACCGTCAGGCCAAGATCGTGCAGCTGGCGGCCCATTTCCGGTGTG
>DATHOA010000336.1:0-12872 GCA_035485475.1 Steroidobacteraceae bacterium | reverse complement strand
CTTCTGCCTGACGATGCGCATGCCCGGGCGCGCGCCATCACCTGGATGTTTGCCGCGCTCAACACGGTTGAGCCGCCGATCCTTGATCTGCAAACCACCAAGTTCCTGGAGGGCGACAAGCCTTGGCACGAACAACGCCTGCCTCTCGTCCGGGATCGCATCCGCGACCGGCTGCGCGAGCTTTCCGCTCGCCTCGGCAATGCCGACTGGCTCGATGGTGCGTTCAGCGCGGGCGACCTGATGATGGTCTCGGTGCTGCTGCGATTGAAAGCATCGGGTATGCTCGACGAATATCCCAATCTTTGCGCCTATGTCGCGCGCGGCGAAGCGCGGCCCGCCTACCAGCGTGCCTTCGAGGCTCAACTGGCGGTGTTCACTGGCCAGCCACCGGCCGCCTGATGAAGGATCGGTAACGAAGCATGTCATTTCCCTACGTCACGGACATCCTCAACGCACTCTTCGGCACACGCTGGCATTTTCCATTGCCGACGTTCGGAATTCTTGTCGCAGGCGCGATAGTGTTGGCGACTTGGGTTGCCACCCGGTTGGTCCGGGAGTACGAGAAGCTCGGCAAATTGCCGGCCCAGACTCACACGTTGGTTACGGACATGGTGCTCGTGTCGGTGCTCGCCGCAATCGTCGGTGCGCGGGTATTCGATATTTTCGATAACCTCGATCGTTTCCGCGCCGATCCACTCTCCATGATCTTTACCCGAGCCGGATTCTCCATTTACGGAGGTCTGTGCTTCGGGATCGTGGCTGGGGTGATATTCGTGAGGCGCCGCTCGGTCCCCGTTGTTCCGATGTTGGACGCCACCGCGCCCGCCATGATGCTCGGCTACGCGATCGGGCGACTTGGCTGCCAGATATCCGGCGACGGTGATTGGGGGACCGCGGCCAATATGCTCCTGAAACCGAGCTGGCTGCCGCACTGGTTATGGGCGCAGACCTATGATGGCAACATTGCCGGCGTCGTCATTGCCGCTCCCGGTGTCTACCCAACGCCAATCTACGAGTTCATGATGGCGTTGGCCATCTTCTGGGTACTGTGGCGTCTGCGATTGCACGGCAATCGTGCCGGCTACCTGTTTTCGATCTACCTGCTGCTGGCCGGATTCGAGCGGCTATTGATCGAAAAAATTCGCATCAACACGCGGTACGAGGTGTTCGGCGCTCACTTCACCCAGGCCGAAGCGATCTCGTTTCTACTGGTCATTGCCGGGCTCGCCGGTGTCCTGATGACGCTGCACGAGAAGCGCTTGTGGACCCGGCTCATCGTTTCCGCTGCTGTGCTGGGCGCGCTTTCCGCGTGCGCCCCCCATTAGACCGAACGCAGCCCTAGCCCGGGTTGTGCGCCGTCATGGCGCCGATCGCATTGTTGACATGGGTCTTGCAACCGGCCATGTCGCCCTTGTCACTATCATCCTTGGCGCTCACCAGCTCTTTCTGCGCGGCCGTCTTTTGCACGCCGGCGGGCATGTTCAAGAGCATGGTCATGGCCCTGTCCATCATCATTCCGCAGCTCACCACCGCGTCATTCGGTGGCGGTGGGGTAATGTCGGCAGCGCGCGCGAGCCCCAGGAGGGGCAGCCCGCCAACCAGCGCCCCGATCAGGCTGAGCCGGGCTTTATGAATGCTCATCGTCTTGAATCTGCCTTGCCGTCGCTCGCGGTTCAAGTGGCGCGGACTTCCAGTGGGCGTCAGAGCCTGCTGACCCACCTAGCGCGTGAACCGCTCCGTGACGATGACATCCATCGGGATATCATGCGGCTGCGGATAAATGCTCGGCAGCTCGGCGTCCGCAAAGGCAATGCCGATGGTTCGAGGGCGGGGGCGCGATGCGGCCAAGGTCCGGTCGTAGAAACCACCGCCGTAGCCTAACCGGTAACGCCCCGAATCGAATCCGACCAGGGGCACGACCAGGATGTCCGGTGTGACCTCGTCGCGCTGCGGCGGGACCGGAATATTCCACTGGCCGCGTGTCAGCGCCACACCTGGCCGCCAGCGCCAGAACTCCACCGGCGCCGCGTCCTGGACGACCACCGGCAATCCTACCGTGCCGCCGGCCGCGACGTGCTCGCGGGCGAATTCCCGCAAATCGATCTCACCGCGAATCGGCCAGTACAGGCCCAGCACCGGATAGCTCACCACGTCGATGACCGAGCGCAGATAGTTGATGACCGGCTCGCTCAAGCGCTTGCGCTCAGCCGGATCGCGCGCCATGCGACGCGCGATAATCGCCGTGCGCTCGGCCTTGCGCCAGTCCTTGATCTCTTCCCAGTTCATTTGCTCGGCACTATGCGACCGGGCCTCAAGGGTGGCAAGCTGGCGCGGCGGGCATTCAGGTACGGGAGCCGATCTTTGCAGGACGTGATCATCGTGGGTGGCGGTCCAACCGGTTTCATCACCGCGCTCGGGCTCGCGCGGGCCGGGGTGCACGTGAGCGTCATCGAGGCGGAGCCGAAGATCGTCGATTCACCGCGCGCGGCGGTGTATCACTGGAGCGTCGTCGAAGGGCTCGAGAAGCTCGGGATTCGTGAAGAGGTCGAGAAGACCGGCTTTCCCAAGCAGGACTACACCTATCTCGTACACAAGACCGGTGAGCGCATCGATTTCAGCCTGGACGTGCTGAACGGTCATACGCCCTATCCCTATAACCTGCACCTGGGGCAGCATCGACTCGCCGATATCGCGTTACGGCGACTTGCCGGTTATGCGCACACCAGCGTGCACTTCAATACCCGCCTGACCGGGTTGCACCAGGATGCCGATGGAGTGACCTTGCAGGTCGACACGCCCGGCGGTGCCGAGCAGATGCGCGCCAGGTGGGTGATCGGCGCCGACGGTGCCGGCAGCACCGTGCGCCGGCAGTTGTCCTTGGGGTTTGACGGCATGACCTGGCCCGAACGTTTCGTCGCCACCAATCTCTATTTTGATTTCGAGCGCTACCGTTACGCGCGCGCAACCTTTCTCATCGACGAGGTCTATGGCGCGGTGATTGCCAAGATCGACAACGAGGGACTGTGGCGCTGTACCTATATGGAGGATGCGGCCCTGTCCGAGGAGCTGCTGATGGAGCGGCTGAAAACCGTCTACGCCGCCATCGTCCCCGGCGCCGACTACACCATCGAGCGCGCCACGCCGTACCGTATGCATCAACGTTCCGCTGCGCGCTACCGGATCGGCCGCGTCGCGCTGCTCGGTGATGCCGCCCATGTCACCAATCCCACCGGCGGGTTGGGGCTGACTTCCGGATTGTTCGACAGCTTCGCACTGTACCCGGCCCTGGCCGCCGTCATTGTCGCCGGCGCCGATGTGTCGGTACTGGACCGGTATTCCACCTCGCGGCGCGAGATCTTTCTGAATCTGGTTTCACCGCAGGCCACTGCCAACAAGCGGCTGATCTATCACGCGAACGGTGGGGGCGCGCAACTCGAGGAAGCGCTGGTGTCACTGCGACGCCTGCGCACCGAGCCGGAATTCGTGCTGCGTCGACTGATGTTTCTCAAGTCTCTTGAGACACCACAGCGGGGACCCGGCTCGATCCTGTAGTGGGTTGCTGCGGCGCTGTGCGGCGCGGCCGAGGCTGCGAGTCCCGACGGCAAGGCCGTCTACGAGCACTGGTGCGCCCCCTGCCACGCTCCCGGTCCCGGACACCCCGGCCCCGTTTCGCAAGACCAAAATCACGGATGCGGAACTTGCCGCCCTCGCCGCCTACGTGAGCGCGCACGCCCAGGCGCCATAGCGTAAGTCCTTGATTTTCGGCCAGTCGAAACGAAATATGCATAGACGCAAGAAGTCTATCTAAGATATTGAGCCGCCTGGCCCCGCGGCCTATCATCCACGACCCCCCCAACCATCGGTACTCCATTGGCTAGCTGGAAAGAACGCCTCGCAGACCGTATGCCGGTCGACCTCGCGCGCGAAATCGACACCTTCGAAGGCCAGATCGAGCTGAAGAAGCAGGGCCGGATCGAGGACAAGGTGTTCGGTGAGACGCGGCTGCGCCGCGGCGCCTATGGCCAGCGGTATGACAACGGCCAGCGTCACGATGGCCTGGGCCATCAGACCCTGCCGTTCCCGACCGCCGCGACCAAGGGGGTCGACACCGTCTGGGATGCGCCCGGCATGCAGCGCATCAAGATCCCCTTCGGCGGCATGAACGCGGACCAGATGGACATGCTCGCGGATGTCGCGGAGGAGTACTCCGATGCGATCTGCCACATCACCACCCGCCAGGACGTCCAGCTGCACTACATGCACATGGACGATGCGCCCGATCTCATGCGCCGGCTGGCCTCCGTCGGTATCACCAGCAAAGAGGCCTGCGGCAATGCCGTGCGCAACGTCACCGCCTGTCCGCTGTCCGGCGTGTGTCGCGGCGAGGCGTTCGATACCACCCCCTATGCCAAGGCCATGGCCTACCACCTGCTGGGGCACCCCGATACCCAGGAAATGGGTCGCAAGTTCAAGACCGCGTTTTCAGGGTGCAAGACCTCCAGCTGCGGCCTGACCAACATCCATGACCTGGGGTTCATCGCCAAGACCTGGCAGTCGAACGGCGTCACGCACCGCGGCTTCGAAATGACGGTCGGCGGTGGTCTGGGCGCCGTGCCCTACGATGCCAAGCTCTTCGACGCCACTGTGCCCGAAGAGGAGATCCTCCCCCTCGCACAGGCCACCTGCCGCGTCTTCGCCCGTCTCGGCGAGAAGCGCAACCGCGGCCGTGCGCGCATGAAGTTCCTGGTCGAGAAGCTCGGCTTTGACGAATTCAAACGCCTGGTGCTCGAGGAGCGCAAAGTCCTGCGCCCCGATCCGCGCTGGACCGAGTACCTGAAGGATGTCGAGCGCTACCACGAGAGCGCGGCCCGTGCCGCTTCAAGTCTCGATGCAGCCTCGCTGGACCCGGCCTTCAAGGCCTGGCGCGAGACCAACGTGTATGCGCAGCGGCAGCCGGGCTATGTCGTGGCGACCGTGACGCTGCCGCTCGGGGACCTCACCTCCTGGCAAATGCGCCAGCTGGCCAATGTCGCCCGCAAGTACGTGGGCGACAACATCCGCGCCACGGTCGAACAGAACCTGGTGCTGCGCTGGGTCGCCGAGGGCGACCTGCCCGCGCTCTACGCCGAGCTCAAGCAGCTGGACCTGGCGCTGCCCGGCGCCGGCAAGATCGAGGACGTGGTCACCTGCCCCGGCACCGATACCTGCAAGCTGGGCATCGCGGCTTCGCGCGGCCTGGCCGCCGTCGTGCACGAAAGCATGGTGCAGCGGCAGAAGGACGGCGCACTCGACCCGGCCGTGCGCGATCTGCACATCAAGATGTCCGGTTGCTTCAATTCCTGCGGTCAGCACCATCTGGGCGACATCGGTTTCTACGGTGTGTCGCGCAAGGTCGGTGGCGCGGCCGTGCCGCATTTCCGCGTGCTCATGGGCGGGGAGTGGGAGAACAACGGCGGCACCTACGGCCTGACGATCGGCGCGGTGCCTTCGAAGCGTATTCCCGAGTTCATCGACCATGTGACCCAGCGCTTTCAGGCCGAACGCAAGGACGGCGAGCGCTTCAAGGACTACGTGGCCCGCATCGGCAAGAAGGCGCTCAAGGAGATGGTCGACGCCTACTCCGCGGTGCCCGCCTATGCCGTGGACCGCAGCTTCTATTCGGATTGGCGCGATCCGCGCGAATTCACCATCTCCGACATCACCACGGGTGAGTGCGCCGGCGAGGTCGTGCTGCAGATCGAGTTCGACCTGCAGGCCGCCGAGCAGCGCAACTTCGAGGCGCAGGTGCATCTGGAGCAGAACGATCTGAAGAAGGCCGACGCGGCGGCTTACCAGTCCATGCTGATCGCCGCACAGGGACTGGTGCGCACCCAGATGCGCGATATCACCGATGATCCCGAGCAGATCGTCACCGAGTTCAAGAAACGCTTCTACGACACGCAGCTGTTCCAGGGTCCGGACGCGGGCCAGTACGCCGGCGGCAAGTTCGCCCTGTACCTGCTGAACCGTCATGCCGACAAGGACCCCGCGATCACCCTCGACCGTGTGCGGCACCTGATCGAGGAAGCGCAACTGTTCATCGAGGCGGCCTACAGTTGCCACCATCGGCTGACCGAGCAGCGCGCCCGCGCCTTGGCGGCCTTCAACCTGCCCGCGGCCGCCGAAGCGACGGTATAGAGCTCGTGGATTTGCACAAGTTCGGGATCAAGCTCTTCGCGGCGGACGCGAAGGGCTTCGACATCCTCAAGCTCATTCCCATGTACCACCGCTGGATTCAGCAAAAGGCGCTGCAGGACCTGCTGATTGACGTGGCCGACTACAGCCATGTGCCGGCCGGCCCCGGTGTCATGCTCATCGCCCACGAGGGCAACTACGCGCTGGATGAGACCGGCCACGAACGCGGTGTCGTGTACTACAGCAAGCGGCCCCTGCACGGCGAGCTGCCCGAGCGCTTCGCGCAAGTCGCGCGCAAGACGCTGCAGGCCGCCCAGCTGATGACGGGGGACGCCGAACTGCGCGGTGAGCTGAAGGTGCCCGGCAATGACCTGCAGTTCTTCGCCAATGACCGGCTGGTCGCGCCCAATACGGATGCGGCGTACGCCGAGCTCGAACCGGCGCTGAAGAGTTTCCTCGACCGGCTCTACGGCGGGGCAGCGTACACGCTGGTGCGCGAGAGCGATCCGAAGGAGCGCCTGTCGGTACGGGTGCGGACCGAAGCCGAAGTACCGCTTGAGACCTTGCTCACGCGCCTGAACTAGGCTGCCGCTGGCGCCATAGAGCGCCATTATTGCCCCATGGGGCTGCCACAACTGCCCGCAAGACTGTTCCTCAGCGCGGTACTTCAACACCGCGGGAGTAACGACAATGTCTGGGCGGGTGGATGTGGTTCTCGAGGTGCTGCGGCGCGTGTTCGTCGAACCCATTGGCCGGTTGGGCATCGCGCTGGGGGCGGCTGCGGTCGCATTAGGCGCAACAATCTCCCGCTACCGTTGGCGACTCGCCACCCTCACCGTCCTGGTGCTGTGCGCCCACGCCCTGTACAAACATCCGCCCATCGCCTCGGCCCCCAACGGTGAGGTCCTGGTGCGCACCAACCAGCTGGATGGTTCCGTGCATTCCTACAGCGCCGGGACGGTGCTGGACATACCGGGCATCCACCAGGTGCGCTTCTACTCGACCCGCGACCAGGTGTATCGGCTGACCGAGGGTGCCAGCGCCACCGGGCCCGCCCCCTTTCAGTCCACCGAAGGGCTGTCGATCGGCGTCGATCTGACGGTGCGCTGGGCCATCGACCGCAGCCGCCTCGCGCAGCTGTCGAAGGACTATCCGGATGATCTGAACCAGGACCTGGTGCGGCCCGCGGTGCAGGGCATCGCGTATCCCCTCTTCGCCCGGCACACCGTGCGGGAGATCTTCTCCGGCCAGCGCGCCGCCATTCAGCGCGAACTCACCGCGCAGCTGGCTCCGAAGCTTGCGGCCATGGGGCTGGTGCTGCGCGGCGTGAGCATGGGGCAGGTTGATCTGCCGCCCGACTATCGCGCCGGCATGGAGAAGCTGCTGGCCGAGGAGCTCGAGACCGAGAAGGTTCGCTACACGCTGCAGCTGAAGGAAGCGCAGGTCAAGCAGACGGCGCTGGAAGCCGAGGCGGACAAAGTGCGCCGCGAGTCCGCCGCCGAAGCCGCCGGCCAGGAACAGGTGATCGCCGCGCGCGCGCAGGAGGAGACCATGAAGCACATCCTGCCGTTCAAGCAGAAGCAGATCGAGCAGCGGCAGCTTGAGGCCGAGGCCGACAAGGTCTCGCGCATCCGCACCGCCGAAGGCGCGGCCGAGGCGCGCCGCATCGAGGCGCAGGGTGAGGCGGATTCGCGGCAGAAGCTGGCCAATGCCGAAGCCTACCGGGTCGACCTCGTCGGCAAGGCCAGCGCCGGGCAGATGGAGCGCGAGGGCATCCTCGTGACCCACTACCCACTGCTGATCCAGAAGACCCTGGCCGACAAGCTTTCCGACAAGGTGCAGGTCATCATCGCGCCGACCCCCGACGCCGGTCACTTCATCGGTTCGAATCTGATCGGGGAGATCAAGCCGTGATGCTCGCGCTGGCCGCAGCCCTGGCGATCGTGGTGCAGGATCACACACCGCTACGCTCGGCCGCCCAGTCCGCAGCCACCGAGCTGACCACGCTGTCGCAGGGCGATGTGCTCGAAGTGCGTGGTGAGCATGCCGGCTATCTGCAGGTGTACAACTACCGGCGCGAACGTGGCGGCTACCTGCGCGGTGACGCGGTCCGATCGCTCGGGCTCACCGCCGATGATGCGCCCGAACTGCTCGCCGTGCTGCGCTTCCTGCGCGAGAGCCGCGGTTCCGAAGCGCTCGGCATCAGCTATGGCGCTGCGTATCTGAAGGCCGTGCCACCCCAGGCGTTGACGGCCGAGCCGCTCGAGGCGATCGCGCGCATGGCCGAGCGGCTGGCCGATGCCGCCTCGGGGAACGGCGGCGCCGCAGTCGACGTCGGCGCACATCTGGATGTGGTCGGGCAGTTCGGGATCCACATGCGCAGCTTCGAGCGCAATGGCCGTATGCAGATGTGCTACGACGGGGAGTTGTTCCAGCGGGTGCTGACGTTACCGAAGGCCAGCGCCGAGGAGCGCGCACTCGCGGCCTTGAGTCTCACGCGACCGGATTGCATCGATCCCGCGCTGGGCCCCGCCGCCCTTGCGGCCCTCGATCAGGAACGCAGCACCGCCCTGGACGGGATTGATGAGCGCGAACTGGCGCCGCTGACGCTCAGCCGCCTGCGGGCCCGGCGCGCCGCCGTGTGGGCCGCCATTGCCTTTGAACAGGCTCGGCATGGCGATTCCGCGGCCATCGCCGGACAACGCCAGCTGACCGCGCTGCTCGGTGTTCGGGTCAATGACCTCGGTGAGGATCGTCGCAGCGAGTATGTCGACACCCTCGTACGCGTCGGTGCCAGTCGCTGGGCCGCCGCTTTATCGGCATCGCCGTCGAACCCGCTCGCCCTGAGCGCAACGCCCAACGAACCCGGTCAGACCTGCGTCGCCTTGAAAAACCCGCAGGCCGGTGCGCCACCCCTGGTACAGCGCTGCACCTACGGCATTGCCTGGATGGCCTCGGCGCAGGTGATCGCGCCCGGCCAGGCCGTGGTACTGGCCGTGCAGCCCCTGCAAAGCTGGCGCGAGCTGTGGATATTCCACAAGCGCGGCGGAACCTGGATCGTCGATGTGCTACCCCCGGGATACAACGATCCGGAAGAGGGATACATCGAATACGCCGGCTACGTACCGGCTACCCGGCGCCTGCTGATCGCGCGCGAGCTGAAAGAGCGCGGTCGCTTTGTGCGCAGCTTCGAGGAACTGCGGCTCGATGATCTCGTGACCGTCAAGCAGGCCAGCCGCCCCGACCTGCTGCGTGATTTTGGCCGCTGGCAGGATGCGGGCTGGCGACGGGATACGCTCGCGCTACATTGAGGTGCCATCGGCTGCAGTCAATCGGAACGTGCACGGATGCGCGCTCTGTTCAGCAACGCGGGCCCGCGGCGCGGCTCACGTCGATGGCTGGGCTTTGCGATGCCAGCTGCATCAAATATCCTGCGCGCCTCCGCCATGGCGGGCTGATGCTTCCTGACCCAGCCGGCGACTGCGATCAGGGGCTCGCGAAGCGTGCGGCCCAGCTTCGTGAGCTGATACTCGACGCGTGGCGGGATGGTGGGATAGACGGTGCGTGTCACCAGCCCGTCGCGCTCGAGCTCGCGCAAGGTGAGCGTCAACATGCGTTGAGAGATATTGCCAATCGTACGGCGAATCTCGTTGAAGCGCACGGGGCCGCCAGCAAGTAGCTCCACGACCAGCACCGTCCACTTGTCGCCGATCCGCGCGAGCGTCTCACTGATTGCCCGGCACTCCTCCTCGGGCTCCTGTTTGTTACCTGGTATCAAAAAAGTGCCTTCTTGTGCGGATCCGGCTCAGTCACCATTCTAGCGTCAGTCACCAAGGGTAACCAAACCCGGCGCTCACCGCAGCACTGGCGAACCGCGAGGATTGTGCCTATGAACATTATTTCCGTCATTGTCGGTAGCACCCGCGAGGGCCGTTTCGCGGAAAAGCCCGCGAGTTGGATCCTGCAGCACTTGAAAAAGCGCGCGCAGATCCAGGCGCGGCTGCTGGATCTGCGGGAGTTTCCAATGCCCTTCTTCGATCAGGCATTGACACCCGCGATGCCCGGCCGCCCGGCGTACAAGCATGAAGCCGTGCAGCGCTGGACTACGGCAATCGCGCAGTCCGACGGTTTTATTTTCGTGACCCCCGAGTACAACTATGGCACCTCGGCTGTACTCAAGAATGCGATTGATTGGGTCTATCCGCAGTGGCAGCGCAAGCCGGCGGCGTTTGTCAGTTATGGCTCGGCAATGGGGGTCCGGGCCGTGCAGCAACTGCGCCAAACCATGATTGAGATTCAAATCGCTCCCATTCGCTCATCCGTCCAGATTCCGGTAGGCACTCTGCTGGCTCATTACCAGGGCGGCGACGTGGAGGCGGGACTTGGCGAACTTGAAGCGCCAGCCGCCGCGATGATCGAAGATCTGCTGTGGTGGACCGAGGCCCTCAAGGTAGCCCGCGGCCGCGCCTACTAAAGGAGCTCAAAATGCCTTCTGCGCTAGTCAAATCACGATCGCCCTACGCTACTCGCTCAATCAGCCATCGCACACGGGGTATTACGCGCGGACCCGTGACCCGCCTGATGAGTCCGTCGGACTTCGGTGAAATCCTAAAGCCCTTCGTCTTTCTCGATCTATTTGACCATGACGGCCCGGCGTTCAACGGCCCGCTACATCCGCATTCGGGTATTGCTACTTTGACCTACGTCGCCGAAGGCGCCGTGACTTACATCGACCCGAACAATGAACGTGGCACGCTGCGGGCCGGCGGCGTTGAGTGGATGCAAGCCGGGCGCGGCATGTGGCACGGGGGTGGTCTCGATCAGACCGGCCGCACGCGCGGCTTTCAGCTTTGGATCGCCCTACCCCCGGACCTTGAGCTCGGACCGACGCTCAGCCTCTATCAGGCATCCGAGGAAATTCGCACCGAAGGACCGGCGCGCGTGCTGCTGGGCCGCTACGGGTCCGCATTGAGCGCCATTGCAGCGCCAGCGCCGATCAATTATCTCGCCTTGCGCCTGAATGCCGGGCAGCGCTGGCGCTACACCCCGCCTGCGGGTCACACAGTCCTTTGGGTGGCCATCGCCTCCGGGACCGTGTCTGCGCCAGATCCGCTCAGCGGTGGCGATCTTGCCGCCTTCGCGCCTTCGAGCGAGGCGGTTGAATTTGAGGCGCTGACGGACACTGAGTTTGTGCTGGGGTCGGCCGCACCGCACGAGCACGATCTCGTTACCGGCTACTATTCCGTTCATACCTCGCCTGAAGCGCTTCGTGATGGCGAGGCCCACATCTCATCAATATGGACCCGCCTCGCAAAGGAAGGTCGGGTCTAGTTGGATGGCTGTCAGCCGCCAGTGACGTCTTTGCCTGCGATCTCGATGGCATCGACCCGGTCCGGGTAGAACGCCAGGTATTCGCGGATCTGGGATACGGCGTCATACGGGGCTTCGTAGGTCCACACGGCGTTGACAGCGCGCTGGCCACCGGCCGGAATGCTGTAGTAGGTGCAGTCGCCCTTGTAGGGGCAGAAGGTCTGGTGAGCCGTGCGCTCGAGTTGCAACATATCGACATCCTTGCGAGGGATGTAGTGCACGGGGGGATAGGCTGCCTCCTGCAAAGTCAGCGCTGCGCGGGTGTCGGCGATACGCCGGCCGGCCACCGTGACCGTGATGTGCTCCCGCGTTGGGGTGATGGTGATCGGATGGTCGGGGCCGGGAATCTTCATGGGCTTGCTGCTCATAGCTTGGAACCTCCATCGACGTGAATGGATTCGCCGGTGACCCAGCGTGCATCATCGGACGCCAGAAACGCTACCACGGGGGCGATGTCATCAGGCTGTGCCATGCGCTTCAGGGCCTGTATGGCCAGCGTGACATCCCGCCCCGCCTCGGTCTTGGTGAAATTGGACATTTCGGTGTCGACGACGCCGGGAGCGACGGCATTGACGCGGATGCCGCGCGGGCCGAGTGCGGCCGCGAAATGTTTAACCAGCGTGTCGATGGCACCCTTGGTGGCGGCGTAGGCGTACAGGGTGCCGAGCGCGGCGCGAGCGACGAGCGAGGAGGTGAAAATGACGCTGCTGCCCTTGCACAGTGCCGGCAGCAGTTGCTGCACCAGGAAGAAGGGTGCACGCACATTGACGGCGAAGAGATTGTCGAAGTCCTCGACCGTCGTGGCCTCGATGGTCGCCGACTTCGAAATGCCGGCGTTGGCGACCAGGATATCCAGACGCCCGCCGACGATATCGCGGACCTGCCTGGCCAGCGTGTGCGCACCGTCCGGTTTGCGCAGGTCGGCGCCGACCTTCTCAGCCTTGCCGCCGCCCGCGCGGATTTCGGCGACGACGGCATCGGCCTCTTTCTCGCTGCTGCCGTAGTGGACCAGCACCTGCGCGCCCGATTGTGCCAGGGCCAGCGCGATGGTACGGCCGATGCCGCGGGAGGCGCCCGTGACGAGCGCCGTTTTGCCTTTGAGCTTGTCCATTGACTTAGGCATTCATGCCACCGTCAACGGTAAGATTCGCGCCGGTGATGTATGAGGACTCCGGACCGGCGACGAACGCCACCATGGCGGCGATTTCATCCACCTTGCCATAGCGGTCGAGCGCGGTGGCGGCCTTCTGCGGCACCGCCCAATCTCCCGTCGCAGGATTCAGATCCGTATCGATCGGACCCGGCTGGACATTGTTGACCGTGATACC
>DATHOA010000335.1:0-7246 GCA_035485475.1 Steroidobacteraceae bacterium | reverse complement strand
GCCAGGGTGAAGGGCACGTTCATCCACGAACGGCAATCCTTGGCCACCGGGTTGCGATAGAAGCCGGAACCGTCAATGGCCGCATACAGCGCCTCGGCCTTGGCGCGATTCAATTGTTCCATGGCCGCAAGGCCGCCTTTGCCCGCGATCCACTTCAGTACCAGGCCCGCGATGTACCACGCAAAGGTCGGCGGCGTATTGAGCATGGAGCCATCATCGGCCATGGCCTTGTAGTCCAGAACCTGCGGCGTACCGGCGCGCGCCTTGCCGATCAGCTCCTCGCGCACGATCACGATGCACAGGCCCGCCGGGCCGACATTCTTCTGTGCACCGGCGTAGATCAGCCCGAAGCGGCTGACATCGATGGGTCGCGACAGGAATGTCGAGGAGAAGTCCGCCACCAGCGGCGCGGCGCCGACCTGCGGCACGTAGCCGAACTCGACTCCGCCGATGGTCTCGTTCGGCGTGTAGTGAACGTAGGCCGCGCCAGCGGTGAGTTTGAGCGAAGCGGGCGCCGGCACGGTGTTGTAAGCGGATGCCGCCTCGTCCGCGGCGACATTGACCTTGCAGTAGCGTTTCGCCTCGCCGATCGCCTTCTTTGACCAGGCGCCGGTGTTGACGTAGTCGACCGTGGCGTCGGCCGCCGCCAGGTTCAATGGAATCCCGGCGAACTGCGCCGTCGCCCCGCCCTGCAGAAAGATCACCTTGTAGCCGCTCGGAACGGCCAGCAGCTCGCGCAGCGAGGATTCAAGCTCCGCGGCCACGCCCTGGAAAGCCTTGCTGCGGTGGGAGACCTCCATCACCGACATGCCGCTGCCGCGCCAATCCGTCAGTTCAGACTGGGCCTGTTCAAGAACTTCCAGGGGCAGTGTCGCCGGCCCCGCGGCAAAATTGAATACGCGCACAAAAGCCTTTCGGTTGAAACACTGGAGGGATGCTCGGGATGGTACCAAGCAGGCCCCCGCCCGGTTAGAACTTTTCGGCAGGCGCTTAGCGTTTAATGGCTACGGCGTGGCAGGTGGCACCGGCTCCGGATCCGCGCCCTCGGCATCACCTTCGGCCTCCAGGCTTTCGATGCGCTCGATGCCCGTGAGTCGCTCACCCTCCGCCAGGCGGATCAAGCGCACGCCCTGGGTATTGCGCCCGAGCACCGAGATCTCATCCACCGGGGTGCGCACCAGCGTCCCGGTGGAGCTGATCAGCATGATTTCCTGCCCAGCGGTGACCTGCAATGCAGCCACCAGCGCGCCATTGCGGTCCGAGGTCTGCAGCGCGATCACGCCCTGTCCGCCGCGGCCATGCTTGGGGAAGTCATCCAGCGGCGTGAGCTTGCCGTAACCGTTTTCCGAGGCCGTCAGCACATTGCCTTCGCCGCACACGATGAGTGCAATCAGTTCCTGGCCGGGGTCCAGTTTGACGCCGCGCACGCCCGAGGCATCGCGACCCATGGCGCGCACCTCCTCCTCGTGGAAGCGAATGGCCTTGCCACCGCTGGTGCACAGGATGACCTCGCGCTGACCATCGGTGAGCGCGACACCCACCAGCCGATCATTGTCGCGCAGGTCAACGGCAATGATGCCGCTGGTACGCGGGCGCGAGAACGCGGTGAGCGGGGTCTTCTTGACCGTGCCCTGGCTGGTCGCCATGAACACGAAATGCTGTTCATCGTATTGCTGCACCGGCAGGACGGCGTTGATCTTCTCGCCCTCCTCCAGCGGCAGCAGGTTCACCATGGGCTTGCCACGGGCATTGTGTCCCGCCTGGGGAAGTTTGTAGACCTTGAGCCAATAGACCTTGCCCCGATTGGAGAAGCACAGGACGGTGTCATGAGTGTTCGCCACGAATAATTTCTCCACGAAGTCTTCGTCCTTGACCGAGGTGGCCGAGCGACCCCGCCCACCGCGGCGCTGGGTCTGATACTCGGTCACCGGCTGGGACTTTGCATAGCCGGCATGTGAAAGCGTGACCACTACGTCCTGAGGCTCGATCAGATCCTCGGTGGTCAGGTCCAGGTGATCGCGATTGATCTCGGTGCGACGCGCATCGCCATAGGCTTCGCGCATCTCAATCAGCTCCTCGCGGATCACCTGCGTGAGCCGCTCGGGTCGAGTCAGAATGTCGGTGAGATCCTGGATCGCCACCAACAGTCCCTTGTACTCCTCAATGATCTTATCCTGCTCGAGCCCCGTGAGGCGATGCAGGCGCATGTCCAGGATGGCCTGGGCCTGCACTTCGGAGAGCCGGTAGCCCTGCGCCATCATACCCAGCTCCGGCGCCAGGTTGGCCGGCCGCGTGGACAGCGCGCCCGCACGCAACAGCAGCTCCGGCACGACGCCGCCCTGCCAGGTACGCGACAACAGCCCCGTCTTCGCTTCAGCCGGCGAGGCCGCGGCCCGGATCAGCGCGATGACATCCTCGATATTGGCCAGTGCGACCGCGAGGCCTTCGAGCACGTGGGCGCGGTCACGCGCCTTGGCCAGATCAAATATCGTGCGGCGGGTGACCACTTCACGGCGGTGCCGAATGAAGGCATCGAGCATTTCCTTCAGCGACAGCAGCTTCGGCTGACCATCCTGCAGGGCCACCATGTTGATGCCGAAGACCGTCTCCATCGGCGTCTGCGCATAGAGATTGTTCAGCACGATCTCGGCGACTTCGCCGCGCTTCAACTCGATGACCACGCGCATGCCGTCCTTGTCGGACTCATCGCGCAGTTCGGAGATGCCGTCGATTTCCTTGGCGCGCACCAGATCCGCAATGCGTTCGAGCAGCCGCGCCTTGTTCACCTGGTATGGCAGTTCGGTGACAATGATGGCCTGACGGCCCTTGCCGTCGATGTCCTCGACGTTGGTGCGGGCGCGGATCGACAGGCGGCCGCGGCCGGTGCGATAGGCGGTGGCGATTTCCTGGGCACCGTTGATGATGCCGGCGGTCGGGAAATCAGGTCCCGGAATATGCTGCATCAACGCGGCCAGCGTGAGGTGCGGATCCTCCAGCAGCGCGATCAGCGCATTGATGACCTCGGTGAAGTTGTGGGGCGGTATGTTGGTGGCCATGCCCACGGCGATACCGGTCTGCCCGTTGATGAGCAGGTTTGGTACCCGGGTCGGCAGCACCGCCGGCTCGCTCTCCGACTCATCGTAGTTGGGTGTGAAATCGACCGTTTCCTTGTCGATGTCGGCGAGCAGTTCGTGCGCGATGCGCGACATGCGCACCTCGGTGTAGCGCATCGCCGCCGGGGCATCACCGTCCACCGAACCGAAGTTGCCCTGGCCGTCTATGAGCATGTAGCGCATCGAGAACGGCTGGGCCATGCGCACCATGGTGTCGTACACCGCGCTGTCGCCGTGCGGGTGATACTTGCCGATCACGTCCCCGACAATACGGGCCGACTTCTTGTAGGGCTTGTTGTAGTCGTTGCCGAGCACCCGCATGGCATACAGTACGCGACGGTGCACGGGCTTGAGGCCATCGCGCACATCAGGCAGCGCGCGACCCACGATCACGCTCATGGCATAGTCAAGATACGACTGCCGCATCTCATCTTCGAGATTGACGGGCAGGATTTCACGCGCGAATTCTGTCATTTAGTCCGAAGGCTTTTAGAGCAGCACAAAGATGAAATTTTAGCATAATGCGCCGGTCTTCACCCCATTTGGACAGGAGCTTGCAACCATGACCGTACCGGGTGGCGAACCGGGCCCCGCGGGCAACGCAGACGGCGCGGAAATCGGCAAATTTGATGCCCTGGCCCATCGATTCTGGGACCCCAACGGGGAATTCCGACCCCTGCATCTGATCAACCCGGTGCGCCTGGGGTTCGTGGCCGAGCGTTGTCAGATCAATGGTGCCCGGGTACTGGATATCGGCTGCGGGGGTGGCCTGCTGTGCGAAGCCCTGCAGCAGCTGGGCGCGCAGGTCACCGGCATCGACCTCGCCCCGGCCATGCTCGACAGCGCACGGCTGCATGCGGCCGAGCGTGGCGTTGCCATCGACTACCGATTGCTGTCGGCGGAAAGCCTGGCAGGCGCCGAACCCGGCTCGTTTGACGTCATCACCTGCATGGAGATGGTCGAGCATGTGCCCGATCCGGCCAGCATCGTGCGCAGCATCGCGACCCTGCTGCGGCCCGGCGGCGCGGCGTTCCTGTCGACCTTGAACCGCACCCCGAAGTCCTTCGTCCAGGCCATCATCGCGGCCGAGTACCTGTTGCGCCTGGTGCCGCGCGGCACGCACGAGTACGAACGGCTGGTGCGGCCCTCAGAGCTGGCCCAGTGGGGGCGGGCTGCGGGCCTGACGCTGCGCGAGGTGCGCGGACTGGCGTTTGATCCATTCACTGCCCAGGCGAGTCTCAGCGCTGATGCCAGCGTCAACTATCTGGTGCACTTCAGCCTTGAGGCGGGTGCAGCCCGTTGACCAGGGTCGGCAGCAACTCCGACACCGTCGGGTGAATCGGCACCGCCCATTGCAGGGTGGTGTACGGCTGATCGGCATTCATCAGATCAAGGACCCCGTGGATGGCCTCATCGCCGCCGACGCCGAGGATGGCCGCCCCGAGGATGCGTCGGGTCTGGGCATCGGCGATGATCTTCATGAAGCCCAAGGTCTCGTTCTTCTCAACCGCGCGCCCGACCCGGGTCATCGGCCGGTGGTTGATCAGCAGTGGCCGCCCGCTGCGTTGTGCTTGGGTGTGCGTTAGCCCGACCCGCCCCAGGGGTGGGTCGATGTACAGAGCATAGGCCGCAATGCGGGCACTGAGCTTGCGGTTGGCGCCATCGAGCAGATTGGCCGCCACGATTTCGAAGTCGTTGTAGGCCGTGTGGGTGAAGGCGCCGTGGCCATTGCATTCGCCCAGTGCCCAGATCCCCGGCACGCTGGTGCTCAGGGCATCATCCACCGTGACATGGCCCGCGGCGCTGCATTGAACGCCGGCAGCCGCCAGACCCAGGTCATCCGTGTTGGGCCGGCGCCCGGTCGCCAGCAGCAGATCGGAGCCGCAGACCTCGGACTCGACCCCATCACGGCGCAGCCGCACGGTGATGTCGCCGTCGGCGTTGCGTGCGACCGCCACCACGGCCGTGCCGGTGTGAATGGTGATGCCCTCGGCTTCGAGAATCTCGCGGATTGCCTGCGAGACATCCGGATCTTCGCGGGTCGCAACCGCCGCCGCGCGCTCCACCACGGTCACCGTGCTGCCAAAACGCCGGTACATCTGCGCAAACTCCAGGCCGATATAACTGCCCCCGAGGATGATCAGATGTTGCGGCAGACGATCGAGCTCCACGATGGAACTGTTGGTCAGGTACGGCACCGTGGTCAGCCCCGGTATGTCCGGCACGATGGCCCGCGCGCCCACATTGATGAAGATCCGCGGCGCACCGAACACGCGCTCCCCGACGCGCAACTGGGTCGCGCTTTCGAAACGGGCCTGGCCGCGCACCACCGTGCAGTGGGGCATCTGCTGCAGCCACTGCTCGACGCCGTGGCGTGCATTGAGCGTCACCGTCGCAGCCCGTTGCCGCACGACGCGCATATCCACGCGCACGGCCCCGCCGACGTCGACACCGTACTGCGCGGCGCGGCGCGCCAGCTGGGCTGCGTACGCGCTGGCGACCAGCGTCTTGGTCGGCATGCACCCGGTGTTGACGCAGGTGCCACCGAAGAGCTTGCGCTCAATCAGGCAAACCTTTTGACCGGCGGCCGTCAAGCGCTGCGCCAGCGGCGGCCCGGCCTGACCGGCACCGATGATCAGCGCATCGAATTGTTCCAATGAATTCATGGCGGGTGCCGCAAATTCCTTCATGCTAACCTTTGTCGAGTAACACAAAAAGCCACATGATCTCTGCACTGGAATTGAGCCTGATCGGCGCGGCGTTGCTGGTCGGGGTTGCCTTAGGTTTCCTCGCTGCCCAGCTGCTGGCCGGCCGGCGCCGCGAAGAGCAGTTGTCACAACTGGTGTCGCCCCTGCAGGCGGCGCTGGAAGCCACGCGCACCCAGGCGCAGCGGCTCGATGCCGAGCACCGTGAAACCGAAGCCAACCTGCGCGGCCAGATCGAGCTGCTGGTGCGCGGCCAGGCGGGCCTGGCGCAGGAGACGCGCAACCTGGTGACGGCACTGCGCCGTCCGGAAGTACGCGGGCGCTGGGGGGAACTCACCCTGCGCCGCGTCGTCGAGCTGGCCGGCCTGGTCGAGCAGTGCGACTTCACCGAACAGGTCCAGGTCAGCGGCGACAGCGGCGTTTCACGCCCGGATCTGATCGTTCATTTACCGGACGCGCGCGAGCTGGTGATCGATGCCAAGGCACCGCTGGAGGCCTATCTTGCCGCGCTCGAGGCGCCGGATGAGGCCAGCCAGCGCCAGCATCTGCAGCGCCACGCGCAGCAGGTCGCGGCGCGCATCCGCGAGCTGTCGGCCAAGGCGTACTGGTCGCAATTTGCGCGTGCACCCGAATTCGTCATCCTGTTCATTCCCGGCGACCAGTTCCTGTCCGCCGCCCTCGCGGTACAGCCGCAGCTCATCGAGCAGGCGCTGGCCCACAGCGTCGTGTTGGCCACGCCCTCCACACTCATGGCCGTGCTCAAGTGCGTGGCTTTCTGCTGGCGCCAGAACCAGGTCGCCCTCAATGCCCAACAGATTCAGGAGCTGGGCGGTGACCTGCATGCGCGGCTGGCCAACTTCCTCGCGCACCTCGTGAAAGTCGGTCAGCGTTTGAGCGGGGCCGTCGAAGCCTTCAACGCGGCCGCCGGATCACTGCAGCGTCAGGTGGTTCCCCAGGCACGGCGCCTGCGCGATCTTGGCGCCACTGCCGATGCGCCGCTCGAAGCCCCGGTAGAGATCGATGCTCTGCCCAGGGACCTGAAGTGATGAGGCCGGAGTTCGCGGGCACGCCGCGCTACTTCGCATGGCTGTATGCCGGCGCACGCATGCAGTCGATCCTGAAACCATTGTTTGGCATCGAAGTGGAAATTGCAGCCGCCCTGAAGCCGGGCCTGGAGCACAGCGTGGCGCATGTGCGCATGGGCTGGTGGGCCGAAGAAGCCGCGCGACTGCGCGGTGGCCATGCCTTGCACCCGCTGACTCGCGCGCTGCTGGCGCAACGCCCCGCCGGCGGCGCCAGTGCCGATATTTCCGGACTGGTGGATGTCGCGACCTGGGACCTGGCCTGCGCGACCTTTGAAACGCGTACGGAACTGACGGGCTATTGCGAGCGCTGGGCGCGCGCCGTTCCCCAATTGGCCGCGACCTG
>DATHOA010000334.1:0-6967 GCA_035485475.1 Steroidobacteraceae bacterium | reverse complement strand
CGCTGTGCTCATCGGAGTGCTGGCGGCCACGCTCATTTCCCTGTTCCTGGTATCCCGGGAGCGGGACCGGACACTGGTGCAGGCCTCGGTGCGCGAGTGGTCACGGCGCGTGGTCGACATGACCGCCTCCATGCAGCTGCTGCAGCCCGGCGAACGGCTCGAGGCCAGTGCGCTGCTGCAGAACTGGCCGCGCTCACAGTTTCGCCGGTCGCGGCCGTCGCCGCAGACGCTGCTCGAGCCGCTGCTCGCACCCCCGGGCCTGCCGACTCCGCTACCGGATTTCAGGCAGTCGCTGGAGCAGCAGCTGAAGTTCGTGTTGGGGCCCAGCTACCAGGTGTCCGTGGTGCCGACCATCGATGCCGCCAAGCCGGCCATGACCCTGGCACGGCCGGCCGCCGAATCGTTTGAGCGCGGTGGACAGCTGTACGATGTGAGCGTCGGCATTCCCGGCGGCGACAATCTGCTGTTCCGTCTGGCGCAGGGGCAGCGGGGTGCGCCACTGCCCCGAGCGTTGCTGTTCAACCTGATACTGCTCGCCTTGCTGATCGCCATCGCGGTGTACCTGGTCACGCGCGGCATTACCCGCCCGCTGTCCGACCTGGCGCGTGCCGCGGAGGCCGTGGGCCGCGATCTGCGCCAGCCACCCCTGGTCGAGCGCGGCTCGCGCGAGCTGCGCGATGCGGCCCGCGCCTTCAACACGATGCAGGAGCGCATGCAGCGCTACGTGGACAGTCGCACGCGGGTGCTCGCGGCCATGTCGCATGACCTGAAGACCCCGCTGACGCGCCTGCGGCTGCGCATGACCACGATCGACGATGCCGACATGCAGTTCCGCGTCGATCGTGATCTCGATGAAATGGAAAACATGGTGCACGGCGCCTTGACGCTGCTGCGCGGGCTCAATGACGACGAATCTGCCGAAGCGGTGGACATCAACGAGTTGCTCGGCACCCTGCAGGGCGAGTTTGCCGAGATGGGAACACCCTTCGAAGTGCATGGCCGGGTGCGCGTGCTTTACGCCGGCAAGCCGATGGCACTCAAGCGCTGCCTCACCAACCTCATTTCCAACGCCACCAAGTTCGGCGGGAGCGTCAGTGTGCACCTGCAGGATGGCGCGGCTGTCGTCATTGCGATTCGCGACCAGGGTCCGGGAATTCCGGCCGAGCATCTGGCGCGGGTATTTGAGCCTTTCTACCGTGTCGAATCCTCGCGCAATCGCGACACGGGCGGCACGGGTTTGGGATTATGCATCGCACGTGATATCGCGCAGGCTCACGGCGGTGCCCTGACACTGGCGAATCTGCCGCAACGCGGATTGCAGGCCACCCTGACGCTGCCGCGATCAACCTGACGAATTCACGGGGAACAACAATGATCGCGACAGGTAGTGCGACACGTGCGGGCTCGAGGCTGTCGGCAACGCTGCGCGCCGGGGTGATCGGTGGTGTGGTGGGCGCGGTGACCAGTTGGATCTACGAGCTCATCGTGTGGGTGCGACTGCTGCATCTGACCAGCGCCTACGGCATCGCCGAAAACACCGCCGTGCTCAGCTTTGGCCCGGGCATCCGCGCTCTGGGTGCCGGCGCATTTGCACTCGGCGTGTGCATTCACTTCCTGACGGCGGTGATCTGGGGAATTGTGTTCGCGCTGATCTGGCCGGCGCTGCGGGCCCGTGCAATCGAAGCCACGCTCGCCGCGCTGTTCTATGGCATCTTCGCCTGGGTGTTCATGCACAACATCGTGCTGGCGCTGTTTTCACCGGCGCCCCCCACCTATACCGTCTACAGTGTCCTGAATGGCCTGATGGCCCACACTTTCGCGTTCAGTGTACCGATGGCGCTGGTCATCAAGCGGCTGCTGCGGCTACCATCGCTGCCGCCGGTAATGCGAGCATTCAACAACAGCTTTGGGGTCTGAAGGATTATGAAGAAGCCATTCGCAACCATTGGTGTGCTGTGCACGTTGTGCCTGGGCGCGACGTTCGCGCTGGCCCAGGCCCCGCCCGCGGGCGCGGCACCCGATCCGCAGGCCCGCATGGCGCAGCTTGCCAAGGACCTATCGCTGACCGATGCGCAGCGGCCCAAGTTCGAGCAAATCCTCGACGAGGAGCGCACCAACCTGGGCGCCTCCATGAAGCAGGAGCGCGAACAGAACATCGATGTCCAGACCGCGCACCAGAACCATCAGAAGATTGAAGACGCCGCGATGGCGAAACTGAAGCCGGTCCTGAACGATGAGCAGTTCAAGAAGTACCAGGGCATCGTGGAAGCCGAAGCCTATGCGCGCCATCACCGGGCGCCCGCGGGCTCCTCGGCTCCCGGCGCACACTGAACTAAAGCGAGCGCAGCTCGTAGCGTCCGGATTCGCGCCGCAGATAACTGCCCTGTTCGTACCATGCCCCGAGCACGATGCGCTCGACGGGGCGACCGTCGCATACCCCCGCATGGATCCCGGGACGATGCGTGTGCCCGTGGATGATGCGGTTGACGCCGGTACGCCACACGGCCGTGACGGCCGCCTCGTTGACATCCATGACGTACGGGATGGTGCGGGAGGTATGGGCCTGGCTGCCGCGCCGGGCCTGGCCGGCCAGCAGTTCACGGCTGGGCAGGGTGAGCTTCAGGAAACGTTGCTGCCACACGCGCGCCCGCACGGTCGTGCGCAGTTCCTGATAGGGGTGATCATCGACACACAGGGCATCGCCGTGGGTGAGGAGCACGCGCTCCGCATCGAAGGTCGCGATCACCGGATCCGGCAGCAGCCGACAGCCGGTGCGGGCGGCAAACTGGTCGCCCAACAGGAAGTCCCGGTTGCCGTGCAGTACGAAGCAGGGTACCCCGCGATCCGTCAGCTGCCGTAAGCCATCGCAGATCTGACCTTTGACGGGGTCCGGATCATCATCGCCGATCCAGGCTTCGAACAGGTCGCCGAGGATGTACAGCACCCGGGCCTGAACTGCTTCCTGGGTGAGAAAGGCCAGGAAACGTGCATTGGCCGCCGCGGACTGTGCGTCCAGATGCAGGTCGGAGACGAACAGTTCAGCCATGGGCCTTCAGTTCGGCGACAGGACCTCGGATCCATTCGGGGCCGGCGCCAGCGCCTTGGGCCCATCCTGCTTGATGCCTCCTGGCCCGACCACCTCGACCTTCTCGATGACCACGTGAGTCAGCGGGGCGTCGACCTTGAACTTGCCTTCGGCTCCGGTGGGCATATCGCTGATGCGGTCGAGTACGTCGAGTCCGTCGATGACCTTGCCGAACACGGCGTAACCCCAGCGCACGGGCAGCGGATCAAGGTCCGGATTGTCGGCGAGGTTGATGTAAAACTGGCAATTACCGCTGTGAGGCAGCTCGGTGCGCGCCAGTCCCACGAAGCCCCGCTTGTTCTGCAGACCATTGCCGGACTCGTTGGGAATCGACCCATGGGCCGGCTTGAGCGATTCATCGACCGCCGAGTAGCCGCCGCCCTGGGCGAGGAAACCCGGCACCACCCGGTGGATCAGGGTCTGGGTGTACTGGCCCTCTTTCACGTAAATCAGAAAGTTAGCCACGGTGACGGGCGCACGGTCCGGATACAGCTCGATGACGAAAGCGCCGACGCTGGTGGTGACGCGCACCTGGGGGTTGGGCGTGGAGGGGTGGGCCGGCGCATCGGCGGCGAAGGCCGGGGTGCCCAAAGTGCTGCCCAGCGTGACAGCCAAAAGCGCCACGGCGAGGAACGAAACGAGGCGTCTGTCGATCATCATGTATCTTTCACTTCGTCTAGCCGGTACTTGGGAGGGTGGATTCTAGCAATTGGACCGCCTTGACCTGACGGTGTTTCAAGACACGGTCGAATTCAACGTAAAATCTGCCCTATGACTGAGACTTCCGAACGGGCGGCGATTGCCCTGGCGGCCCAGGCGGCCACCGTAACGCGCTTCGCGCCCAGCCCCAGCGGCAATCTGCATCTGGGGAATGCCCGGACGGCGTTGTTCAGCTTCCTGCTCGCCCGCAGAGTTGGGGGCCGCTTCATCCTGCGTATCGAGGACACGGATGCGACCCGCAGCAGCGAGGAGTTCTGTCGCAATCAGCAGGAGGATCTCACCTGGCTGGGTCTGACCTGGGACGCAGGTCCCGGCCGCGAGGATGGCCGGGGGCCGTATCGCCAGTCGCAGCGAGTGGCGAGCTACGCTGAGCACTTTGCTACGCTCGAACGCGCTGACCGGGTCTATGAATGCTACTGCACGGCCCTTGAGCTGGAAGTGTCGCGAAAATCCCAGATCTCGGCCGGCAAGCCACCGCGCTATGCCGGCACCTGCCGGGATCTGAGCCTTGCGCAGCGGGCCGCCAGGCGCGCCTCGGGCCTCACCGCGACGCTGCGCTTCCGTGTGCCGCTGGGAGAGCGCGTTGAGTTCATCGATTTCGTGCATGGAGCGCAGAGCTTCCTGAGCGAGGACATTGGTGATTTCATCGTGCGCCGGGCCGACGGATCTGCCGCGTTCTTCTTCAGCAATGCCGTGGATGATGCGGCAATGGGCGTCACCCATGTGCTGCGCGGGGACGACCATCTTACCAACTCGCCGCGGCAGATATTGATACTGCAGGCCCTGCAACTGCCGGTGCCGGCGTTCGGCCATGTGTCGCTGCTGGTCGGCGCCGATGGCACCCCCTTGTCCAAGCGCCATGGCGCAACGACGGTGCGCGAGTACCGCGAGCAAGGCTTCACCGCCGGCGCGCTGTGCAATCTGCTGTTCCGCCTGGGCCACTCCAGCCCCGACAACGCACTGCTGGATCTGCCCGCGATGGCCCGCGCCTTCGAACCCGCGCACCTGGGTCGGGCGCCGGCGCATTTTGACGCCACGCAGCTGCGGGCCTGGCAGAAGGAATCCGTCAAACAGATGACTGTTGAGGAGGTCGGGGAATGGCTCGGCTCGCAACTGCCGGCGGGCCTGCCGGCCACGACACGGACGGCCTTCATTGAAGCCGTACGACCCAATATCGTGCTGCCCGAGGATGTCATCCAGTGGCGCCAGATCGTGTTCGGTGACCTCCCCGTGATCGGTGCGCTCGAGCAGGCCGTGATCGATGAGGCAGGCCATGATTTTTTTGCTGTTGCCGCGCAGGCGGCCCGGGCAGGTCCGGGCGACTTTCGGGCGATCGCCGCCGCGACCGGTACGGCGACCGGGCGCAAAGGCAAGGCACTGTTCCAGCCGCTGCGAGTCGCCCTGACCGGACTGACCCATGGACCGGAGCTGGCGCCGCTGCTGCGTGCCATGCCTGAAGGGTCAGCGCAGGCTCGGCTGGCGCGTTTCGCGTAACCTATCGGCATGATTCGCATTTTCAATTCGCTGACGCGGACCAAGGAAGACCTTCAGCCGCTGCAACCGGGCCGGATCGGCATGTACCTGTGTGGCGATACGGTCTATGACCTGGCCCACATGGGTCATGCGCGCTCCAAGATCGCCTTCGATGTCGTGCGCCGCTATCTGCTGTTCAGCGGTTTCGCCGTGACCTTTGTCCGCAACATCACGGACATCGATGACAAGATCATCAAGCGGGCGGCGGAGCGCCAGGAGAACATCGAGACCTTCACGGAGCGCTATATCGCGTTCATGCAGCGCGACTACGACGCCTTGGGCATCCTGCGACCGGATCACGAGCCGCGGGCGACATCCCATGTGCCGGGCATGGTCGAGCTGACCTCGCGGCTCATCGAGCGCGGCTATGCCTATGTTTCAAGCAGCGGGGACGTCATGTTCTCGGTGCGCAAGTTCGCCGCCTACGGCGCGCTTTCAGGCGAACTGGTCGATGAACTCAGTGCCGGCGAACGGGTGGCGGTGGATACGACCAAGCGCGATCCGCTGGACTTCGTGCTGTGGAAAATGGCCAAGCCCGGTGAGCCCGCCTGGCCCTCCCCCTGGGGCGCCGGCCGGCCGGGCTGGCATATCGAATGTTCGGTGATGTCCGAGGCGCTGCTCGGCACCCGCTTCGATATTCATGGCGGGGGGATGGACCTGAAATTCCCGCACCACGAAAACGAAATCGCCCAATCGTGCGCCGCCAGCGGCGACAGCTTCGCGCAGGTCTGGATGCACAATGGCTTCCTGAATATCGACGACACCAAGATGTCGAAGTCCTTGGGGAATTTCGACACCATCGTCGCGGCACTGAAGCGGGTGCGGCATCCGGAAGTGATCCGCTACTTTGTGGTTTCCAGTCATTACCGTGGCCCGGTCAACTACAGCCTCGAACAGCTGACCCAGGCGACCGCGGCGCTGGAGCGTATCTACAGCGCCCTGCGTGAGGTCGAATCGGCCGCCCCGGCCCCCGTGACCCGGTACACCGCGGCCTTCCGCGCCGCAATGGACGATGACTTCAACACGCCCGAGGCGGTGGCCGTGCTGCAGAACATGACGCGCGACCTGAATGTGGCCAAGCGCGAAGGTAAGGCGGATCTGTCCAGTCAGATCGCCGCCGAGCTGCGGGTGCTGGCCGGGGTGCTCGGGATCGCCCAGTTGCCACCCGAGCAGTGGGCGCGCCTGCGTACGCCAGCGGTGGAAGGGGAGGCTGCAGGGCCTACGGAGGCTGTAGAGCCGACGCCGGCCGACGCCGGCCTGGACGAAGCCGCCATCGACGAGTGGGTCGCCAGGCGCCTTGCGGCGCGCAAGAACAGGGACTTCAAGGAAGCGGACCGTATCCGCGACACCCTGGCAGCCCAGGGGGTCATCCTGGAGGATCGCCCGGACGGTCGTACCGAGTGGCGCCGGGCGTGAATTGACGGTTTGCGAGGGCCTCCGTATCATCCCGGCCCCCGTCGGCTCAGGTCTGAAGGTATAGTCCCTTTTGGATCCGCGGTCGCGGTAGGGCGGGGCATGGCGCAGTCTGGTAGCGCATCTGCTTTGGGAGCAGAGGGTCGCAGGTTCAAATCCTGCTGCCCCGACCAGTAACGAGGCTGGATCCAGCGCGGACTTGCGGCGAAGTCGCAG
>DATHOA010000333.1:0-7359 GCA_035485475.1 Steroidobacteraceae bacterium | reverse complement strand
GGAATGTAGGCCTTGGGAACGATGCAGCACTGAACGGAACAGTCCAAGGACTACGAGGCTGGCAAGCAAAAATACTACTGCCAAGGTGAGTGATGCACCGACGGCACCAATGAAGCCCTTCAAGCCCGTCCACGCCGCCATCAGCCCGAAAATCATCCCTACCAGCGCCAGTACCGCGCAGCCCGTCACAAGGGCCAGCATCAGCACCAGTCGGTGCAGCTCTTGCTTCAGATCCTCCACCACCCGCTTCTTGACGGCTTCCAGCCGGGCGTGAATCCCCGCGACGGAGTCTTCGACCGCGACGACCCCTGTGTCGACCGCGCTCTTCAAATCGCCGACAAGCCGGGCCTCGAGCAGTCTAAGGCGCTCCTCGAGCGTAGTCAGGTGATCTTCAGCGCTTACCGCCGGATGGTGCAGGAAAGACCACAGCGCCGAGAGCAACTCTTTCATTTGCAGATCCCGCGAGCTATTTAGGGAAGTTCTCCTGGATCATTTCAAATACGTCGCCCCCTTGCCCGTGCAGGACCGCGCGAACGGAATACAGGGACATACCGTAAGCCGCCTCTGCCGCAATGAACGGTGGCATGACGAGCTCCATCGGCGCCACTTTGACATTCAGCAATGCGGGACCACTCACGGCCAGCCACTCGTCGACCGCAGATTCGAGCTCCGCCGCGTCTGTGACCGTACGGCCCCAGAGGCCCATTGCTTCTGCGACCTTGCCGAAGTCCGGATTTTTCAGATCGGTGTACGCTGGCAGCAGGCCTTCGCTCTTCTGCTCCAACTCCACAAAGCCCAACTTGCCGTTGTCGTAGACCGCGATCTTGATCGGAAGCTTCTCTGACACGACGGTAATCAGATCGCCAAGTAGCATCGTCAGTCCGCCGTCGCCGGCGACACACACGACCTGGCGACCTGCCTGACAGGTCTGCAGTCCGATCGCCGTACCGAGGCCGCTTGCCATGGTCCCATGCAGCAAACTGGCAAACATCCGTCGCTTGCCATTCGCTGCGATCATGCGCAGCATCCACACCCCGCAGGTACCGTCATCGGCCGCAAACAGCGCATCCTGTGCCGCCTTGCGATTGATGATTGACGTCAGATACTGCCCGTAAATCAAGCCGTGCTTGCCCGGAGTAGCCCTCGCCGCCTGAGCCTTGAGCGACTTCTCATGTCGCTGGACGTAGGCATCACGAAAACTCGAGTCGGACCGCTGTGACAATCGCGGCAGCAGCGCCTGGAGTGTGTCCTTGATGTTACCCACCACGCCCAGCTCAATCGGATGGCGCTGTCCGATGCGCGTTGGATCGAGATCTACCTGGATGATCGTGGCGTTTTTGGGATAGAACTGCGACCAGGCGAAATTGGTGCCCAACAGCAGCAACGTGTCGCAATTGAGCACGGCGCGGTAGCCGGATTCCATCCCAAGGATGCCCGTCATGCCGACATTGTTCGGATTATCGTACTCCAGGGCGTCCTTGCCGCGCGACGTATGCGCCACGGGGGCGTGCAATCGTTCGGCGAGCTGCACGATCTCATCGTGCGCACCGGCACATCCGGCGCCCGCATAGATCGTGATGTTGGACCCCTTCGCCAGGAGGCGTGCCATCTCGTCCAGATCGGCTTCGCTCGGGCGAATGACCGGGAGATTGGCGTGGACGCGATACGGCAACTCCTCGACCGGCGCGGCATCGGCGACGTCGACCGGCAGGATCAAGACCGCCACGCCGCGGCGCGTGATCGCCGCCTGGCACGCCATCACCGTCAGGCGTCGCGCCTGCTCAGGGGTCATGACCATTTCGCAGAACACACTGCAGCCCTTGTAGACCGCTTTGAAATCCACCTCCTGGATGAAATCAAAGCCCAGCTCGCGGCGCACGACCTGGCTGGCGATTAGTATCACCGGAGCGCGGTTTCGATTCGCCTCGTACAGGCCATTGATGAAATGCAGGCTCCCCGGACCACAGCTACCCGCCACGGCCGTGAGTCGATTGAGCAGCAACGCTTCGCCCTGCGCGGCAAACGCGCCGGCTTCCTCGTGCCGCATGTGAACAAACTTGATGCCGGCCGGCGCCAGGTTTGAGGCGAATGCGTTCAGGGTGTCGCCGACGACGCCGTAACAGTGCTCGACGCCGGCTTCCTTCATTGCGTCAATGATGACTCGGGCTACTTTCTTACTCACTGTTGAGCTCCGTTAAGTCCGTCGGTGGCTACGTGCAGCCTCGGCGATCCGTCCGCCGCGAGGCATCCCCCGGACGGGTGGTGGTGCAGTGATGCGATGACTCCCCCCCATCGGGGGGATAGGGGTCGGCGGTTGCGCTGCGCATCCTGCGGCTCACGATGCCGCAACACGGGGAGTGAGACGTGGATAGACGAAGATTCCTGCTCGGCGCGGCGCCGGTCGGCCTGGCGACCCTCGTTACGGCTGGGTGCGCACGTGGCCCGGGTGTGCAAGGTCACTCCTACGCTCCCTCTTACTTTCGTCCGTCGGAGTGGGAGTTTGTGCAGGCTGCCGTAGGGCGACTGATTCCGGGCGACGGCCCAGGCCCGGGAGGCATTGAGGCCGGCGTTCCGGAGTTCATCGATCGGCAGATGGAGCTGCCCTACGGCCACGGGTCCTACTTCTACATGAAGGGCCCATTCCATCCAGATAGTCCCGCCACGCTCGGCTATCAGTTGAGATTTACCCCACGGGAGATTTATCGGCAGGGCATCGAGGAGGCCAATGCCGCCGCTCGAGCGAGCCATGGCATTGATTTCGCACGCCTGGAGGCGGCTCGGCAGGACGAATTCCTGGAATCGATGGAAAAGGGCCTCCTTGCCTTTGCGACAGTTCCTGCGCCGGCGCTCTTTGACCAGCTGCTGGAGAATACCCGGGAAGGATACTTCTGCGACCCAATCCACGGAGGCAACCGCGACATGGTCGCTTGGCGCTGGATTGGATTTCCCGGCGCGCGGGCCGACTTCACGGACTGGATTGATCAGGCCGGTGTTAAGTATCCCTATGGGCCAGTTTCCATCGGCGGTGCCCACACGTGACGACCCCAAGAAAGCTCAAGCCCGTCGATGCGGTAATCATCGGCTTTGGTTGGACCGGCGCGATTCTCGCCAAGACGCTGACCGACGCCGGTTTGCATGTTGTGGCGCTGGAACGAGGACCCGCCAGAGATACAGCACCGGATTTTGAATATCCGCGCATTGCAGATGAGCTTCGCCACGGAATTCGCGGGGAGCTGTGGCAGCCGCTGGCCTCCGAGACCGTAACCGTCCGACACGCCGTGAACGACACCGCCGTACCGTACCGAAAATATGGTTCCTTCGTGCTGGGCAACGGAGTCGGTGGTGCCGGTGTGCACTGGAACGGCATGCTCTGGCGTGCCTCGCCCGAGGATCTGCGCTTCCGCAGCCACATCCAGGAGCGCTATGGCAAGCATTTCATCCCTCCGGAAATGACCATTCAGGACTACCCGGTCTCCTTCGAGGAGCTCGAGCCGCACTTCGATCATTTCGAGAAGGTCTGCGGAACTTCAGGGAGTGCCGGAAATCTGCGCGGCACTCTTCGATTGGGGGGCAATCCCTTCGAAGGCCCGCGTAGCGATGAGTTCCCGACTCCACCCCTTCCCGCTATCCATGCGGCGCAACTATTTGAGAAGGCCTCGGCGCAGTTGGGCTACCGCGCGTTTCCGCTGCCGGCGGCAAACAGTTCCGCTGCCTTCACGAACCCCTACGGTGTACGGCTGGGCCCGTGCAATCTGTGCGGCTATTGTGAGCGCTTTGGCTGTTTCCTGTATTCCAAAGCGTCTCCGCAGACGACCATCCTGCCGGTTCTGGCAGCTCGACCTAATCTCGAGGTGCGAACCGGCGCCTACGTCACGAGGATCCTCCAGGACTCTTCCAAAAAACGGGCGACCGGCGTGCTCTACGTCGATGCAAACGGGCAGGAGTTGGAACAACCCGCCGACCTCGTTGTCCTGTCCGCTTTTCAGATGCATAACGTACGCCTCCTCCTTCTGTCCGGGATCGGAACCCCCTATGACCCGAGTACCGGCACCGGTGTCGTAGGAAAGAACTACGCTTATCAGATGTGCGGCATCACGACCGCGTTCTTTAGCGAAGACACGCATATCAATCCCTTCATCGGGGCCGGAGCGGCCGGACTGCGTGCGATCGATGACTTCAATTCGGACCATTACGATCACTCCAAGGTCGGATTCATTGGTGGAGCTACGATCTATGCCGGCGCGACCGGCGGTCGGCCCATCGAACAGATGCTGCTTCCCCCGACCAGCCCGCGGTGGGGCGCCGCCTGGAAGGCCGCGATTCGCAGGCACTATCGCCACTCCGCCCCGGTGACACTGCAGGGAACCGTCATGTCTTACAGGGATCGCTACCTGTCACTGGACCCCACCTACAAGGATAAGTACGGAATACCGCTGCTGCGCATTACATTTGACTGGCACGACAACGAGTATCGGATGGCCGCCTACACGGCGTCGAAGATGGAGGAAATCGTCCGACACATGAAGCCGCAGACCCAAGCAACGCTCCTTTTGAAACCCGGAAATCACTACGACACGCGCATCTATCAAAGTACGCACACCACCGGCGGCGCAATCATGGGCTCGAACCCGGCCAGTAGCGTGATCAATCGGTACTCCCAGAGCTGGGATCTGCCGAACCTCTTCATCTACGGCGCCTCCGCCTTCCCGCAGAATATCGGCTACAACCCCACTGGGCTCCTGGCCGGTCTCGCGTATTTTTCTGCGGACAAGCTCAAGAGCTCCTACCTGAAATCTCCCGGACCCTTGGTTTCCGCATGAAAGGGAAAACCATACTCGTACTCACGGGGGGCGCCATCGCGGCTTTGGCAGCAGCGATCGCCGTCTCTTACGTCGGCGACGGGGCTGCCGGAGAGAATGTGTCCCCGACGCCGGGACGCAATGCGGAGCTGATCGATCGCGGTGCATACCTGGCGAAGTTGGGTGATTGTGCAGCATGTCATAGCATCCCTGGTCGGCCCGCGTTTTCCGGCGGACTGAAGATGGGAACTCCGATTGGCGCCATCTACTCGACCAACATCACACCGGATCCGACTAACGGTATCGGACGCTTCACCCTTGCTGACTTTGACCGCGCCCTGCGGTACGGCGTCGCCGAGGGACACAGCCTGTATCCGGCTATGCCATTCACGTCCTACTACAATACGAAGCCCGAGGACGTCCGCGCGCTCTATGCCTACTTCAGATACGCCGTTGCGCCGGCGGAAATCCCAAACCGTGCGAGTGATATCCCATTTCCCCTATCGATGCGGTGGCCCCTGACTTACTGGCGCTGGCTGTTCGCCTCAAAGCCCACCTCCTTCACGGCGCCGGCAGGCCTGGACGGATTGCAGGCACAGGGCGCCTATTTCGTGGATGGACTCGGTCACTGTGGAGAGTGCCATACCCCACGAAACCTCTTCATGCAGCTGAAGGCAGTCGGTCGTGCCGATGGGTCGCAATATCTGCGCGGCGCCGTCATCGAGAGCTACTTCGCCCCGAGTCTGCGAAGCAGTGGGGTGGGATCGCTCCGAGACTGGAGCGAGGAGGAACTGGTCGAATTCCTACGAACGGGTGCGAACTCCAGAGGGATCACCTTCGGATCGATGTCAGACGTGATTATTCACAGCACCCAATACATGACTGAGGATGACGCGAGGTCTACGGCGCGCTATTTGAAGTCGCTCGGGTCACCGGAGCAAGTCGGCCAATCTTTTGTATATGACGCGACCTCGCATAGGGCGCTCAAGACAGGAGATGCAAGCGCCGAGGGCGCCATGGTTTACCTTGATAATTGCGCCGCCTGCCATCGCCCGGACGGGCGCGGTTACGAGCGGGTATTCCCTGCCTTAGCAGGAAATCCGGTTGTCGAGGCGGGAAGTCCCGACTCTGTGATTTCCATTATCCTACAAGGCTCTACAAGTCCGCGAACCGCAGCGGCGCCGGCCCAGTTCACGATGCCTGCATTTGCCTGGCGGCTCTCCGACGTTGAGGTTCTGCAGGTTGCCAACTTTGTACGCTCAAGCTGGGGAAATCGCGGGACTCAAGTAAAGCTGCAGGACGTTGGGCGCCTCCGCCCTGGATTCATGCCCCGTTAGAACCGAAACGCGAGGTCGGCGCCGACCGCCCAGCCGTGGATGTTCGTGCCATCCACGTACGATGCACCGAGTCCGATCCACTGCACTTTCCACAACTGATGCAGGAAATCGAGTACCAGGCGCCCATGCACCTCGTTCATGTGCGCCACACCCAGTCCATCCTGGAGATCGCCTAACAGCTCCGTGCGGCTCAAGTAACCCCCGGTATGCAGCTCATGCCCGAAAAGTTGGAATCCGAGGGGGATATCCAAGTCAATCTTGTCGTCGATGGAGCCGGAATTTCCGTTGATCCTCACGTTTACATTGGAGGGACTGAAACCTTGGGTATGAAAATACGTCGGATCTGAGGAAAACGTGAGCGTGTTGCGCCCGAACCGAATCAGATATTGAACGTTGAGTGCCGGTCGCAGCGTCCAGGTATTGATGCTCCAATCCACCAGCCCCAGCTGGGTCGCCGGGATGAGGTTCGCTCTCATGTACGCGCTGTGAACTTCGTAGTCGTCGGACGTGTGACCGTACAGTCCCATCAGAGTCGGGGCCACACTGAAGCTGTCGCCGAACCAGAAGCGTGCGCCGCCTCCAAATTCGATCGCGGATGTTGTGACTTTACTGGTGTCACCCGCCAACGGCCCCGAGCCCATTTCGTATTTCGAATCAAGGTAACCCATGTTGCCTTGCAGCCGAGGCTGCCAGCTGATACCGGATTCCCCGAGCGGCTGAGGATCGCCAACGTCACCACTGCCGCCAAACTTAGCCACGCTGTACTTCACATCTACGTCTGACTCCAACGGCTGAATTTGCCCACGCGATCTGAAGGTCCCATCGGAGAGGCCGAAGTCGCCCCCGAGGATCGTCAGCGCCTCGATGCGATTCTCCAGCCCGGCGCGGACCTGATCCGCCACCTCCGGCGTGATCTGGCCGAAGCCGATGCTCGGTAAGACGCTCACTGCTAGCGTTGAGATTGCCAGGGCCACTCTCATGGGGCTGCGTGCCAAGAAGTAGAACATAGGTCGTAAGCTCGAGGATGATATGCCTGTGGCGCACGGACGCCGATGCATCAACGGTGCGCAACTTGCTGAATTCCAGATTGGAATATTCAGTCGGTTTTGGATAAGGCTGCGATCTTGCGTACGCCGCGGCATTTTCCGAGACGCCCGCAGGAATCCACAATCCGGAGCCCACTTTCTACAAGCGCGCCTCGGTGCGCGTGCTCTAGGCTTCGG
>DATHOA010000332.1:0-55795 GCA_035485475.1 Steroidobacteraceae bacterium | reverse complement strand
AGCGGTTCGATGATTTCCGGCAGGCCGGCGAGCGCCGAATACAGCTCGCCCGTACCGATGCGGACCCCGCCGGGCTTGAGCATGGCATCCGAGCGGCCCAGGATCACGAGGCCATCATGCGCGGTGAGCAGGGCGTGATCGCCGTGATGCCACACATTCGGATAGCGCTCGAAGTAGGCGGCATGAAACAGCCGCCCGTCGCGGTCGTTCCAGAATCCGATCGGCATGGACGGAAACGGCGCGGTGCACACCAGTTCGCCCGGCTCGCCCCGCAGCGGCTGTCCGGCCTCATCGAAAATGTCGACGCGCATGCCCAGACCGCGACACTGGATCTCGCCGGGATACACGGGCAACAGCGGGCAGCCCAGTCCGAAGCACGACACGATATCCGTGCCACCGGTGATCGAGGCGATCTGCACGTCTTGCTTGATGTCCCGGTAGATGCGCTCGTAGCTCGCGGCAGGAAGCGGCGAGCCGGTCGATAGGATCGCGCGCAGCCCCGACAGATCGACGCGCTCGGCGGGTCGGAACTCACTCTTTTCCAGGGACGCGAGGTACCGGGCGCTGGTGCCGAAGACCGTGATTGCCTCCTCCTCGGCCATGCGCCACAGTGCGCCCGGGTCGGGATGAAAGGGCGAGCCGTCGTACAGCACCAGGGTTGTGCCACAGGCGAGGGCACTCATCTGCCAGTTCCACATCATCCAGCTGCAGGTCGTGTAATAGAACAGCCGGTCGCGGCGTTTGAGGTCGGTGTGCAGCAGGTGCTCCTTCTGGTGCTGCAGCAGCGTGCCGCCAACCCCATGCACGATGCACTTCGGGGCGCCGGTGGTGCCGGAGGAGTAGAGGATGTACAGCGGGTCGTTGAAATTGACCCGCTCGAACGGCAGGTCCGGGGCACGCCCGCCGAGTTCCTCGAAGCGTTCGGCGTGCGCGAGCCCTGCGAGCGGCGCCTGCGGTTCCAGGTAGCTGACCATGGCCACGCGTTCGACGCTGGGCAGCTGCGCGATGAGTTCGGCCAGCGCCGGCCGGCTCTCGAACCTCTTGCCGGCGTAGGTGTAGCCGTCCACGCAGAACAGCACCTTCGGGGTGATCTGCCCGAAACGCTCCAGCAGGGCACTCGTGCCGAGGTCGGGCGAGCAGGATGACCAGACCGCGCCCCGCGCGGTGGTCGCAAGCATGGCAATGCAGGCTTCGGGAATGTTCGGCAGCACGGCGGCGACGCGATCGCCACGGCCCACGCCGTGGGACTCGAGCCACGCCGCCACCCGCGCCACGGCCTCGTGCAGCGCCTTGAAGGACAGCTGCGCACGCTGCCCGCGCTCGTTGCGGAAAATGACTGCGGGCTGATCGTCGCGCTGGCGCAGCAGGTTCTCGGCGAAGTTCAGTTGCGCACCGGGAAAGAAGCGGGCCCCGGGCATCTGTTCGGGGTCCGTGAGCACCGGCCCGGAGCCCCAGTCGGCCCGCACCTGCGCGAAACGGGCGAGGTCGCTCCAGAAGGCCGCGGGCTCGGCGACCGACCAGGCATGGAGCGCGGCATAGTCCGACACCACAACGCCGTGGTCGCGGGCGATGCCGTCCATGAAGTGGGTGAGGTTGGCCCCGGCCATCTGCTCGGGGCTTGGCCGCCAAATCGTCATACGATCAAGGACCCAATGCGCGGTTGAGGATAGCGGCCAGCCGCACGCCGGCTTTCTCGAGTTGGGGAGCGACGGCCGTGCGGGCTGCCTCGTCATAGCCCGGCGGCAGGGTGATGGGTGACGGGTCGGAAGTGCATCCGGGCTTCGACCCGAGCGTGTAAGCCACGGTCCGCGCCACATTGAACCCCTCCAGGGCCCACGACTGCGCGTCGCCTTTTTCCCAGTCAGCCTTGTTCTCGGGCGTGATGCGGCCGGCGAGCATCGTGGCAACGACTTGAGGGTCATCGCCGAGCGCACGAACGACCACGGTATCCCAATAACGGTGCAGGTTGACCTGGCGCGGGCCGCCGAGGTTCAGGAGCACGCAGTTGCCGCCCTTGTCGTGGTTGTCGGCGTCGTGCAGCGGCTGGTGCATATCTCCGACAAAGTGCAGCAGGAACTTCAGGGCCAGCAGGCGTTCGGCCGCAGGGGTCGCGGGACTGGCGAGCTCCTCGGTGAATTCGGACACCTTGTTGACGACGCAGTCGTGCGCGGGCCCCTGCGATGCCACACCGCCGGCGGCGGGAAACCCGAAACAGGCCGTCTTCAGGTCGGGGTGATCGAGCTCGATGTCCACGAAGTGCCAATCGCCCGTTTCGGCGTGGCCCGTGCGATAGCGGTCGGCCCAGGTGGACTCGCTGAGCATGTCGTGCGCGCTCAGCGTGTCCGGGTCGGCCGCCAGCATCTGGTCGACCTTCGCGCGCACTTGGGGCGTCAGATAGCCCCGAGCGATGGCGGCAACGATCTCGTGGCCTTCGATGCCCCAGGCGAAAGCTCCGACCGGGAAGCCCAGCACGCACATTGCGGCGATCGGCGCCACGCATCGCTTGAGGCTCATTGAATCCTTCTCGAATCCACGTATGGCGGGAGTTTATAGAAATACCGCCCGCGGGGCAGGATTCCACCTATTCAAGCAGCGAAATCAGCTTCCGGGCCGCGGCCGGCGCACGTTCCTTGGCGCCGTTGATGAAGAAAATGAACACCGGGCGCGGCTGTCCCGCGGCGCTTCGCACGGCAGCAACTCGCGGCAGGTCGGTCGGTTCCTTGCCGCTCGCCCATGCCTGTGCGCGCCGGGCCCACTGCTTCAAGGACGCCAATGAATATCCCGTGGCGCATGAGGCCGTGCTGCGCCGCAGGCGCGCATAGACGAAGGCCGATGTCAGATCGGCAAACCCGGGATGCGTGGCGTCATCTTCGTATACGACCGCAACGCCACGCTGGCGTGCGATCGCAAGGAACTGCCGATTCAGGAAGCTCCCATGACGAACTTCGAGCGCATGCCGAAGTTGCAGTTTCCCGGCTGTTGCCGGCAGCAGCGATAAGAAACTCTCAATTTCCTTTGGATCGAACCCTTTCGTATCGGCCAGTTGCCACAGGATGGGTCCGAGCTTTGCTTTAAGTTCGGTGATTCCGCTCGACACAAAGCGCTCGATGGCCGTACCGGCGCTCGCCAGATCCTTGCGCTGGACGATGAAGCGCGGTGCCTTGATCGAAAACATGAACGATTCGGGGGTCGAGTCGTGCCACTTGGCGAATACCGTGGGCTTTTGCAGGCCGTAGAACGTTCCATTGATTTCGATCGACGTCACGTGCCGGCTCGCATATTCGAGCTCTCGACTCTGAGTGACTTCGGCCGGATAGAACGTTTTGCGCCAAGGCTCGTAGTTCCATCCGCCGATGCCGACCCGGATATGTCCCTTATCCGGTGGTACGCCCATTATTGGGTGAACTTACTCAATTTCACGCCACGTAACGCGGCATGCAGTCTGTTGCCCGCTCCCACGGCGTTGCGCCCTCCTACGACGAGCTTGAGATTGCCCTTCTTCGGCCGGTCGGGATCGATCTTCGGCGGGTGCGAGGGGGATGCCTTCTCGCCGCTGCCCGTGGCACTGGGCATGAGACAGGCAACGGTGACGCCCGCATCCTTCAGTTCGTTGTTGAGCGCAACCGAAAAAGAATCAAGAAAGGCCTTGGAGCAGTTGTATACGGCCTCGAAAATGCCCGGCATGAGTTCGGCGACGGATCCGATAATGATGATGTGGCCCCTGCCGCGGCGTCGCATTCCCTGGGCGACCTCAAAGACCAGGCGCACGGTGCCATCAATGCTCGATTGAATATCCTGGAGCGCCTCATCCAGCTTCCGTTCCGCGAAGTCCTTCCCAAAGCCCAGCCGCGCGATGGCGAGCAGCGTATCGACCGGCCGACCGGCAATGGCAGCGATCAGCTGACTGGTATGCGCGGGGGTCGTCAGGTCGCACTGGACGGCCCGGCAGCGCACACCCATCTCGCCCAGCTCCTGGGCGGCATTCTGGATCATCGGTTCGTTGGCTGCGATGACCAAGTCAAAGTTGTCCTGTGCATACAGCCGGGTGAACTCAACTCCGATTGCTGTCGAGGCGCCGGTAATGACCGCCAACTTCCGTTTACGGATTTCCATGAATCTATCCTGGCGTAAGGGTACTTCACCTAGGACAGCGGATCGGCGGGCCCGGCACAAGACGGCGATCTCGTATGCACGTGCCGGACAACGCCGACGCCACGCCCCTTGAGGGTGCCCCAGCTACTTCCAGACACGCGACAGGAGCTCGTCAAGCGCCGCAACAATTAATTGACTGTCATCGCGAAGCGAGCCAACTCTTTCGCCGAGCTGACCAACCGGAATTGAGACCATTTCAAGCGGATGTAATACCACGGTGGCGCCGCGGATCTTGAAAGTCGGATTGAATCCGACGTAGTCGATCTTGCCAATCGCTGTCGCGCGGACCAGTGGCACGACAACTCTTCGACGGTAGCTGTCAAACTGCGCCGGTTGGACTATGACGACGAATGGGATGGTGTCCTTGTGCTTCCCGGAATTCCGATGGACATCAAACTGTGCCATTACAGCGATGAGTATTCGTCAGCGATCGAGCCAGAATCGGAATTGAACTTGTTCCATGCTGCGGCTGCCGCTTCCACGACCTTGGCCTTTGCCATGCGTTCCCTGCTTTCGCGGTCGACGAATTCCGTGAGCAACGATTCAACCACGCCAGAGAGATTATCGGTCATTGACTTTGCCTGGCTCACGAGGTCTGCGTTCAAGGTCAGATTCACGGCTCGCTTGCGAGCCCCGGCGTTGAAGGCTCTTTTCATGATATTCTCCGTTATGCGCATAGTATGCGCATGAGGACGTTGCAGTCAATCATGGCACATCGAATTACCTTGGATTGAACATGGCTCATTGGTGGCAAAGCGGTGTGATCTACCAGATCTATCCGCGCTCGTTTCAGGATTCGAATGGGGATGGGATCGGGGATCTGCCGGGCATCATTGCGCGACTGGACTATCTCGTCGAACTGGGCGTCACGGCGGTGTGGATTTCCCCCATCTATCCGTCACCGATGGCTGACTTCGGCTATGACGTTGCGGATTACTGCAACATCGATGCGGTTTTCGGCACGCTCGCGAACTTCGATCAGTTGGTCGTCGAATTGCATCGCCGCGACCTGAAGCTGATTCTCGATTTCGTGCCCAACCACACCTCGATCGAGCATGAATGGTTTCGCGCGAGCCGCTCCTCGCGCCTGGATCCGAAACGGGATTGGTATATCTGGCGCGATCCACGGCCGGACGGGGGGCCGCCGACCAATTGGCTCAGCGAATTTGGCGGGCCGGCCTGGTCGTGGGATGCCCCGACACAGCAGTTTTATTATCACGCCTTCCTGGCGGATCAGCCGGACCTCAATTGGCGCAATCCGCAGGTGCAGGAGGCCATGTTCGATGTCATGCGCTTCTGGTTGGCGCGCGGCGTGGATGGGTTTCGGGTCGACGCCATCCACATGCTCTTTGAGAGCGAGCAGCTCATCGATAATCCGCCGAACCCAGCGTGGCATGCCAAAAAATCACCGGCGCGTCGGCTGCTGCGTCTGTACAGCGCGGATCAACCCGAGACGCATGCGATGATCGGTGAGATGCGACGGGTCGCGGATGAATTCGCTGACCGCGTGCTCATCGGCGAAGCCAATCTGCCTTACGATCGGCTCATGCTGTATTACGGGGAGTCGCTCGGCGGCTTCCAGCTGCCCTTCAACTTCCATTTGCTGCGGACGCCGTGGCAGTCGCTGCCGATCGCCGCGGTGGTCAGGCAGTACGAGGCCGCGCTGCCGGTCGGTGGCTGGCCGAACTGGGTGTTGGGCAATCATGACCTCTCGCGCCTGGTCAATCGTGTCGGAGGTATTGCCCAGGCCCGGCTCGCCGCCGTGCTGCTGCTGACCTTGCGTGGTACGCCGACGATCTATTACGGCGATGAGATCGGCATGCGCGATGTCGAAATCCCACCGGAGTGCGTGCGCGACCCATGGGAGCGAAACGTACCCGGACTGGGCCTGGGCCGCGATCCGTGCCGAACCCCCATGTGCTGGACGGCGCAGGCCGGCGCGGGCTTCACGTCCGGCGTCCCGTGGTTGCCGCTCGGCGGCGAGTTCACACACTCCAATGTGGCGGACGAACGTGCGGATCCCGGTTCATTCCTGTCGTTATACCGCGCCCTGCTGGCGCTGCGTCGCGCCGAACCGGCCTTGAGCGTGGGGCTCTATCGGGAGCGTTGGACGGATCCACAATTGTTCATGTACGAGCGAATCGAAGGCACGCGTCGCTTGCTCGTCGCCTTGAATTTCAGCGATGCGCCATGCCCACTGGCGCAACTGGACGGTCCGATTCGGATCCTGCTTTCCACTCACGACGGCATTCGCCCGCGTGGCTCGACGATGATCCTGGATGGCTACGAAGGGATCGTGGCCGAACTTTGATCACGCAGGTCAATCCTTCCCAGACCTGCGTCCGCCGCGCTTGCGATTCTCCGGACCTGCGAACCAGCGGCCGGTTTCGGATATACCGGGCTCACGGCGATCACCGTCCCGGCGATCGGAGGCCTTTTTGAACTTGCACGAACAGTGCATTGGGGTCGTGCAATCAGCCAAGGGTAGCCGTAGCCCTTCCCGAAAGAGAAAGCGCTTGCCCACAATGTCCTTCGCGGCCGAGCAGCATTCATTGCCCGGTACAACCGAAACGGAGCCGTAGTTCTTGCCGGGAGGAGCGGGTTTGGCCGGCGCGGCAGTCGCGGGCTTCTTCGCGGGGTCCTCGCGAGAGGGTTTGCCGAACAGTGCGCGCAGTGATTTCAACATGGCGGTCTCACGCTTCCATACCCCCTGCCCGTGACAATTGTGGAGTCCGCGGCAATGCCAAGGAAGCATCAGGGTAAGGCGCGATGCGCAGCGCCGCCGTGACGGAAGTCTCCTGGGCAGTAATGAGCAACTCGCGCGCCCGCTGCTGGATGGTGGGGAGCAACGGCAGCAGCTCATCCTGAGGTACGGGCCGGGCCAGCAGGAAACCTTGAATGAACATCGAGCGCTGTCGGGCAAGGTATGCGAATTGCGCCGGCCGCTCTACGCCTTCGGCGGTGATTGCCAGCCCCAGTCTTTGACACATGCCGATGATGGCCTCGGCGATGGCGGCGGAGCGCGGACTGATATCCAGCCCCGATACCAACGAACGGTCCAGTTTGACGCGGGTGATGGGCAAGGCCTCCAATGAAGACAGGGATGAGAATCCGGTGCCAAAATCATCCAAAGCGACGGCAATACCCAGCTCGCGCAGCTTGTACAGGGCCTTTACGGTGGCGGCCCCGGTCTGTAGCACGGACTCGGTCAATTCAATTTCGATACAGCGCGGCGGCAGCCGAAACTGCGTCAGGAGCCCCGTGAGCCGCTCGATGAAGTGGCCGTCGACCAATTGTCGTGGCGACACGCTGATCGCGACGCGAGCGTTGGACCATCCGCCGTGGTGCCAGGATGCCGCGGCGCTTATCGCAGAACGCAAAACCCAGTCACCAATCTCGATCGCCAGCCCGGATTCTTCAGACACCGGCAAAAAGGCCCCTGGCAGGAGCAGCTCACCGGAGGGGGCACGCCAGCGAATGAGTGCCTCAACGAGCCCGACTTCAAATGTATCGGCGGTGAGCTCGGGCTGGAAGAACAGTTCGAATTCACCGCGGTCGAGGGCGCGCCTCAGCCCCTGTTCAATGGCAAACTTGGCGGCCGCCGAGTCCAACAGGTCCGGCGTGAAAATAGACAGCTGACTTCGGCCCAACGCCTTGGCGCGGAACAAGGCCAGGTCGGCGGCCTTCAGAAGTGCGGCACCGTCCTGCGCATGGACCGGATACGCACACGCCCCGATGCTGATGCTGACAACCAGTTCACGACCTTCGATCAGCAGGGGTAACTGAAACCCCGCCACGATGGCCTCACCGACCGCGCGGACCTCCTCCATCGTCCTGGCGCATTCGAGCACCACGGTAAATTCATCGCCACCGAGCCGGGCAGCAAACCCATAGGGCTTCGTCAGTTCGGCCAGCCGCTCGCCCATGCCCTTCAGGACGCTGTCGCCGAACGCGTGACCCAGGCCATCATTGATATGTTTGAAGTTATCGATGTCCAGGAACAGCACGCCGACCCAATGGCCGGCGCGCCCGGCCCGTTCGATTGCCGCGGCGAGCAAGCTGAATAGATGGCGTCGGTTCGGCAGCCCCGTGAGCGGGTCGCGCTCGGATAGCTCCTGCAGTCGGCGGGTACGCTCTTGAATCTTGTCTTCCAGGCCCTGCTGGTACTGCAGACTGGTCTGCTTGGCGCGGGCGAGCTCGTCAGCCATGGTATTGAAGGCGGTGGCCAGCGAGTCGAGCTCGGTGATGCCACCACGGGTCACCCGAACCGAATATCGACCTGCCGCGATCTGCGAGGTGGCGGCCACGAGCCGCTTCACCGGCACCACGACGCTCAGGACAATTCCTACGCACAGGCTCACCATCAGCAGTGCGGCAGCGCCGCTCATCCAGGCGATAAGGTGTCGAGAGGAGGAGGAGCCTGTCGGCATTGGCGCGATCGACCTTGTCTCGACCGTGGAGCGGCTGCGCGCCGGTGCCGGCGTCGGGCTTGCGGCACTCGGCGCTGAGACTTCGGAAGGGGCGACCGTGGCCAGGACGCGGCCGGCCGCAAACAGCGTAAGTCTCAGCTGCTCACCTTGTTGTGCAAGTGCGTCGGTGCTGGCGGACAAATCGGTGGAAAGATGTAAAGAAGTCTCCCGTCCGGCGACCAGCTGCGCCATGTCGGCGCCCATGGCGTGATACCAATCATCTCCTTGCGCGCGCCGGAAACCGGCTTCGTTTGTCTCAAGAGTCTTCTGCACGCGCTGTTCGGCGCTGACGATCGCGGCAACTTGTGGTGCCGAAATCGGGTTGGGGTCCGCGAGCGCTTCGGAGTGTTGCCGCAGGCTGTCGAGGTCGTCGTTCAGCAGCACCAGGGTTTGCCGTGACACGACGCGTCCGAAGATCGTCCATGCACCGGCCAGAGGCTCTTTGACCCGCGCGCTCATGTGATCCAGCAGCGACGTGCGCGCCGTTTCGGTGGCGCGCCGCGCGTCGGCCGTCTGAATTGCGGAAACGACCTGGGCGGTGTAGGAGCGCAGTTCAGTGCGGATGTGGCCGAATGCGACCGCCGCGTTGCTGGAGACGCTCGTGCCGAGGACCGCCTTGATGGCCTCATTGAGCACGGCGGCCGCGTGCCGGTACTGCGAATCTGTCGGCGCCGAGGCGTCCTTGATGCGTGCCTGACTCGCGTGATCGAAGCGCGCAAGCGCGCTGAGCGCGCCTTCCAGAACCGCAGGCGCTACGACGGGCACTGCGGGTGGCACGATATGCGCCGGGGTGGGGACCACAGGGGCCACTGCCACCGCCGGGGCGGCTACAGGCCGAACGATTCGCGTTGTTCTCTCGATCTGGGTGCCCTGCTGCACCACCAGATTGGCCGCCAGAATCAAGCCGGCGACAAGAATGAAGCTAATGGCAAGCCGACTGGTGAGGCCGAGGCGAAAGCGGGCGCGTAGCGAGGACAAGACGACGTTCATGCGACAGATCTAATCAGGCACTGCCTGTAGGGTGGCCGTGCACAATTCACATATATGGCTTTGCGATCTGCACCCTTAATGTGGTCGCGCGGTTGTCCTACAAATGCGATGCCGCAAACTGTGTGCCACGCCCGTTCCCCTGGCCGCGCATGTGCTTCGTGTCGGTCAATACCTGCGCCCGATCAGGAACAATGCCGCAGCGCCGTATGGCGATGCGACCGTCACGCAATTCCGCGTTGCCCGCGGGCGCTAGGCGCGCCGCTCACTCGCCTCTTGCTCGGCAACGGTATTGATCGCATCGGGCATGGCCTCGAGCCGAGCTTCGGGTATCGGTTTGCCGCTTACATCAGACAGGCCATACGTGCCCTCGGTTATTTTCGCCAGAGCGCGCTCGACCCGAGCCAGACGGCTGACATCGCGGCTGACCAGGTTACCCTCCTTTTCGAGCGCATCGAGCCGTTGCGCGTCGTCCTCATACTCGTTCGCCTGCAAATGGGACTGGTCCTTGGTCTCGGTCTCTTCGGTTTCCGCCGCGTTCGACGTCTTGCGCAGCGCATCCCGAAGCTTGATGAGTTCGCGCCGCTTGCGGTCGAGATATGCCGGATCGGAGCTGGAAGTCTGTTTGCTCATTTGGCTGTTCCCTAATCCTCAGTGAACGCAGAAGCGCGTCCGACCGTTGTGGCCTGTGCCAGCGTACCGCATTGTATCGATTGATTGATCAAGCCAAGCTCATCTGACCGGTCACTCGCACCGGAAATTCTGCTCCTCATCGGTGCTGCCCTGACCGGAGTACACGGCTTGCTGCGGATAGGGGCACAGCGGGCGCGTCCGCGTCGCAGCGCTGGGCGGGTTGCGGGCGATGATCCGTTGCGGCGCATGCCCGGTACCGACCCAGCCGTCGATGGTCGAGACGGTATCGATCACGGAAGGCCCATCGCCGCCGCCGCAATGCCCCATGCCGGGTACCAGGAACAGGCGCGTATTGGCCAACTCCTTGGCCCCGGCGTGCTGCGTCAGCGCGGTGTAGAAGTTCACGGTGCTGCGCGTCGGGATCAGACCGTCCGCCATGCCATGTGACAGCAGCAGCTTGCGGCCGCTGGCGAGATAGGCCTCGACGCCGCTGGGCGGCACGTCCAACGCGGCATGGCCGAGCTGCAGGGAACGCTCCACGTCGTGGTCGTAATCGAAATTGCGGAAGTCCCACTTCGGATCCTGGAACACCAGCGCCCGGAAGAACGTCGTCGCGACCGGAAAGGGTTCCGGACCCATGGTCAGGAGCGGCAGCATGCCCTCGCTGCCGGGCTCGAAGCCCGGATACAGGAGCTCACCGGTACGCGGGTTGTGCACCCCGGCGTAGATGGCGCGCAGCGCGACCACCTGGGGCGCGGTCAGGCAGTCGGGGCCATCACCGGTCTTGCACTGCAGTACCTGTGGATCAAAGTCGCAACCCAGCCGCGACACGATACCGTCCGTGACGCCGTCCCGTGCGTCGCAGGCCTGCAGCACGGCCTTGTGCACGAGGGCGAACTTCGGCGGCGGGATCTTGCTGGCCGGATCCTTCAGCGTCGCCACGCCCGTCCACAGCGATGCGACCATCAGGCCCACCATCGGGTTGGCTGGCGCCATGGCGGAGATGCCGTCGTAATCCTTGGGGTACCGGTACGCCTCCATCAGGCCCTGGCGGCCGCCGGTGGAGCAGCTGACAAACAGGGAGCGGCTGGGTGCCTTGTCGTAGAAGGCCGCGATCAGCGCTTTGGCTGCGATGGTGGTCTCGTGCACGGCACGGTAGCCGAAATCCACCAGCTTTTCGGGATGCCCGGCTGCGAAGCTGCCATCCAGAGGGCTGCCCTGGTGACCGTCGTCGGTGGCCATGCTGGCATAGCCCTTGGCCAGCGGCTCGGCCATGGAGGACAGCACAATGGAGCCGGCCCACACGCCGTTCCCGGTACCGACGAACTTGCCGTTCCATCCGGAGGCGGGCAGCCACACCTCGAAGTTGATGTCCGAATCTGCTGTCGGGCGCAGCGTCCCCGCGACGCGGCAGAATGCCGGCAGATGGCCGTAGTCGGTGGCGGGCGCACCCGGTCCGCCGCCGCCGGTTGCCGCGGGTTTGAAGGCCCCGGCTGCAATGCTCTCGGCGCTGTTGATGGTCGCGTGCGCCAGCTTCAGGTCGGTGAGCTGCGCGCACGGTGCGGCCAGTACTACCGATGTGTGGAATGCGGCGCTCGCGGCAGCGCCTGCCAGCCAGGCCGGAATGGAATTGCGAAGTAACATGAGACCCCCTGTTTTCTCGGATAATCCGCCTATCCGTCGAGAAAGGGAATTCGCGCCGTGGGCGTTTCCGCGGAAACTAAGACCCCGGGGTGGCGACACCGGTGACGCCGCTTTGCGTGAATTCGAATCGCACCAGCCACGGGTGAGTGCCGGGTCGGTCTGCGGGGGTGAACGTCCATTTGCGAGCCGCGTCCCGTGCGAGGCGGGCGAAGTAGGAGCTTGGCCCGGTGTTCTTCAGGTGCGCCTCGGTGACCGTGCCGGAGCGGTCGACGAGCACCACCACCGCGATCTTGATGCGGCCGTGGATGGTCCGAAGTGCGCCGCGCGCAACATTGGGCATCTGTACATGGACCGCGGCGGGCGCGGGCGGATTCGCGGCCGGATTCGCCGCAGCAACCCGCAGCGCAGCGGCAGGCGGCGCGGATGGCGGGGCAGTCTCGGCAGTCGCCTGCGGGGAGTTCGGGTGAGCGCGAAACAGGCGCAAGTCCGCCCAGACCACCGCCAGCAATATGAGGAACATGATCGGGACGATGGCGGGCATCGGGCTGCGCGGCTCCAGTGGCTCCGGTGTCGGTGCCGCGAGCGTCGATGCCGCGGGTGTCGGCGCCGGCGGTGTCGGCGCGACCTGCGGCAGCGCTTCTGGCGCGGGTGCGAACTGGACTTGCAGATCCACGGCCGATGGCCGGGTGGCGGGGTTGTAACGCAGGCAGCGCTGCACCGTGTCTACGAATGGCGCAGCAACCGTGGTCGGCACACAGGCCGCGTCCGCTTGCTCATTAGCCCATGGCAGGTGTTGCGTCAGCGCCTCGACCAGCGTTACGCCCAGACCCCAGATGTCATCGGCCGGACCGAACCGCGCGTAGCTCGCCTCGGGAGGATCGTAGAAGGATGGCTCGGCGATGCCGACGCGCGGTGCGCCGGTGGGACGGATGCCGTCACTGGCCAGTTTCAGCTGATCGTTGACGACCAGCACGTTGGCCGGCTTCAGGTGGCTCAGTACCAGGCCCTTGCGGTGCAGGAAAGTCAGGGCGTCCAGGGCGGGCGGCAGCAGTTCGCGAACTTCATCGGCAGTCAGGGCCCGTTGGCCGAGGACTTCGCCCAGGGTCTGCTCGGCATATTCCATGACCACGAAAAGAAACGGGCGGCCGGCGAGCTGGCACAGACCCGCGTCGAAAAGCTGTATCAGGTGAGGATGGGATAGCCCGGCAGCCGACCGCCAGTGCGAGAGCTGCGCCAACGTGACCCGGTCAATCGGAATGATCTTGAGCGCTGCATTGGGAACGGCCTGTCCCTTGCGTTCGGTCAGGAATACCGCGCTGTGTTCCGAGCCACTCACCAGGCGGTGTAGGGGATAGACACCGTTTATGATCGCGCTCTGCCACCCGGACCAGATCGGGGCCACCGCCGTGTCTGTGTTGGTCTGGACGTTCATGCGGGATCGATCAGCCTTGGCTCATCGAATTGGAGATGATTGACGTAAGGCGCGACCGGGTGACCGGCCATCCGCGTCTCCGTGTAGGTCTGCAGGAGCTCACCGGCCTCGGATACATTCGACCGCAGCCAGCTATCGTAATCCTGGCGGTGCAGGATCGCGGGCATCTGCTCGCTGGTGGGGTCGAGTTTCGCCAGCAAGGGATTGGCCGCTACGGTCAAGAGCGCGCAGCTCTCGACGACATCGTCATCGTCAGTCACGGAACGCTCCCAAAGAACCGCCACTCCAAATACGTCACGATTGGCCAGCCGCACGTAGTAGGGCTGGCGGTACCCGGCCGCCGTGCGCTGCCAGACATAGAAGCCGGCCAGCGGCACGATACCGCGCTGTCCGAAGAGCCATGCCGTACGGAAGTCCGCGGAAGTCTGCAGGGCATCGCTGCGCAGGCGCGCGTGGCCGGGCCGTGCGGCGTCACCCTTTGCGGTTGCGGGCACCAGCCCCCAGCGCATCATCACGCCCTCCGATTCGCCGCCGTGGAGTCGGGCTACGGGAACTCTCTGGCGGACGGCCACGTTGAATCGTGCGCGAAACTGCCACCAAGGATGCGTCACGCGCAGCTCCTGCTCCGCGTCCTCCCGATCCGGAATCACCAATCGCTCGCTCATGTGCTGCGAGGGTACGACCGATCACCCCGTAGGGTAATGTCCGCCTCTGGCGACATCTGGACATATGTCGCATCGATGGGGTAGCGGCTTGCTTCGCTTAAGCTTTTCAGTTCACCCACGACCATCGTTGTATGGCTGCCATTCAACGCCCATGATTGAATCGCCTCCTCTATCAACGGCACGCAGGGAGCTGCCATGATGAACACCAAAATCTTGCTGATTGGTGCGGGCGTTTCGCTGGCACTGGCCATCCTGGCTACGGAGTCGGCGATTTCCGCGCAGGACCGCTACACCGTCAAAGTGCCCGGGGGACTCGCGTTTGCGGAGTTCCGCGGCTACTTGGGCTGGCAGCCGATCGCCATCAGCCACAACGGAACCAAGCTCGCCTTGATCCTTGGGAATCGCCTAATGATCGATGCCTTCAAAGCGGGCATTCCGGGCAACGGCAAGCCCTTCCCGGATGGCGCCAAAATGGCGAAGATCCATTGGAACGCGGAAAAGAATGAGGCCTATCCCGGGCCGCCCACCGTGCCGGGTACCTTGCACGACACGGACTTCATGATGAAGGACAGCAAGCGGTTCGCGGACAGCGGCGGGTGGGGATTCGGGGCCTTCGAGTACGACGTTGCGTCCGACACGTTCCGGCCGGGCACGACGACGGATTCTCCGCCGCAGGAGCACGACGCCAAGTGCGGGTTCGCGTGCCATACGGTCGTGAAGAATCGCGACTACGTTTTTACGCAGTACGCGAAGCGCTGACTGCCGGTACATCGATACCAAAGTACAATGGGCTCACCGGTGCTGGGCGGCGCATCCTCCGGTCACAGAAGGGTCATGAATGAATGCAATGAAAACGCGCTCAGCACGGGTGTCGTGGCGGTTGTCGATGACGACGAGTCCGTGCGCGAGTCACTGCCGGACTTGCTGAAGGAACTGGGCTTTGCGGCCCGGGCATTCTCATCGGCGAAGGAGTTCCTTGCGGCCGATGGCCTGGGTCAAACCCCCTGCCTGATCCTCGACATCGCCATGCCGGGCATGACCGGCCCCGATCTGCAACGGGAGCTGAAGCGCCGCGGCCTGGAGATTCCAATTGTCTTCATCACGGCACACAGAGATGAGACGGTACGAACTCGCATGCTGCAACACGGTGCCGTTGAATGCCTGTTCAAGCCATTCAGTGAGTCGGAACTGGTCGAGGCACTCGAGGCGGCCTTCAGATACAGGCAACGTGCGTGACCTCTGCCAGCCCACCCGTCGTGTTCGTCGTTGACGACGATGTGTCGGTCCGCGAATCGCTGGGACCGCTGCTGCGTAGTGAGGGATGGCAAACGGAAGTCTTCGCCTCGGCTCGCCAGTTTCTCGAACGCCCAAGATTGGCGGCACCGAGCTGCCTGGTGCTGGACGTGACGCTTCCGGACCTCGACGGCCTGGAGCTGCAGCGGCTCATCGGTACCAAGCGGCTCGACATGCCGATCATCTTCATCACGGGTCACGGGGATGTGCCGATGAGTGTCCGTGCGATGAAAGCCGGCGCCATCGAGTTCCTGACCAAGCCGTTGGACACCGAGGCGCTGTTGAGTGCAATTCGCCTCGCGATCGCGCGCAGTGAAACGACTCTGACTCAGGAGGCACAGCTGCGGGCGCTGCGTGAGCGCTGTACGTCATTGAGCAGCCGCGAACGCGAGGTCATGGAGTTGGTGGTCCGTGGTCATTTGAATAAACAGATTGGCGGCGAACTCGGCATCAGCGAAATCACCGTGAAGGCCCATCGCGGCAACGTGATGCGCAAGATGAACGCGAAGTCACTTGCCGAGTTGGTGATCATGGCCGACAAGTTGTACTCCACCGCAGAACGCACGGAATGACCGTCCACTGACCGATCCACTCGTCAGGTCAAGGAAATCCTGGTGATCAAGCGGGCCGAGGAGGGGGAGAGCAGGAGCGAGGAGTACCTCAGACGCAGCCAGGCGTTTCTGCAGGAAGCCCAGCGCCTCAGCTCAACGGGCGGGTTTGCCTGGCGCATCGCGGACGACAAGATTTCCTGGTCGGAGCAGCTGTATCGGATATTCGAGTTCGACCCCGCGACGCCTGTGACGCTGGCGCTGATCGGCTCCCGCGTCCACCCGGAAGACCTGCCGATGCTGGGTGACATGCTCGAGCGGGCGCGAAACGAGGCCGCCGACTTTGAATACGAGCACCGCCTGCTGATGCCCGACGGCTCGGTGAAGTACGTGCACCTGGTCGCGCATGCGACCCGGGATGGGAATGATCAGCTGGAATACATCGGCGCGGCGCAGGATGTCACGAAGAACCGACTGGCGCAGGATGCGCTCAGCCAGGCGCGCTCCGAACTGGCGCGTGTCGCCAGGGTCACGAGCCTCGGCGCATTGACGGCATCGATCGCCCATGAGGTCAATCAGCCGCTGTCGGGCATCATCACCAATGCCAACACCTGTCTGCGGATGCTGGCCGCCGATCCCCCCAACATAGAAGGTGCGCGCGAAACGGCGCGGCGCGCGATCCGCGACGGCAACCGCGCATCCGATGTGATCACGCGGCTGCGTGCGCTGTTCGCCAAGCAGGGCGCGGCGAGCGAGGCGGTGAACCTGAATGAGGCCGCGCGGGAGGTGATCGCGTTGTCCTTGAGCGAGCTGCACCGAGGCCGGGTAATCCTGCGCTGCGAGTTTGCCGAGGATCTCCCGTCGGTGTGCGGCGATCGCGTGCAATTGCAGCAGGTCATCCTGAATCTGCTGCTGAACGCGGCGGATGCGATGAGCGGCGTCGAGGATCGACCGCGGCAGCTGCTGATCAGAACCGAGCGGACGGGCGATGACGGCGATCTGGTGCGCCTGGCGGTGCGGGATGTCGGGGTGGGAATCGACCCTTCAGGCGTGGAACAGCTATTCGAAGCGTTCTACACCACCAAGAGCGGTGGCATGGGAATTGGACTGTCGGTCAGTCGTTCCATAATCGAAAGTCACCGGGGCCAACTCGGGGCGGTACCGAATGAAGGTCCGGGAGCCACGTTCTGGTTCTCGATTCCGCGCGCGGGGACTCGGTAACGCGCTACCCCTGGCGCAGGCCCGTGACGATGGGCCGACGTGCGGCATGGATGGCCGGAAACAGCCCGCCGATCAGCGCCAGCAGCAGCGCGTAACTGGTTCCGGTGATGATCAGCGCCGGCGTAACGCTGAAGGCGAAACTCACTTGCGTGAAACTCTGGTAGTTCATCGTCGAGGTTTGCATACCGTCGAAGGCGAGGTACGCAATCGCCGCGCCGAGGCCGCCGCCGATGAGCCCGAGCAGCAGGGCCTCGATGATCACCGAGGCCGCAACGGGCACCCCGCCGAATCCCAGCGCCCGCAGGGTCGCAATCTCGGTGCTGCGGACCGCGACGGCCGAGTACATGGTGTTGAGCGCGCCGAATACGGCCCCGACGCCCATCAGCAGCCCGAGCACCGTGCCGGCGCCGCGGATCAAGGTCGACAGCAGCGCGGACTGCGCGGCGTAGAACTCCCGCTCGGTGAGCACGTTGACGCTCAGGCGCGGATCGGTGGTGAGCCGCTCCTTGAACGGTTTGAAGCTCGCGGCGCTGGTGAGCAGCGCCCGCACGGTCTGATAGGTGTCGCCGCGCGAATAGGCACTTTGCAGCATGCGCACGTCGGTCCAGATTTCGGACTCGGAGACGCTCCCGCCGTCGGTGAACTCACCGACAATGCGCCACTCATTGTTGCCCCATTTCACGACGCTGCCCACGTCCAGGCCGCTCAGGGTCTGTGCGGCGCTGTGGCCCACGATGACTTCGTAGCGTCCGGTCGTGAACATGCGCCCGGCGACCAGTTGAAAATGCGTGCGCGTCCTGGGACCGGGCGCTTCGATTCCCCGAAACGGCGCATTGGCCGCTGTCCCGGTCGAACGCTTGGGCTGATCGACGGTCGTGTAGAGCTCTGCGGAGACGAGCGGCCCGTGGACATCGCGAGCGATCCCCGGCGCCTGCTCGATGATCTGCACCTGCTCCTGGGAAAAACTGCTGGTCAGTTCCTCGGTGGTGCTGCCGCGCAGCACGATGGCCACGCGATCGGAACCGGAAAGCTCGAGCGTGCGCCGGAAGCCCTCGCTGATCGACAGCAGCGCGACCAGGATGAGCACGACGCCGGCGATGCCGATGACCGAGACCAGCGCGGGATTCAGGCGCGACGGCAGGGCGCGCAGGTTCATGGCGGAAACGGCAATGATCTGGGTGAGGGTTCGCATGGTGCTTGTCGCGGTGGGCGCTAGCGTCCGGCGAGCCCATCGACGATGCGCAGCCGCGCAGCGCGCACCGCCGGCAGCGCACCGGCGACAACGCCGAGCCCGATCATCAGCACGACGGCCAGACCCAAGGCCTGCGGCGTGAGCAGGAACGCAGACAGATAATCGCTGAGCACCCGGCCGAGCCGGCCCACGACGAGCATGGCGCCGGCGATCCCGATCGCACCCCCCACGACCGTGAGCAGTAGCGACTCGCCGATCACGAGCCCGAGCACCGCCGGATCGCTGAACCCGAGCGTCTTGAGCACCGCCACCTCGTTGGTGCGCTCGCGGACGGACTGCGCCATGGTGTTGGCGCTGACCAGCAGCATGGTAAAGAAGACCGCGACACCGATGGCCGTGACAATCGCGCCGATGTCACCGGTTTGCTTGGCAAAGCCCTGCACGAAGGCCTTTTCACTGCCGGACTTGGTCTCGGCCGAGGAATTGGTGAACAGCGCATCGATGGCGGCACCGACCCGCGCGGATTGGTTGGCATCGGTGAGGCGCACGATGTACCAGCCGACCGTGCCTTTGCCGATACTGCGCGACTCGTCAAGGTAGTCGTAATTGAAGAAGACGCTGCTCACATCCCCGGAAGGATCCTTGTTGTCGTAAATGCCATCGATGACGAAGTCCCAGATGTAGCTGCCGTCACTGCGCGCATAGATGTCGGAGCGCAGCGGGATGCGATCGCCGACTTTCCAGCCATGGCTGTCGGCGAGTGCCCGGCCGACCACGGCGCCGACCCGATCATGCAGCCAGCGTTCCTTCTGGGCCGGCGGCAGCAGGAACTCCGGGTACATCTCCAGGTAGCTCGAAGGCGGTACCGGGTAGGTGATGATGATGTTGCTCTCGTTCTGGTAGTGGCCCCCGAACCACGTCGAGTGCGTCACGAGCTTCACGCCGGGCACAGCGGCAATGCGCTGCAGGTAACTGATGGGCAGCGGCTGCACGATCGATACCTTGGCCATCGTCACGAGTCGATCGACCCCCGCGAGATTGCCGCTGGCCTCGAAGCCATTCTTGACGGCCGCCAGCAACCCAAACAGCAGGAATGCGACCGCGATTGAAAGCAGCGTGAACATCGTACGCGGGGTGCGACGTCGCAGGTTCGCGAGCAGCAGAGGTAGGAAGCGGAACATTACGGCCTAGAGTGCGCTCACGGCTGGGCTGACATCAAGACCGTCGGTTACGTATTTCGCGTAGCGGAAGTCGCGGATGCCGCGGATGCGGCCATTCAACCAATCCAGCAGCACGACGTACTGGACGGCCGCGGAGCCATCCGCCGGATTGCTCACCAGCAGCGCCGGACGCCCTTCGGCCCAGCCAGGGGCAAACATCCAGTCGAAGCTTTCACTGTAGCGGCTGAAGTACACGGATACATCCTTGCGGCCGGCGAGGCGCAGGCGATTCACCAGATCGAGCTGTACGTCTTCTGCCAGCAGATTGCGCAGGGCATCGAAGTCGCGCGCATTGAAGCGGTCGGCGTACGCGCGCAGGCGGGTCTGCTCGTCGGTGCCAAGCGCAAGTTGCCCGGACGCACCCACCGCGGCGAGACCTTTCAACCGCACCCGGCCACGATGCAGCGCCGCCTTCACCGCGGGGAGCGTGCTGCCGAGAATTGCCACGGTCTCGGCCAGTGAATATTCCAGTACATCCATCAACACCACGGTGGCGCGCTGCATCACGGGCAGCTGCATGAGCGTTGCAAGGCTCGCGCCAGCCGCAATCCACGACTCCGCCTCGGGGGCGGTGTCGGGCAGGTCCGGCGAATCGTGATCGAGCGGTACTTCAGCTTGCCGCTTGCGGCGCCGCAGCGCGTCGAGGGCGGTATTGTGGGCGATGGCAAACAGCCACGCTTCTGCCTTGTCAATCGTGCCGGCGGACGGCAGCGCCTGCGTCGCCTTCACGAATGCCTCCTGCACGATGTCCTCGCCGTCGAAGACCGAGCCCACCATACGGGCGCAGTAGCGATGCAGGCGCGGCCGCATCTGCACCATCAGCTGGCTCATTGCCTCGTTTTCCACCCGATCTGCCCTCATCGCAGCTAGACGTTTCGCGGCCGCCAAAGGATGCGGCTCAGAGAAAATTCAAGTCCGCGCACCCTTTCGCCACACGGCCACGTCCTTGTGTTGACAGGCACGCAACCCGCGGGCCTCACAACACTCAAGGATACAGATCATGCAAAGAGTGACAGTGGTTCGCTACACCACCAAGCCCGAGCACACTGCCGAGAATGAAGCGCTGTCGCGCGCCGTGTTTGCGCGGCTGCATGCCACGCCGCCCGCAGGCGTGGCCTATGCGCTGTTTCAGGATGGCAATGAGTTCACACACGTGTTCCTGAACCTGAAGGCGGACGAATCCGCCCCGGTTACGGATCTGCCCGTCTTCAAGGCGTTCGAGACGGGCATTCTGGAGCGCTGCGAAGTACCGCCAAAAGCCACGCGAGTGGCCGCGAACCTGGTGGAGTACTACGGCTTCGCGAAATAGGCCGGGTGATCCAGATCGGCGATGAGCCCGGGCTGCTCGGGCCGCCAGTTGAGCTGCGCGCGGGTGCGCGCACTCGATGTCGGGGCGTCGATGCCTGCGAACATCGCGAACCAGCCGAAATGCTCGGCCGCCTCTTCGGGCGCCTTCGAGACCACGGCAAGGTTCAGGCGCCGGCCGATGACCTCGGCGATCTGCTTGAACGGCACGCCCTCCTCGGCCACGGCATGGAAGTGGGCGCCCGCCGCGCCGCGCTCGAGCGCGAGCCGGTAGACGGGGGCGGCATCGAGCCGGTGCACGGCCGGCCAGCGGTTGCGCCCCTCGCCAATATAGGCGGACACGCCTTTTTCGCGCGCGATCCGGATCAGGATGGGGACGAAACCGTGATCGCCATGCCCGTGGACTGACGGCGCCAGCCGGATGGTCGATGCCCGCACGCCGCGTTCCACCAGCGCGGCCATCGCCGCCTCGGATTTGCGGGGAAAGGCAGAGTTTGGCGTATCCGCCTCGGTCGCCGTGCGACCCGGGGCGAGCAGTGCCAACCCGGAGGTCACCAGCAACGGACGCGTGGAGCCTTCGAGCACGGCGCCGAGCGCCTCGATGGCGCGCTGGTCCTCCGCACAGTTCTCCGCGAATTTCGCGAAGTCATGGTTGAAGGCGGTGTGGATCACGGCGTCGGCTTGCGCCGCACCACTCTTGAGACTGTCCAGATCCGCGAGCGAACCGCGATGCACCTGGGCGCCCGCGGCGCCAAGCCCCTGCGCCCCCTTGTCGGAGCGAGCCAGGCCGAGCACCTGATGGCCGGCGCCGAGCAGGTCCTGGACGATAGCTGAGCCGACCCAGCCGGTGGCTCCGGTGACGAATATCCGCATGACACATCTCCTGCTTTTTCGATGGCGACAACTGTCCGCCCAGGAGTTATTCTAGTAAAGTAGTGACATTATCCTGTTATAATGACTAACACGGTGAGCGAACACAGCGCGACGGAGACCCGGCTCGGGTCCTACCTGAAGGATCGCCGGGCGAAGCTCGATCCGGCGGCGTTCGGCTTCCCGGCGCGCCAGCGCCGCACCCCGGGCCTGCGCCGCGAGGAAGTGGCGCAGCGCGCGAATATAAGCCCGACCTGGTACACGTGGCTCGAACAGGGACGCGGTGGTGCCCCCTCGGCCGAGGTGCTCGAGCGGATTGCGCGGGCCCTGATGCTGACGGAAGTCGAGCGCGAGCATCTGTTCCTGCTCGGCCTCGGCCGCCCGCCGCAGGTGCGCTACCGCAAGGACGAAGGCGTCACGCCGCGCCTGCAACGCGTGCTCGATGCGCTGCAGCCGAGCCCCGCACTCATCAGGACCGCGACCTGGGACGTGGTGGCCTGGAACCGCGCGGCCACCGTGATGCTGACCGACTACGCAGCGTTGCCGCCGCAGCAGCGCAATATCCTGCGCTTCATCTTCCTCGATCCGCGCGTGCGCGCAGCGCAGTACGACTGGCAGAGCGTGGCGCGCTTCGTCGTGGCCGCGTTCCGGGTGGATGCGGCACGCGCGGGTGCGGCGGCGCAGGTGCAACCGCTGGTCGATGAACTGTGCCGTCTCAGCCCCGAGTTTGCGGCGATGTGGCGGGACAACGATGTGCGCACCCATGGCGAGGGCGTCAAACAAATACGCCATCCGCTGCTCGGCCTGATCGCCTTCGAATATTCAGCATTCGCCGTCGATGGTCGGCCGGATCTGAGCATGGTCGTCTACAACCCCGCGACGCCTGCGGATGCGCAGAAGATCAGTTCGCTGCTGGGCTAAAAAATGCGGCGGCGAAGTCGGCAACTTCTGCCTGTACCTTTTGACGATTGAGACCGGGTGCGTCGTAGCACAGGCGGCTCAATGTCTGCTTGCCTAGGTCGGTGCATGCCGGCACGAAAGTGTAGTGGGTAACCGTGGCCGGCAGCAGCACCAGCTTGGCGCCGGAGATCAGCGCGGCGTAGTGCTGAGCATTCGTCGCCGGCGGCGCCACGGTGTCCCCGCGGCCAACGACTATCTCGACCGGTATGCGTATGTCGCTGACATCAGTACGCGTAAACGCCCGCCCAAACACCGGCGCTATCGCGAAGATCGCCCGTATCCGCTTGTCCCGGTATGAATCGCCCGAGTGCATCAGTGAGTTCCGCACGACACTGTCGCCGGCCTTGAGATCCTGGAACAGCTTGGGAGCGTCGGGGAACTCCGGCTGAGGGCCACAAGTGAAGTCGCGCGCGGAAGAGCCGCAGAACCGGTCGTATTCGCTGTGGTTGAAGCGACCTCCCGCCAACGCAATCACGGTGTAACCGCCCAATGAGAAACCCGCGGCGCCGATTTGCTGGCGGTCGATTCGCGACCCGAACACCGGATCATCAAGCAACTTATCGAGAACAGCCGAAATGTCCTTGGCGCGCTCCCAGTACAGCAGGAAGCCGCGTGGATCCATTTTCGACTCTGCGCCCGTATTGCCGTGGTGATTGACGGCAGCCACGATATAGCCGCGGGAGGCGAGGCGATATCCCAGCCAGAACATTCCGGAGGCTGAGCCCCCGGTGCCATGCGAAATGAGAATCAGCGGGTACCTCTGGCGCGAGTTCGACAGCGGCGCGTCCTGCGATGTCGGCGGCAACGGAATAAACAGCGGATTTGCATCCCGGAAATGGCCTTGATGTTTGTCGACAGACATCTTGGTCGGGTACCAGATGGTTGTGTTCAGGGGGCGCGTGCCCGTGTGCTCCCAATTCATGCGGCTGTCGTCGACGTAAGCGCGACTGGTCGAGCCCACAGAGTTGATGACTCGTGCGGCCTGCAATGCATTCGGAGCACAACAAATGACCGCGACCAACAGACCGCAAAGCGTGGCCCGGTTCATCAGAACTGCGTCAGGATGAAAGCCGTTCCTGGATCCCCATCCAGCTCCATGGCGCAGTTGCCGTATTTGGTCGCGACCTTGTACTCGAGAGTGGGATCAAATGCGAAGCGGACAAAGCCCTTTGCGCAGCGCAATTTTACTTGAGAAAGGTGTCCCTGGCTGACGCTGATTCGAAAATTCGGTTCGAACAACTCCAATTGCCAAGTCCCGTCGGGCATTGATCCGGGGACGTCGTACGTCTGGTCCAGGAGGCGAATATGATCTACCTGGTGGATCATCGGCAGAAGTTTTTCGATGGTAGCTGAGTCAATGCCTGACCTCAAAAGGCTGGACCACGCAGCCATCGCCTCAGCGTAGTGACGCAGCTTGACGTCGAGCACAAGAGATTCGAGTTGCACTGATTGGAATTCGCCCTTGCCCAAATAATGCGCTCCTTTCTCATGGGCGATGGCACGTTGCAGGCCAGCAAGTTGCTGGGCCTCATCGCCCCATTCGAGCGCGTACTCGTAGGTTACCAGTCCGAAAAAGGCATCCTCGTACAGGTTATTAACCTCGAGATGTTTCAGCGCCGCGTCTGCTGCGCCTCGATCTTTGGCCTTTATCGCTTTCTGAAGCGTGTGATACCGATCAACGAATTCCGCTCTGGCCCCGGTCATAGGCTCTGAGAATACGAATACGACCTTGAACTCAGTTGCAGATTCGATGGGCTGGCCATTCAGCAATCCGGGCGTGAACGCCGCGCGCTCGACTGCTTCAATGGCTTGCTTTTCGAACACTTTATTTCCACTCGACGAAGTGACGGTCACCTCGAACGGCTTGCCAGTCGGATCCACCATCAGGCCGAGATTGACCCAACCTTCGCCGAATTGACGTATTTCCTTCAAGGGATATTCTATTTGCAGCGGCTTGAACAGCCGCGGTGCGACCAGTACTTCTGTCGGTATCTGCTGCGCCGGCGCCGATCCGTCAGGAATTTGTGCCAGCGTCTGACCGAGGGCGGCGGTGGCAAGCAGCATTGATAGTGCCGCAGCCGAAAGGCATCCGGCTAGCGTGTGTACACGCGGAACACCGTATAGGAGCATGAGATCTGGGGCTGCCCGATATTTATTGGTTGGTGCGGCCAAGGGCTACTGTAAACGATGGCGGTAGCCTAATCATGCGGCAGTGCAGTGCGCTTAAGAAAGCCCGACGCACCTTGCCGCCCTCGGCCGCGTGGAAATGGTTTTCAGAAAGCGGATCAGGCCATTGACCTGCGTCTGATCCGGGTGAATCTGTGACGGGTTTTCGCATAGCGAAGTCGCACCCGCAGCATTGCTGCAGCAATGGGGCCCGCCAGTTCGCTATGCTTATGCGATGTCATCCCGCAAACGAGTCGTCGTGGTAGGTGGTGGCTTTGGCGGACTCTGGGCCGCCCGGGCGCTCGGTTCGGCGGACGTGGACATCACGCTGATCGATCGCTGCAATCACCACCTGTTTCAGCCGCTCCTGTACCAGGTGGCCACGGCGGGACTGGCGGCGCCCTCGATCGCGGCACCGCTGCGGCACATCCTGCGTGGGCAATCGAATGTCGCGGTACTGATGGGTGAGGTCAAGAGCATCGACCTCGCGGGGCACCGTGTGTACCTGGGCGAGCAGGTCTTTGAGTACGATTACCTCATCGTCGCTTCAGGCGCGGGCCATGCCTACTTTGGTCACGATGAGTGGGCCGAACATGCGCGGGGTCTGAAGACACTGGATGACGCGCTGGCCATTCGCGCGCGAATTCTGACCGCCTTTGAAAGAGCCGAACTGGAAACGGATGCGCAGCGTCGGGATGCGTGGCTGACTTTCGCGATTATCGGCGGTGGACCGACCGGCGTGGAGCTGGCGGGAAGCTTGGCGGAGATCGCGCGCCACACCCTGGCACCGGAATTCAGGCACAGCGATCCACGACACGCACGAGTATTGCTGATCGAAGCCGGTGAACGCGTGCTCTCGAATCTCTCGCCCAGATTGTCGGCCAAGGCGCTCGCGCAGCTGACCCGCCTCGGGGTCACGGTGCGAACCGGTCGAGCGGTGACGGCGATGGATTCCGGTTACGTTGAGCTGGGCGAGGAGCGCATCCCCGCGCAGACGATCCTGTGGGCCGCGGGGGTATCCGCATCACCGCTGGGAGGCATGCTGGGCACACCGTTGGACCGGTCGGGGCGCGTGCTGGTCCAGCCGGACCTCGCGCTTCCCGGCCATCCGGAAGTGCTCGTGGTCGGTGATCTGGCCAGCATTTCCTGCGACGGACGCGCCGTGCCGGGCATTGCGCCGGCTGCCAAACAGATGGGTGCGCACGCGGCAGCATGCATTTCCGCCAGCCTTGCCGGGCACCCCCACCCGGCGTTTCGCTACCGTGACTTCGGCACGCTTGCGACCATCGGCCGTCGCGCGGCAGTCGTTGACATACACGGCCAGGAGCTGTCCGGGACCCTCGCCTGGGGCTTCTGGCTGGCCGCGCACATCTTCTTCCTCATCGGCTTCCGCAACCGACTGGTGGTGCTCATCGATTGGGCGTGGGCGTACTTCAGCTACGATCGCAGCGCGCGCATTATTGTGAACAGTCGCTCTTCCAGCGTACCTGCAAACCCTGACCACGCCTGAGCGTGGATCCGGCACCGCGCACCACGATGGCGTTCTGGCCAAAGATGACGCCATTCAGCTTCGGATCGAAGCGGTAACTCTTCAGCGTCTGCAGCGGCTCCTTGCCGTCGAGGCCGGCCGTTTCCTGGTCGGTCGTCGTGATACGGCAGCGTGTGCAGGCCTTCACCAGTCGCAGCGTGACCGTATCGTCGTACAGCTCGGCAATTCGGTCCTCGTCGTAGGCCTCGAGGCCTTCCATGACGATGTTGGGCCGGAAGCGGTTCATCGGCAGTGGCCGCTGCAGACGCGAGTTCAGATCGGCGAGCGAAGCCTGGCTGATGACCAGTACGGGAAATCCGTCGGAGAATTGGTTTTCGGCTTCCAGTTCACCGGTCCAGGCGCGCGCACTCAGTCGCCGATGCTGCGGGTCGAAACGCACCAGCCGACACTCGCGCTCCAGAAACGCCTGCAGCCACGCAGCTGCCACATCCCCGGCATCGAATGCGGGGCAGGTATCGCCCCAGACCACGACCGGGACACGGGTACACGGATCGAAGAGCGAAACCACCAGCGGCTCGCGGGAGGGCGCTTCCAGCACAAACTCAGTGTCGGTGAGCCGCGGCCGGACCAGGGCGAGCCGTGGCAGCTCGCGCTGGGTCAGGAAGCGACCCGCTGCTGTCACGATCATCCAGCTGCGATCGTTCAGCAATCCGGCGGCGGTCAGCGGTGTCTGCTCGACATCGACGCCGCGGCCGGATTTGAGCGGATAACAGTGCAGTGAGGCTATACGGACGCTCATCGTTTTCCCAAGGGCGCAGTACGGATGGATCGGCGGATCGTCAGCAATTGAATCGGCCTTCAGAATATCACTGCGTGCGGCATCGCTCGGACATGTAGTCGGCCAGCTCGTCCATCCCGAGCTGGCGATACCACTGCGCAGGGGTCTTGCCCTCATGGTTGACTGCCATCGGCTCGGCGCCGAACTTCAGCAGTAGCTCGATGGTCGCGACGCTGGCATCGAAGTCGGGATCATCCTGCTTTGCCTGGCTGATGACATGCAGCGGGGAATTACCCATCGGCGTGCGCTGCTGCGCCAGGGCCGGGTCACGGGCGAGCAATATCGCGGCGCGTTCGGCATCAGCCATGCGGCAAACGTCGAAGAGATTGTTGGAAATCGGCAGCAGCACATCGATCACCGGCCAGTGATGGTGATGCAGGGCCATCCCGAGCGGGGTCGCCTGCCAGTGGTATTCCTGCGCGTCCGGATCGGCACCATGTGGCAACAGCGTGGTGACGGCCTCAGGGTTATTCCACAGGGCGTAGCTGTGCAGCACGGTCTGCCCGCTGCGGTTGCGGGTGTTGATGTCGTAGCCCTGCTTGACGAGCCACAGACAGGTGTCGACATCGACCATGGCGCAGTCGCGGAAAAGGTCATTGTCCTGCAGCAGTTGCGGATGTTGCCGCAGCAGTTTGCCGGCGAGTTTTCGATCGTGCTGAGCGCAGGCCGCGCGGAATTGATCGGCGTGGTTGAGCGGCTCGGCGGTGGCGCCGAATTGGGTGAGCAAGTCCGCGATTTCGGCCCGCCCGGTCAATTGGGCAATGGTGAGCGCGCAACGGTGGTTGTAGCGGCTCACGGCATTGGCATTGGCGCCGCGTTCGAGCAGGTAGCGAACGAGTTCGAGCTTGCCCTGCACCACCACCTGCGACAGCAGGAAATCGAATATCGGCTCGTTGTCGTCCGGACCCCAGTTGGCTGGATCGCCGGCCTTGAGACCGTATTGCACGAACATCGCCAGCCATTTGCCGAGGCGGTCGGCAAACATGGTGTTGTACAAGGCCTGGCTTTGATTGGGACTGGCACCGGCGTCGAGCAGCAACTTCACCAGTTCGTCCGCACCAGGATGCGGGCTGCAGGCGATAGGCCCGCTTTCGCCTTCGCCGACGGCGCCGGTCACGGCGGTGAATCCGCTGGGTTCCTTGGTATGGGAGTCGGGCGAGGCTCCGGACTCAAGCAGCAGTCTGGCGACCGCCGTGGCCTGTTTCGGGTTCTGTTCGACGCGGCTGTAGGTCACGTACATCAGGGCAGGCCAGTCGCACGGGCCACCATTGCGCTGCGCCAGGGTCGGATCCTGGCGCAGGAAGTCGCGCACGGCCGCAAGATCCGCCGCCACCAGCGCGCAGTAGAAGTCACGGCGGGCCAACTGCGGCATTTCGTGCAACCACTGCGAAGCGCGCCGGTAACGCCAGGCCTGATCATCACCGTTATAGCGCAGGCAGCCATGCAGGATGAAGCGCTCCGCCTGTTCCTGGGGCGTGCCGCTGCGCAGTTGCCGCAGCTCGACTTCGTTACGCAGCTGTTCCCAGTCGGCAAAACCGTAGCGGCGCGCCAGCGCCAGTTGGGCATCGCGCAGACTGGAGAATTCGGCTGGCCGTGGATGAAAGGCCAGGATGGCCTGCAGCGCCTCTCCCTGTTGCGCACGAACATCGCGCAGCAGTTGCTTGGCCTGTTTCTTCAAGTAATCGAGATCGGGTCTGGCGGGCAGCGTCAGCGAGCCGTAGCTGTCAGTGGTCATGGGACCTCCTTTCATTTCAGTGCCGTCGTCCGCTCAATCAGGCTGAAAAGAGGTGGTCTTCTGGTACAGGTTTTGCTTTGCGGGATGATCCCTTGCCGCGGACAGGAGGCGCCAAAGCAGCGCGCTGGCCGTTACTTTGCCAAGACCGCGAAAGCGGGTCAAGCCGGCGCATAACAGCTTCTTCAATCAAACGGGGGCAGGGTTATCCAAGACCCGAGGCCGGGAAACCATGATGCTGCTAGCCGGAATTTCCCAGTAATGGTGGCCTCGGATGAAGGCGCAAAACCTGCGGCACACGGTTCCCCGGGCGGCCACACCGCCCTCACCAATCCGCTTCAGCGACGCTGATGGCAAGGTTCTCACCTGGATACCATCAAGCGAAAGCGTCCCTACGAAATTGCGGGGTCCGCGGTCAATGCTCGCGTGGCGCGCAACTTTCGCGACGATTCTTGTGGTGCTCGTGACCTGCTGGGCCGCGACCATCGTGGCAATGGCACTTCGAGATCGATAGGGACCGCCGCGCGCGAGACGGCGCCGCGCGCTTGTGCTAGCGTCCGCCTCGTGAAGGGGGCGGATGATGCGGCCAGTGACGCTCGGGCGGATGACTGTTCAGAAGGTACTGGAGATGGAATGCGGCCCACCGATGCCGCTGATCGTGCCGGGGATCACGCCGGATGACCTTGCGCGACTGGCCACCTGGTACACGGATGAGACGCTAGGCTCGACCCCCGAGCACTCGGCCTTCACGATGAGCATGCACTCTTACGTACTGCAGCTCGACGGACTCACGGTGCTGGTTGACGCCTGCAACGGCGACCACAAGCACCGCTCGATCCCGGATGTCGACCGGGTCGAGACCCCCTTCCTCGCGAATCTTGCCTGGCTTGGCCTGACGACGGACGACATTGATCTGGTGCTGTGCACCCATCTTCATTTCGACCATGTCGGCTGGAACACGCGGCTGCACAACGGCAAGTGGGTGCCGACGTTCGCCAACGCGCGCTACCTGTTCTCGCGCCGCGATTTCGAGCACTTTGGTCAGCAGGAACTGGAAGACGATCACCTGCGCGCCTTCCGCGATTCAGTATTGCCGGTCTACGAGGCGGGCCGAGCGGAGCTGATCGAGGAGAATATCGCCGTCCATCGCCAGATCGGCGATGGCGTGTGGCTCGAGCCCGCCTTCGGACACTCGCCGGGCAATTTCTCCGTGCTCGCCGAGTGTGGCGGTGAGCGGGCGATCTTCTGGGGTGACGTGGTCCACCATCCCGTGCAGCTGGTGCGGCCAGATTTGACGATGTCTTTTGACAGCGATCCGGAAATGGCCCGTGCGACCCGCCTGCGCACCATCGCGCGCGCCGTCGATGAAGCACTGGTGTGCTTCCCCGCCCACTTCCGTGACCCTTCGGCCGGGCGGGTCGTGCGTGACGGCGGCGCGTATCGCTATCGCTTCCTGGGTGAATCCGGCTAGTATGATGCGCATTCTTCGCAGCGAATTTGCTCAAGCGGACGATGCGCATCTGTCTATCCAATAAGGCCACGCGCAAGCTGATCGCCGGCGTAATGCTGCTCGCATTCGCCGTCCGCGCGCTCGTTCCGCAAGGTTTCATGCCGTCGAGCGAGCGGCCCTTCACGGTGGAGATCTGCCCGGAGGGCTTTCCGGCGGAACTGCTGATGCTCGGTGGCCACCACCATCACCACGGTGGACCGCAATCACAGACCGAACATTGTGTGTTCGGCACGGCGTGCGCCAGTGGGCCGCCGTCGCAGCTTGCTGTGCTCACGGACAGCTCGTCGACCGAGCTGGTACGCATCGCACCCGGCGTCGTGGCGGCCACGATAGTCCGGCTCGTCTATCTCCCCCACGTCCGCGGTCCTCCCGCCGCAGCCTGACCCGACCATCAGCAGCTGGCGCTTTGTCCAGCACCTCAACGAGAGCGCGTTCCTAAGCAGGACGCGTTCTCGCGGCTGTATTCGGTTCTCGTTCAGGGAGACTTTTCATGGGTTACGCTTTCAACAAGCGCCTCGTGCCGTCGATTTTTGCCATCCTCATGGCGGCGGCACTCATTTCATCTGCCTGCGTACGCGCCGCGGATATCGGCGACGTCCACGGCGTCGTGCATGACGCTCAGCACCGTCCCGTGGCCGCCGCCAGTGTGCAGCTCAAAGCAGCCACATCGGCTTGGTCGCGCAGTACCCAGACCGACCGCAATGGCGAGTTCGCTTTCCCGGGGGTGCCGCTGGGCGACTACGTGTTGAACGTCAGTCAAAGCGGCTTTGTGACCACGGCGCTGCCATTGACGGTGGTGGCAGGTGCCGCGCCGTCGACGCACGTTCAGCTCAGCGCCGGCGACTCCTTGGAGACAGTCACGGTGAGCGCAACCACGGTGCCCAACGCGGGCTCCTTCACCTCGAGCACGCTGGTCGATCGGCAGGACATCCAGATGACCCCGGGTGCCGATCGCAGCAACAGCCTCGCCATGATCACGGATTACGTCCCGGGCGCGTACTTCGTCCACGATCAGCTGCATGTACGCGGCGGCCACCAGGTCACCTGGGAGGTCGACGGGGTCGAGATTCCCAACACCAATATCGCCAGCAACTTAGGACCGCAGATCGATCCGAAGGACATCGACTACATGCAGGTGGATCGCGGCGGCTACGGTGCGGCCGAGGGCGATCGGACCTACGGCGTGTTCAACGTCGTGCCACGCACGGGATTTGAGCGCGACAACGAAGCGGACCTGATGGTCAGCGGCGGCAATTTCGGCCAGACCAACGACTATGCCAGCGTCGGTGGCCATACCGACCAATTGGCGTACTACGCGAGTGTGAACGGCAACCGCAGCAGTCTGGGGCTCATGACACCGGACGCCGAAATCATTCACGACGCGCAGGACGGCTATGGAGGCTTCTCGACACTGACCTACAACCTCACGCCGGATGACCAGTTCCGCCTGGTGATGTCCGCCCGGCGCGACGACTACCAGATCCCGAACACACCGGGGCAGATCGCGGGCGACGTGCAGCGCGAGGCCGACTCGTACACGCTGTTTTCGTGGGTTCGCACCTTGAGCACTTCGACCACGCTGACGAGTTCGCTTTTCTACCACTACAACCGGGCCGACTATGACGGGGCCGCGTGGGACGACCCGATCAGTACCACGGCCCAGCGCTCGTCCACCTACTTCGGCGGCCAGGAAAGCCTGCACGTGAGCGCCGGCCGCAACACCTTGGATGCCGGTCTGTACGCCTTCGGTCAAGCCGACAACCAGTTCTTCAACGTCCTGTTCAACGATGGCAGCTATTCCCCCGTCGTCCAATCTCTCAGGCCCAACGGCAACGTCGAGGCCGCGTGGCTGCAGGACACTTTTCAGCTCACCGACTGGCTCGCATTCTCAGGAGGAGTCCGCCAGACACACTTCGAGGGGCTGATCAGTGAAAACGCCACCGACCCGCGACTGGGAACGACCATCAAGCTCCCGGTGGTCGGTTGGGTACTGCGGGGCTTTTGGGGAAAGTTTTATCAGCCCCCACCCCTTGAGACGATCTCCGGACCGCTGTTGGCCTTTGCGCAGAGCAGCGCGCTGGGGTTCCTGCCGCTGCACGGCGAGCGCGACGAGGAGTATCAAGTCGGCTTGACCATTCCGGTGCGCGACTGGACGATCGATGTCGATCACTTTCGAACGCAGTCGCAGAACTTCTTCGACCACAATCCGATCGGCAATTCAAACGTCTTCCTGCCGATCACGATTACGGGAGCGTTGATTGCAGGCAACGAACTCACGGTACGCTCACCGCGCTTCTGGGCCGGCGAGCAGGTGTACGTCACCTATTCGAACCAGACCGCCGACGGAACCGGTGCCATCACCGGTGGTCTCACGGACTTCACACCGCCAACCGGCAATTACGCGCTGGATCACGACCAGCGCAACACGCTCAATGTCGGCTTCCGTGCTCAGTTGCCCTGGCAGGCTTATGCTTCGATGAATCTTTACTTCGGCTCTGGGTTCTCCAATGGCGATGCACCCCCGAGTCATCTGCCAAGCCACGGTACCCTGGATGTGAGCCTCGGCAAGGAGTTCAGCCCGAGCCTCTCGGCCTCACTCACCGTCGTGAACGTTACCGACAAACACCTGCTCGTCGACAACAGTCTCACTTTCGACGGCTTTCATTGGGACAACCCGCGCGAGATCTACGGCGAGCTGCATTACAAGTTCGGGTATTGAAGGGCGAGTGTCGGCGAGCGGCGATATGCTATCGGCCAGCCGCTACTTCAGGGCCTGAACGGGAAGCGATCATGAAGTCCGTCATAGTCATCCGACATGTTCATTTCGAGGATCTGGGCGACTTCGCCCCGATCCTCGAGCGTCGTGGCTACGAACTCACCTATCTCGACGTTGGCGTCGACCCCCTCGCGGGCGAGAGGGCGGACAAGGCAGATCTGCTGGTCATCCTCGGCGGCCCCATCGGTGCCTACGAGGACGACCTGTACCCCTTCCTGTTGGAGGAACTGGCCATCATCCAGCGCCGGCTGGCTGGCGCCCTACCGCTGCTTGGCATCTGCCTGGGCGCCCAGCTGATCGCACGAGTCCTAGGGGCGAGGGTCTACCCGGGCCCGGCCAAGGAGATCGGCTGGGCCGTGCTGACACTGACCGATGCCGGACGCCAGGGGCCGCTGGCCAGCTTGGAAGATGTCGCCGTGCTGCATTGGCACGGCGATACCTTTGATCTGCCACCGGGCGCCACGCGCCTGGCCTCCACGGCAGTTTGTGTTAACCAGGCGTTTTCAGTGGGTCCCCAGGTGCTGGCGTTCCAGTTCCATCCCGAAGCCACGGCGGCGGGCTTTGAACGTTGGCTCATCGGCCACGCCTGCGAGATCGCGACAACGCCGGGTGTCAGCGTGCGCAACCTGAGGGCTCAGGCTCAGTCGCTGGCGGCCGGCAGCGCGGCGTGCGGCCAGCGCTGTCTCGACATGTGGCTCGACAGCCTCGCTCAGACAGTGGCCGCGTGATCTCGTTTGCGGGTGTCGCCAGATCCGGTTCACGCGAATCTTCACAAGCTTCCGCTTGCCATCGTGGGGAACTATAGTAAGACTATGATAGTCCTAGCTTCCCTACGGCCATGGGGCACAAGGTAATCCGGCTCGCCATGAGTTCGAGTTCGAACTTTCTGTTACGCATCCGACCCCTGCGGCGCATCGCCATGGCGATGGCCATGGTTGTGCTGCTCGCCGGTATGGCGCAGGCCGCGCACTTCCACGAGGATGAGTCGGGTCGCCTGGGCGGTGCGGACGTTCACTGCCTGTTGTGCCAGTACGCGGGTGGTCACGGGGCGGCGCCGGCCATGCCGCTGCTGCCAAGCGCGGCAACCGCACACGACATCATTCGCCCACCGCTTTCAATTTTCCGTCCAGAAAAGATTTTCGCGGCGTCCTATGACGCTCGCGGCCCACCCCTAGTCTGATCCTGTACAGCCCCCTTCTTCGTTGGGGCTTTCGTTTGGTCGTTCGATCATCCGGCGTCATTAGGCGTCGGATGCGCTCGTTGCGTTAAACAGGATACAGACTCATGTCATTTTCAAGGACCCGCCTTGCGGCGGTGTGTGTGTGCGCGTCACCTTTGATCGCGCCTGTCCTCTATGCGGCTGATGCCGATACCACTGCCACGACGGCCACGGCGACGGCTGATGCCGGCGCTGACAACTCCATCCAGACCGTCGTCGTTACGGCCCAGCGGCTCAACGCCGCACGTTCGGGCATCGAAACCCAAACCGGGGCTTCGACGTATGTGATCACCAGCGACGCTATCGCTGCGACGCCAGGTGGCGAGAACGTTCAGCTCAACCAGGTGTTGTTGCAGGCACCGGATGTGGTTCAGGACTCCTTCGGACAACTCCATGTCCGCGGTGACCACAACGACCTGCAGTACCGCCTGAACGGCGTCATCCTGCCCGAGGGCATCAGCGTCTTCAGCCAGACCCTGAGCCCCAGGCTGATCTCCTCCTTGAACCTGATCACCGGGGCGCTGCCGGCCGAGTACGGACTGCGTACTGCCGGGATCATCGACCTGACGACCAACGGCGGCCTGCTGCAACCCGGCGGTAACGTGTCGGTCTACGGCGGCAGTCACGATACATTCCAACCATCTGCCGAGTTCGCGGGCAGTTCCGGCAACTTCAGTTACTTCGTCACGGGGGACATGCTTCGCAATGATCTCGGCATCGAGTCTCCGGACGGGAGTACCGATCCCCTGCACGATCATTCCACCCAGGTTCACGGGTTCAGTTATCTCGAAGACATTCTGGATCCGTCGAATCGAATCTCCCTGATACTGGGTGCATCAGATGATGCCTACCAGATTCCGAACCAGCGCGGCCTGCAACCGTCGCTGGGGCTCGCAGTCAATGGCATGACCGACTTCCTCAGCGATGATGTGAACGAGAACCAGCATGAGCTTGCCGAATACGCCATCCTCAGCTGGCAGCACTCCTCGGACGATCTCAACTGGCAAAGCTCCCTCTCAGCACGCTTCAGCAGTCTGCACTTCTCGCCCGACTGGACCGGCGATCTGCTCTACAACGGTCTTGCCCAGGATGCCTTCAAGGCTGACACGGCCATTGGCTGGCAGACCGATGCTTCCTACACGCTCAATGCGGCTCATACCCTCAGAGCGGGCGTCTACCTACAGCACGATGCCGCGACGAGCACAACCAATACCCAGACGCTATGCCAGGGCGTTGAGGTCCCCGGTATCTGCCTTGCGAGCACGGCCGTCGACATGCCCGTCACCGTGTTCGACACCGGCAATCAGTCCCAGGAGATCGAGAGCGTCTACCTGCAGGATGAATGGAAGGTCCTGAGCGAACTCACGTTGAACTACGGCCTGCGCTTTGACAGCTACAGTGCCTACTCGCACGGCAATCAGGTCAGCCCGCGCATCAACTTCGTGTGGCAGCTGCCGGAAGGGACCACGATACATGGTGGCTATTCCAAGTACTTTACTCCGCCTCCCTTCGAGCTGGTCAGCAGCGCGGACTACACGCGCTTTTACGGCACCAGCGCACTGCCCATCGGCTCCGTCACGGCAGACAGTGCACCGATCGCGGAGAGTGCCAACTATTATGATCTGGGCGTTCAGCAGAAGCTGTGGAACAGCCTTACGCTGGGCATCGACGGCTACTACGAGCAGGCGTCGAATCTCATCGATGAAGGCCAGTTTGGCGCACCGATCATCCTGACCCCGTTCAACTACAAGTATGGGCATCTCGGCGGAGTCGAGTTCACCGGCAACTACGCGGTCAGCGATCTGTCGATCTACGGCAATCTTGCCTTCCAGACGGCCAAGGGCAAGGACGTCGAGTCCTCGCAGTTCAGTTTTACCCAGGTACAGCAAGCCTATCTGGAGAACAACTACATCCATCTCGATCACGAAGAACGCGTGTCTGCCTCCGGCGGGGTCTCCTATATGCTGTTCGGGACACGTCTGAGTACGGATCTGCTCTTTGGCTCAGGACTTCGTGACGACGGTCCCCCGGGGGTGCTTCCCGACGGGTCGGGCATCCCCAATGGCGACCACACTCCGAGTTACCTGACGGTGAATCTGGGCGCCTCGCACGCCTTCACGATGCCGGGCGGCCCGCTGACGCTGCGCTTCGACATCATCAACGCGAGCGACAAGATGTATCAGATCCGCAGTGGCTCGGGCATCGGTGTGTTCGCACCCCAGTGGGGCGCACGGCGCGGCTTCTTCGTGGGAATCTCCAAGGACTTTGGCGCCTGAGCCAAAGAAAAGGACCGATGGGCGGCCCATCGGTCCTTAGAGCACCTGCTCTGCGCTACGGTCTTGCGCTACTGGTTGTTGACCAGCAGCGCCGAGGTATCAACGGTCTTCACACCGGGAACGTGCAAGGCCGCTTGCTTGGCCTGATCAACGACTTCCTGGCTGGGTACCGAGCCGGCAAGCGCTACCGTACCGTTCGTGGTGGTCACGTTCACATTGCTGTTCGGCGCGGCCGTTGCAATCACCGTCTTCACGTCAGCCGAGATCTTGCTGTCTGAAGCGACGGGGTCGGCAGTCTCCGGCGCAGCCGCCGGGGGATTTGCCGCCGTGGCGGTATCAGGTGCGGCCGGCGCGGGTGTGGCCGGCGCAGGCGCTGCGGGCGCCTCGCTGGCTGGGGCTGCCGGGGGGCTCGCACTGTTACTTGCTACGCTGCTGGAGCTGTCCGAATTACCGGCGGCAGGCTTGGCGTTGGTGTTCGCCGTTGAGCTCTGGTCAGTATCGGAGGAGCCCTCATTGGCGCGGTTGCGCGCGGCACGACGTTCTGAGGCAGTCTTCTTCTTCGATGGCTTGGCCTGGTCCGAAGAAGACGTTGCCGTGTCGTTCTGCGCCACGCTCGGAGCCGGCGCGGTGGCCGCAGGCGGAGCGGCGAGCGCGGCAGCTCTGGCGGCGGCAGCCTCATCGACCGGGGCGGATGCCGTTGCAGCTGGCGGGGACGCAGTGGCATCCGGCGGGGGTGGCGCGGCGGGCGGTGCGACCGGCGCGGCCGGTGTCGCATTAGCGACCTGCATCGCGTGTTCACTGCGCGCTATATAGATGTATAGCCCTCCGCCGAAGAGTGCGGCCAGGGCAATCCCGACGACGATTCGGCCGGCGGGAGATGGAGAAGATGCTGTGTTCATAGTGGGCACTCGTTCGTTACAGGTGACACTCATGTTGTACATCCGGCGCTTCGTGACACCTGTCAGCGCAATGGAACTATGCGCTTCACTAACCCCTACATCTGCAGTCCCCCCAACGTCTACCCAATTGATCTCACAATGATTTTGTCTGCGGTGACGGTCGATGCCTACAGCGAATGCAACGGCGCTGCTCCGACCGGCACGTGATGCTGCGGGAAATGCACCCGGAAGCAGCTGCCATGCCCGACGCGGCTTTCGACCGCAATTTCGGCACCGTGCCCGACGCAGATGGCACGCACGATGGACAGTCCCAATCCGGCACCGCCGTCCTCGCGGGAGCGGGCTTCGTCGACCCGGTAGAAACGGTCGAACACGCGGGGCAGGGCGGCCGCCGGTATGCCCACGCCGGTGTCGAGAATTTCGAGCACGCTGCCGTCGGTGACACTCAGCACGCGCAGCGAGACGGTGCCGCCGGGTGGCGTGAAACGGATGGCATTGCCCAGAAGGTTGACGATGACCTGCTTGATGCGCTCGGCCTCCCCGCACACCGTCGCCGGTGTGGTCACGATCTCGAGGGTGAGGCCACGATCCTCGGCCATCAGGCGCATCTGTTCGGCCGTGGTGCGCGCCAGCGGCGCGAGGTCAAAGGTGCGCCATTCGCGGCGCGCCTCGCCGGCATCCAGGCGCGAAAGCGCGAGCAGCCCGGAAACCAGGTGCTCGAGCCGGTCGACTTCCTCCAGGACGCTGCCAACCCGTTCGCGCACTTCGTTGCTGGTGAGCGTGGTGGTACGGGACACCTCCTGCAGCTCACCCTTGATGATGGTCAACGGCGTGCGCAACTCGTGCGAGGCATCCGCCAGAAACCGCCGCGAGGTCATTACCGAGTCGCGCAGCCGCGCCAGCATGTTGTTCAACGCCAGCGAGAGTCTTTCCAGCGCATCGCCGCTTTGCAGTACCGGCAGTCGCAACGTGAGATTCTGCAGGCTCAGCTGCTCGGCCGTGCGCGACAGGCGATCGACCGGGCGCAGCGCCCGGTTGACCAGAAAATAGCCGCCGGCGGCCGCACACACGATGAGCGCGGGGATCAGCACGACCAGCAGTATCAGCAGGTGCTCGAGAGCGTCCTGCATGGCCTCAGTTGCGACCGCGACCTCGATGAGATAGTTGCCGGCGGGGCCGTGGAAATCGGTACCGAAGATCAGCAGGTGTCCCGCCTCCACCAGGCTTCCGGCGGCAGCGGATGGGACGGCCTGCGGATCAAAGCTCTTATCGGAAGGGGCGCCGGAGGCGTACCACAGCCCACCGGGCCTGCGACTCACGCGCACGAAGCGATTGTTGATCTCGGGAGAAATGCGCATCTCGATTGCGCTGGACAGGGATTCGGGCGTGACGCCCGGCGGCTGCTGCATCAGGATCTGCACGATCTGCGCGGAACGGCGCCCGAGCGTGTCGCGCAGATTGCCGCGCAGGTATTGCTGCAATCCGTAGAAGGCGCCGGCGCCGACGCAGATGAACGTGACGCTGATCAACAGCGCATACCAGGCACCCAGTCTGAATTCCAGGGAGCGGGTGTTCATTCCGCGGCCGAATGAGCGTCCGGTTCTGCCTCCCGCACGCAGTAACCGACGCCGCGGATGGTGTGGATGATCTTCACGGGGAATGGCTCGTCCACTTTCTTGCGCAAGTAGCGCACGTAGACGTCGACGATATTGGTGACTCCCTCAAAGCTCTGGTCCCAGACATGATTGAGAATCATGGTGCGGGAGAAGACGCGGCCCGGAGAGCACATCAGGTATTCCAGTAGTGCGTACTCCTTGGCGGTGAGATCGATGCGCAGGCCGCCGCGTCGCACCTGCTGCGTCAGCCGGTTAAGTTCCAGGTCGGCAATGCGCAGAATGTCCGCGCGCTCGGCGGGCGTGCGTCGCAGCAGCGCCTTGATCCGCACCAGCAGCTCGGCAAAGTCGAATGGCTTGGTGAGATAGTCGTCGGCGCCGGCCTCGAAGTGCACCACCTTGTCCTCGACCGCATCGCGAGCGGTGAGAATGAGAATGGGCAACGCCGGGTGTGCCACGCGCACGCGCCTCAGCAGCTCCGTGCCGCTCAGTTGGGGCAGCAGCAGGTCCAGTACCAGCAGATCGTACTCGTAGGTTTGCGTATACCGCTCGCCCTCCACACCGTTGCCGGCGACATCCACGGCGAAGCGCTCGCCGCGCAGCCCACGCGCGACGAACTCCGCCAGCTTGGGGTCATCTTCAACTACCAGGATTCGCATCGTTAACCCAGGAGATTTACAACGTTAACCTGGGAGAATTGAAGACCTTCCAGATTAGAGGAGCATTAAGAAGCCATTAGAACCAGCGGCGCCTGCGGGGCATCGGGATTCTAAGGACTGTGGGCCCAGAATCGAGCCTACAGAAACGATGGAGAGCTGTCATGGCAACTGGAAAACTGAGTCGGCTTGTAATTGGTGCACTGGCGGCCTTGGCCGTTGCGGGCGCCGGTCCGGCACTCGCGCAGCACGGCGGGGGCGGTGGTGGCGGTTTTCATGGCGGCGGCGGCGGTGGCTTTCACGGCGGCGGAGCGGTTCATGGGGGCGGTGGCTTCCGTGGCGGCGGCTTCCATGGTGGTGCCCCTGGTTACCACGGCGCGGGCGGGTATCGCGGTGGCTACTACGGCGGCTGGCGTGGCAGAGGCGGCTATGGCTGGGGCGGGTATGGTTGGGGCGGCTACTACGGCGGCGCCGGATGGCTGGGGTATGGACTGCTGTTCTCGGCGTTGCCCCTGGCCTACGCCACTTACTATTGGGATGGCGTGCCCTACTACTACGCCGATGACAACTACTACCAGTGGGACAGTGCCGCGAACGAATACGAGACGGTCGCGCCACCCGCGGGACTGGTGAATCAGGTTGCGGCGGCCGCGCCAGCGGATGCGCAGCAGGCGGACGGGCAGGCGGATCTGTTTGCCTATCCAAAAAACGGGCAGTCCGCCTCGCAGCAGGCCAAGGATCGCAGCGACTGTCAGCAGTGGGCCACGGGCCAGGTTGGAGCCGATGCGACCAGGCACGCCGACTATCTGCGGGCGGAAGGGGCCTGTCTGACGGGCAAGGGCTACAGCGTTCGTTAGAAGGTGGATGAAAAACATGTCTGTCAATGCAGAATTCGATGAGTCGATACAGTACGGTCCGGTGGGCTCGTGCACGCTACTCCTGCAGACGCGCTATCCGGTCATTGCGACTTCGCGCCTGCGCCTGCGGCCCTTTACGCTGGTGGACATATCCGGGTTGATCCGCGCCGTCGCGGCCCACCGGATAGCGGATGCGACCTTGGCGGTTCCGCGGCCGTTCGACGCGCGCCAGGCGCGCCGGTGGATCGAGAGTCATGCGGTGGAATGGCGCAAGCGCTGCGCGCTTCATTGGGCGGTCACCGGCCTGGATCATGATCAGCTGGGAGGCTATGTGGGGCTGCACGACATTCAGCTGCAGCTTGGGCGCGCAAACCTCAGCTTCTGGATCGCCGATCGCCTCGCCCGCAAGGACCTGGCGATCGACGCAGCGGAAGCGGCGCTGGCGTTTGCGTTCACGTCACTACAGCTGGAGACAGTCCACGCGCATCTGTTGAGCGGTAATCCGCTCATCGCCGGCGTACTACGTCGACTCGGCATGAAATCTGACAACGCGACGCTCCAAGCCGAGTCGCACTGGGGTAGAAGTGAAGAGGTGCTACCGTGGAGTATGTCGAAAGCCACGTGGATGGCCTCACTGCAGGATCCGGCCGCTCATTGAACAGACCCTTGCGCCAGTTTCGTTGCGTTCTGATGTTCGCCGCTTTCGTGCTGGCACCCGCGTACTCATTTGCGGGCGCCACCCAGCCGGGCTACGCGGACCTCGTGCGGCGCATCGCGCCCAGCGTCGTGACCGTCCTGGTCGAAGAACAAGGCCAGAGCGCCGCGCAACATGCCGCGGATCGCGCGGTGGCGCGCACCGATATCGAAACCGACGCCGTCGGGGCGATGCTGCACCGCCTGCTCTCCGGACCGGGTGCAGGCCCGGACACGCAGGAGCGCGGCGGCGTTCTGGGTTCGGGATTTGTGGTCGCAGCGGACGGCCTCATCGTGACGAACAGTCACGTCATCGCGGGTGCCAGGACCGTGCGCGTTCGATTGTCGGACTCCCGGGAAGTTCCGGCGCAGATTGTCGGCATCGACGCGGCCACGGATATCGCCCTGTTACGCGTCAAGCTCGGGGATCTGCCGGTACTGCGACTGGGCTCATCGGCAAGGAGTTCGGTGGGCGACGCGGTCATTGCCATCGGCAATCCCTACGGACTTGGCCAGACGGTCACGGCCGGTATCATCTCGGCGCGCGGCCGCACCCTGGAGGCGGATCCGTATGTGGATTTTCTGCAGACCGACGCCGCCATCAATCGCGGCAACTCGGGCGGCCCGCTGCTGTCGACCGATGGCACGGTACTGGGGGTGACCTCGGCCATTTTCTCCCCGAGTGGCGGCTCGGTCGGACTCGGTTTTGCGATTCCTGCGGAAACGGTGGCCGAGGTGATCGCGCAGCTCAAGGCTCATGGACGCGTGGAGCGCGGTTACATCGGCGTCACCACGCAGGCGCTGACCCCGGCAATTGGTACCGCGCTGGGAGTGAAGGCCCTGGACAGTGCGCTGATCACGGCGGTTGATCCGGAAAGCCCCGCACAGGGCGTCCTCAACGTGGGCGACGTTTTGCTCACCCTGGACGCCGTGCCAGTGGTCCTCACCCAATTGCCCCGCAGAGTGGCGCGGCTCGCCCCTGGCACCACTGTGCAGCTGGTCGTGCAGCGTGAGGGCGTACAGCTGCCGATTTCATTTAAGGTCGGCAGACTGCCGGACCCGCCCGCTGATCCGGCCGTGGCCGGAGGCACCGACACGTGGGTGCCGAATCTCGCGCTGGGGCTGGCTGAAACCACGGAAGAGGTGCGCAAGGCCGTCAAGGCTGAGAACGAGCCCAATGGCCTGATCGTGACGCAGCTGCGGGCGGCGGGGCCGGGCGCCTGGGCGGGACTGCGCATCGGTGATCTCATCACGCACGCGGGCACGAAACAATTGGCCAGCGTCGCGGATCTGGCGGCGGTGGAAATGCCCAGCCCCAAGCTTCCCCTGCTGTTGCGGGTGGTGCGGGATGGGTCGCCGACCTTCATCGCCGTGACCGGAACCGACGAGCGCTGACAGTGCCCGCGCGGTTACTGAACCCGATGCACCCGGCGGGGCACCTACAGCCAGGGAAGTTATGACCGATGCCTTCATCAATCGTATCGCGACTGCGCTGCCGCCCCATGACGTGCATGAGGGCTTCATCGACTTTGCGCGCAGGATGCTCAAGGGCGACAAGCGCCGTCTTGCCTTGTTCAACCGCATGGCGGAACGCTCCGGGATAGCGCACCGCCATTCCATTTTCGAGCCGGAGGGTGAGGGCGATGCCGCTCATTTCTACCGGCCCGGTGCCTTCCCCGGCACCGGCGCACGCATGAAGCTGTTCGAGAAATTCGCACCGGACCTTGCCACCGAGGCGGCGGAACGGCTGCTGGTGGGTGAGGACCGCAGCCGCATCACCCATCTGATCATCACCTGTTGCACGGGATTCTTTGCACCTGGCATCGACCTGCAACTGGTGGAGCGCTGCGGACTTAAGCCCGATATCGAGCGTACCTTCGTGGGTTTCATGGGTTGCTATGCCGCGATCAACGGGTTGAAGCTGGCGCGCCATATCGTGCGCTCCGAACCGGCGGCGCGCGTCCTGGCGCTGAACCTGGAGCTGTGCACACTGCATTTGCACGAAACCACGGACCTGGAGGAAATTCTCTCCTTCCTGCTATTCGGCGACGGCTGTGCGGCGGCGCTCGTTTCGGCCGATCCGGTGGGCGTGCGGATGGATTCGTTCAAGGCCGCGCTGGTGCCGGACACCGCCGAACTGATCCGCTGGAATATCCGCGAGCAGGGTTTCGATATGGTGCTGTCCGGCGGGGTACCCGGCGCCATCCGCAGCGGTCTTGCGCAGGCGCGCGCCACGTTCATGAACGAGCAGGCGCCGATCGATCTGTGGGCGGTACATCCGGGTGGACGCACCGTGCTCGATGCGGTGGAGGCAAGCCTGGAATTGCCGCCGAGCGCACTGGCGGTGTCGCGCGGCGTACTCAGTGATTTCGGCAACATGTCCTCGGCCACCGTGATGTTCGTGCTCGAGCGGATGATGCGCAATGCCGCCGCCGGAAGCAGCGGCTGCGCGATGGCCTTCGGGCCGGGCCTGGTGGCGGAGACGATGCGCTTTCGCCTGGCGGCGTAAGTGGGTTTTTCGCGCACCCTGGAGCCGGAGATTCTCGACCTGCTGGCGGCCGACGATCCGCGGGCCCACGCCTCGCGCGGCGACCTGGTGCGGATCAATTTCGTCATGCGCCAGCAGACCATCATGGCGAATCTGCTGCGATCGCTGGCGCCGCCGCGACGGCTGGCCGATCTGGGCTCAGGCGATGGGCGCTTCCTGCTGGGCGTGGCGCGCCGCATGGCACCGCACTGGCCGAAGGTGACGGCGCTGATCGTGGACCGAAAGGATGTCGTCAGCGCGCACACCCGCGCCGGCTTTGCGGCCCTGGGCTGGACCTGCGAAAGCGTCACCGAGGATATATTCGCGGCGCTGCCGCGCCTGGATGCGCAAATAATCACCGCGAACCTCTTCCTGCATCACCTGGGGGAGGCGGACCTGCGGCAGTTGCTGGGCCTGGCGGCGCAACAGGTGCGCGGCTTCGTCGCCTGCGAGCCGCGCCGCTCGCGGGCGGCCCTGCTGGCCAGCCGCATGGTGTTCGCGCTCGCCTGCAATGACGTGACACGGCACGACGCCGTCGCCAGCGTGCGCGCGGGTTTTGCGGGAGGCGAGCTGTCGCACCTGTGGCCCGAGGCGGGTTGGCAGCGGCGCGAAGGCCTGGCGCTGCCCTTCACGCATTTCTTTGCGGCCCACTGCCTGTCGATGCAGCGCGATGCGCTTTGACGCCGCCGTGATCGGCAGCGGCCCGGCCGGTGCCACGGCGGCGCGGCTGCTGGCGCAGGCGGGCTGGTCGGTGGCGCTCATCGAGCGCACCGCATTTCCGCGCCGCAAGGTGTGCGGCGAATTCATCTCGGCGGCGACCATGCCGGTGCTGGAGGCCTGCGGCGTGGCCGCTGACTTTCGCGCCCGGGCCGGGCCGCCGGTGCACACTCTGGCCGCCTATGCGGGTGCGACGTTGGTGCAGGCCCCGCTGCCTGCGGCGAACGCGCGATGGGCGCAGCAGGAATGGGGCCGCGCGCTGGGCCGCGAACATCTGGATATGCTGCTGCGCGATGCCGCACTCGCTGCCGGCGCGATGCTGTTTCAGCCCGCGGAAGTGATCGCCATCGCGAAGCAGGCGCACCAGCACACACTCACGCTGCGGCGCGTGGACACGGGCGATGAGATTTACGCGGGGGTGGTGATCGCGGCCTGCGGGTCCTGGAATATGCGCGGCCCATTCGCCATCACGGCGGATTTCGCACCCTCCGACCTGTTCGCGTTCAAGGCGCATTTCCACAACGCGGCGCTGGCGCAGGGCGTGATGCCACTGCTGGCGTTTCCCGGCGGTTATGGCGGCATGGTGCACTGTGATGGGGGCCGGATCAGCCTGTCCTGCTGCATCCGCCGTGATGCGCTCGCGCGAGCCCGCGAAACTCACGGGGGCAAGGCCGGCGAGGCGGTCATCCGCCACATTATGGCGAGCACCGCAGGCGTGCGGGGCGCGCTGCAGGGCGCAACCCTGGCAGACGCGATCCTGGCCACCGGCCCGATCCGACCCGGTATCCGCGCCCGTTATCGCGACGGCGTGTTCTTTGCGGGCAATGTCGCGGGCGAGGCCCATCCGATCATCGCCGAGGGCATCAGCATGGCGATCCAGTCTTCGTGGCTGCTGGCGCAAAGCCTGCTCAGCCTCGGTCCCGGCGCCGGTCCTGACTATGCGCGCGCCTGGAAAAGACACTTCGCCCGCCGCCTGCATGCTTCCGCGCTGTTCGCGCGGCTGGCGATGAACGATCACAGTCGCGCCGCCTGCGCGCAGCTGCTGCGCGCCTGTCCCGCGATCCTCACCTGGGGGGCGGCGGTGAGCGGCAAGGCCGCGGACCTCGGCATCCGCCATGCCGCCGCCTGAGCCGGCGACGCACCATTCGTTGCGGCTGTGGTTGGGCTTTGGCGCGATGTGCGTCGGCATGTTCATGGCCATCCTCGATATCCAGGTGGTGGCCAGTTCGCTGACCACCATCGGGGATGCGCTCGAACTTTCAAAATCCCAGCTGGGCTGGATCCAGACCAGCTACCTGATGGCCGAGGTAATCGCGATTCCGCTGACGGGCCTGCTGACCCGCGCGCTCTCGCTGCGCGGAATGTTCGCCACTGCCACTTTTGCATTCACCCTGGCGAGTATCGGCTGCGCCTTGAGTGACTCGATCGGGGCGCTGATCGCGTTCCGCGTGGCGCAGGGTTTTTTTGCCGGCATGCTGATTCCGGCGGTGTTCACCGCCGTCTTTACCCTGATGCCGGAGCGCCACCGGCTGCGCGCCACCACCATCGCGGGCGTATTCGCGCTGCTGGCACCGACCCTCGGCCCGCTCGTGGGCGGCTATCTGACGCAGACCCATTCCTGGCACTGGATCTTTCTCATCAACATCGCGCCGGGTCTGGCCGTGACGGTGTTGGTCGCGATCTACGTGCGCATCGGCGCGCCGGATCGCCTGGCCTTGCGCTGCCTCGACCTGTTCGGGCTGGCCTTTTTCGCCACGTCATTGGCGCTGCTGGAGCTGCTGCTCAATGAAGGCCCGAGGCGTCACTGGCAGGGCGAATTTGTCGTGATGGCCCTCGCGGCCTGCCTCGTGAGCGGCGCACTGGGCATCTGGCGCTGCCTGACGACAACCGCGCCAACCCATCCCTTTGTCGATCTGAAACGGTTCGGCAATGTCTGCTTCGCGGCAGGCTGTCTTTTCAGCTTCGTGCTGGGGCTGGGCCTGTTCGGCTCGATTTTCATCATGTCGCTGTTCCTCGGGCTGGTGCGCGAGCATTCACCGCTCCTCATCGGCGAGATCCTCATGGTCACGGGCATCGCGCAACTGCTCACCGCGCCGCTGTCGGCGTGGGCGGAGACCCATGCGCCCCCGCGGCTGCTCACAACGCTTGGCTTCGGCCTGTTCGGCGCAGGACTGCTGGCCAATGGCTTCGTCACGCCGCAAAGCGATTTTGCGGCGCTGCTGTGGCCCCAGGTGCTGCGCGGCGGCGCATTGATGCTATGCCTGCTGCCGACCACGCGGCTGGCGCTGGACATCTGGCCCGCGGCGCAGGTGCCGGAAGCCAGCGCCCTGTTCAACCTGGTCCGCAATCTCGGTGGCGCCGTCGGCATTGCGCTGATCGACACGATGGTGGCGCAGCGCACCAGCGCCCATGTCGCGCATCTGGTGACCAGGCTTCAAGCCGGGGACCCGGTGACGGCCCGCTTTGTTGGATTGCCGGTGGCACTGTTCCACAACCGGCCGATGGCACCCGTGGACGCTATGACTCGGGTGCTGATCACCCCCTTGATCGAGCGCGCCGCCCTGACCCAGGTGTTGAATGAAGCCTGGATCACACTCGCTATCCTGTTCGCGTTGTCGCTGCTGGCGCTGCCGCTGATGGGACGGCGAGGGGTTGGAGAGCTGGCAAAGCCGTCTTCTTAGCAGGAAACAGCAGGGTTGCCGCGGCCAGCGCCACAAGCGCACCCACGAACTGCGCGGCGATGAACGCCGCGACATCGCCAGGTCGAATTCCCGAGAACGTGTTGGTCAATGAACGCGCGATCGTGATGGCGGGATTGGCGAAGGAGGTGGAGGCCGTGAACCAGTAGGCCGCGCCAATCCACGCGGCCACCATCCAGGGCGCATCTTCGGCACGACGGTGACCGAGGACCACGAGCAGCAGGCCGAAGGTGGCCACGGCTTCTGCGAGCCATTGGGCAGTTCCACTGCGAACGTGGGTGGACAACTGCCACAGGGGCAGCTCAAACATGGCGTGCGCCAGCAATGCCCCGGCGCAGCAGCCGGCGATCTGCGTGATCGCATACATGCCAGCGTCGCGCCATCGCAGTCGGCCCCGCAGGGATTCGATCACCGATACCGCGGGGTTGAAATGAGCCCCGCTCACGGGCCCCAGCAATGCGATGAGCGCGGCCAATACGGCAACGGTTGCAGCGGTGTTGGCCAACAGCGCAACGGCCAGGTTACCGCCACTCAAACGCTGGGCCATGATGCCCGAGCCGATCACGGTCGCGGCTAGCAGCACGCACCCGAGCCCCTCCGCAGCGAGGCGCCGGGACAGCGGTTGGGTGTACGCACTCATGGGGCCGCAGTTGGCAGCGGTCGGGACAGGAACAAGTCGATGCGTTCTTCGAGGGTGCGGAAGGCTTCGCGGAACGCGTTCGCTTTCTCGAGCGCCGTGCCTTCGACAGCGGCAGGGTCCGGTTGGCCCCAGTGGGCGGTCACGGGTTGCCCGGGCCAGATGGGACAGACTTCACCGGCAGCGTCGTCGCAGACCGTGAAGACGAAATCCAGGGGCGGCGCGTCGGGCCGGGCGAACTCATCCCAGGCCTTGCTGCGCAGTCCTTCGGTCGGGAGACCCAGGCGCTCCAGCAATGCCAGCGCCTGCGGATGGACCGCGCCCTTCGGATGGCTACCAGCACTGAAGGCCCTGAAGCGGCCTCGGCCCCGATCATTCAGGATCGCTTCAGCGAGGATGCTGCGAGCGGAATTTCCGGTGCACAGGAACAGGACGTTGTAGACCCGGTTAGCCACGCGACACCAGCCTCCTGGTGACCGGGACCTCAGCTGCAGTAGGGGCGCACTCCGGTCCGCATGCTTTGTCAGCCAACACGCAGCAGTTCTCCGTGAGAAAGCCGATGAGCTGATTCATGTGCGAAAAATCCGCACGATAATAGAGAAACCGACCTTCGCGGTGCACCACAAGGAGACCCGCCCGCTGTAACTCTTTCAAATGAAAGGAAAGCGTGGAGGAGGTCACGTTGAGCTTCTCGCCGAGCTGGGTGGGTGTGTACCCCTCCGGGCCGCGTTTCACGAGCATGCGAAAGATCGCAAGGCGCGATTCCTGGGCCAGGGCGGCGAGGCTTGCAACGGCGTCAGTGGATTTCATAATTCGAAAGATATCGAAATAACGATCGACCATCAAGCCGCACCGCAAACCGCAGTCAGAACCGTTCGCCCACCATTCCCTCGCTCTTGGCCCACAGCGCCTTCGCGTGTTCCGGATCAAGGGCGTAGGGCCGCACACCGGGGCTCACGGGGGTGATCTGCCCCTCGGTGACCGGCGACACCTGGCAGTCCTCGCAGTAGCGGCCGCCGACCTCATCGGCCGCGGCCACAAAGGCGGCCCAGACCGAAGTCGCGGCTCCCTGGGGAATTGTCTTGAACTTGAAGGGCGGCCGCCCGTCGGCCGCCAGCTGGGCGTTGATCCGCTCCACGGTTGTCTCGAGCTCGCCGGGCTGCATATGCCGGGCGAGTTCGGTCATGATTCCTCCCGGGTGCAGCGCGGTCGCCCGCACGCCGCGCGTGCGATGGCGCCGGTCGAATTCCACCGCAAATAAAATGTTGGCGGTCTTGGAGCGGCCGTAGGCAATCATCGGGTCATAGGGCATGCGATCGAAATTCGGATCGGCGAGGTCCACATCGGAATAGCGATGCCCGGCGGAGGAAACATTCACGAGCCGGCCGCCGCCCGCGATCAGCGTGGCGATGCGGTTCACGAGCACGAAGTGTCCCAGGTGATTGGTCCCGAACTGGGTCTCGAAGCCATCGGCGGTGCGCCCGAAGGGCGTGCGCATCACGCCCGCATTGGCGATGACAACATCGAAGGGCCGGCCGTCGGCGAGCAAGGCATCGGCGCAGGCGCGCACGCTTTGCAGCGAGGCGAGATCCAGCGCAACCAGCTCCAGTCCACCACCCGTGGCCGCCTGCGCCCGGATCGCGGCCGTCGCCGTCTGCGCCTTGGCGAGGTCGCGTGCGGCGCCGACCACCGTTGCGCCATGCGCCACGAGCGCGCGGGCAGTCTCCACTCCAAGACCGGCCGACACGCCGGTCACGAATACGCGTTTCCCGCTTAGATCCTTGCCCGACAGTACGTCCCCGGTGGTGGATGTCGCGCCAAAAGAGGTGGCCATTGCAGTCTCCTTGATCAACGGGATGCGCTGCTCGCGCGGGAAAACTCTTGTCCGCCGACCCGATTTGGCGTAAGAGGAGGATATCTCCGTTTAACTATACGGAGACATTCTCCGTTTATCAAGAGGTGCCTTAGGCGTGGCCGACAAGGGCAAACCGGCTGCGGTCCGCAAGCCGCGCGCCGACGCGAAGCGCAACCGCGTCCGGCTGCTCGAAACGGCGAAGGCCGCCTTCGCAGCAAAAGGATCCGGCGCCAGCCTCGATGAGATTGCGCGCACCGCCGGTGTCGGAGCCGGCACGCTCTACCGCCATTTCCCCACCCGCGATGCGCTGGTCGAAGCGGTGTATCGCAATGAGACCGAGCAGCTGGTTGCCGCCGCCGACCGCCTCACGAAGCTGCATCCGCCGCTGACGGCGCTGCGCGAATGGCTACTGCTGTTTGTGGACTACATCGCCACCAAGCATGGGATGTACGAGGTGCTCAATGCGATAGTTGGCGGGACCTCGGATCTGTACTCGGCATCCAGGGTACAGATGAAGCAGACAATTGGCAGGCTGGTAGATCGTGCGGTCACGAGCGCCGACATTCGTCTAGACCTTGATCCGCTCGACCTGCTGCGCGCGCTCGCCGGTGTTGCGAACATCGGATCCGGACCCGAGGGTGAGCGGGCCGCCAAACGGCTGATCGACATCCTGATCGCGGGCATTCGGGCGCCGTGATACTTCTCCGGCTCGTTCGTATAGTTCCGTAATGACTCCGAACGTACTGGACACAGCTGGCTTGTTTTACAGTGCATCTGCCGCGGACCCGGACTGGGAGGCTGTGTACACGGAGCAGTTGCCCCGGGTCTATAACTTCCTGCGTTATCGGCTCGGAAATGAAACGCTGGCGCAGGACCTGACGTCACGCACGTTCGAGAAAGCCTGGCGCGATCGACACCGTTATCGGCGCGATATTGCGCAGTTCTCCACCTGGCTGTTGCAGATCGCCCGCAACGTCGCGGTGGACTACTACCGCACGCGCCACGAGCATGCGCCGCTCGAGGCCGCCGCGGAGGTGCCGGCGGACGGGACTCCGGAGGAGGAGGCCGTGATCCGCTCGAATTTCGCGCGCCTGTCCGTGCTCACCGCACAGCTGGCGGACCGCGAACGCGAACTGCTGGCGTTGAAGTACGGGGCGGGCGCCACGAACCGGGCGATAGCGGAGGTCACGGGCCTCAGTGAATCCAATGTCGGCACCATCCTGCATCGCGCGGTGCAGATCCTGCGCGAAAAATGGTGAGGCGAGGAGAACGCGATGAATGAGGATTTCATGCAGTCGGCCTGGCGCAAGCCACCGCCACCCTTTGCGGCACAACTGCGCGAGCGGTTGCGCCAGCAGGATGCCCAGCGCGCCTCCGCACCCCGGCGACGCCGTGTGTTGCAGGCGGTGGCCTTCGCGGCCTCGCTGCTGCTGGCCGTCGGTCTGGTCACGCTGCCATCGGTTCGGGCGGGTGCGGAGACGTTTCTGGACCTGTTCCGGGTCGTCAATTTTGTTGCCGTTCGGGTGCCGACGCAGCGCCTCGCCACCTTGCAGCGGGGGCTCGATCTGCCGCGCATGCTCGGCGAACAGGTGCATGTAATGCAGGCGCCGGGGGCTCCCCGCAGTGTCGCGACTCCCGAACAAGCGGCAGCACTGTTGGGTATTGCGGTACATCTGCCCACCTGGCTGCCGGATGGCCTGGCAATGCAGGGGATCAATGTGCTGGGCGAGCAGCGCTGGACGGTTGTGGCCAGCACGCAAAAGCTGCAGCAGGTCCTCGACACCCTCGGCATCAACGATTTGACGGTGCCGCCGGGATTGGATGGCCAAACGGCGACCATTCACCTGTACCCGAGCGTGTCCGTTGCCTACAGCGCCCAGGCCGGTCACGTGCTGTTCATTCAGGGACGACAGCCCGAGGCCGCGCTGCCGCAGGGCACGGATCTGCCGTTGCTGGCGGAGCTTGGATTGCGGGTGCTCGGGTTCGAACCGAACGAGGCGCGCCGCTTCGCGAACACGATCGACTGGCGTACGACCCTGCTCGTGCCGGTGCCGGCGGCGGTCGCGAATTTCCATGAAGTGGACCTCGGCAGTGGCAAGGGACTGCTGATCGAGGCAGCTACCGACTCGGGTCCGCGCAAGTTGCAGCTCCTATGGTCCGCGGGTGGCTCGGTGTTTGCCCTCATCGGTGATATACGTCCGGAGGAGCTGTTCGAGATGGCGCGGTCGACGCAGTGACCGGCGCCCTTGCGATGACGGATAACGCCATCGAGACGCGCGCGTTGCGCAAGCAGTTCGGTACGCATGTCGCGGTGGCGGATCTGTGGTTGCAGGTCCCGCGCGGGCAGGTGTTCGGCTTCCTGGGTCCGAACGGCGCCGGCAAGACCACCTCCATCAAGATGCTGCTCGGGTTGGTCGCACCGACCAGCGGGGATGCCCGGCTGCTCGGCGCGGCGCCGGGGGATCACAGGGTGCGTGCCAGGATCGGCTTCCTGCCGGAGCATTTCCGCTTTCACGACTGTCTCACGGCCCGGGAGCTGCTGCGGGTGCATGGACGATTGCAGGGCATGCGCGGCGGCCCGTTGGAGCGGCGAATTGACTACCTGCTGGCCCGCGTTGATCTGTCCGATACCGAGCATCTCTATCTGCGCCAGTTCAGCAAGGGGATGCTGCAGCGTGCCGGGTTGGCGCAGGCCCTGATTGCCGCTCCGGAGCTGGTATTCCTGGACGAGCCCACTTCGGGGCTTGATCCCCTGGGGCGCGTGCTGGTGCGCGAGTTGATAGAGGAGCTGCGTGAGCGCGGCACCACGGTGTTTCTCAACTCCCACCTGCTCGGTGAAGTGGAGGCGACCTGCGACCGGGTGATATTCGTCAAGCAAGGCTGCGTCGTGCACGAAATGTCGCTCACCGAGCCGGAGCAGATCGTCAGCGCCGAATTGCGGATCGATCGACTCGACAGCGCAACCCTCGAAGGGCTGCGGGGCTTTGGACGGGACGTCCGGTTGAGCGGCGGGACAGTGATCCTGAGGGTGGATTCGGAGGCGGTGATGCCGGAGATCGCGCGCTGGCTGGTGGGCCAGGGAATCGCCATCCATGCGCTGGGCACCCGCCGCAAGTCGCTGGAGGAGTGGTTCATCGAGGTCATGGGCGCGGACCAGCGCCCAGGCTGAGCGAAGGATAGTCATGCAAAACCTCCTGACCATCATGCAGCTGACCTTTCTGGAGCTGCGGCGCCGTCGCATCGTACTGGCCGCGCTGGCCTGCGGTGCGGGGTTTCTGATGGTGTTTGCCGCCGCGATCTACTTGCTGCACAACTTCCAGTCACCGTCCCGGCCGCTGCTGCAGATCAGAATCATCCTGCAGCTGCAGATGCTTGTCGGCCTGTACGCGGTCAATCTCATGACCGTGACGGTTGCCGTCATGCTGCCCGTCGATGCGATTTCCGGGGAGATTGCCTCCGGGGTAATGCAGACCCTCGCCTCCAAGCCGGTGCGCCGTGCGCAGATCGTGTTAGGGAAGTGGTTGATCTATTGGCTGATGATTGCCGCCTATACGACGACCATGATCGTGGGCGTGGTGCTGGTGATGCGAGTCATTACCGGTTTTTCGCAACCTCACGTACCCGCGGCGGTAGGACTGATGACCCTGCAGGGCACGGTACTGCTGTCGGTCGTGGTCGCTGGCGGGGCGCGCTTGACCACGATTGCCAACGGCATGATTGCCTTCGGGTTCTACTCGGTGGCCGTGGTGGGCGGCTGGATCGAACAGATCGGGGTCATGATGGGGGACTCCGGCGCCCGCTATGTCGGCACCGCGATCAGCCTGTTGAGTCCGACCGACGCCCTGTGGCGTCGCGCGCTCTACCTGCTGCAACCACCGATGATGTCCCAGGTGGCGATGACGCCGTTCTCCTCGCCATCCGTCCCCAGCGTGGCCATGATCTGGTGGGCCGTGGCCTTCGCTGTTGGTGTACTGGCGCTGTCGACAAGCTGGTTTGCAAAGCGTTCGCTATAGGGCCGGGCCGCAAATGACTGCCTTCATCGGTGCATTGCCCTAGAGATGGTTGCACAGTTGAATCGAGCCGCTCTGGGTCCGCAGGCGAACGCGAGCACTGGCGTCCCCCTCGCGGAAGTTCAAATGCACACCAGGGCCGTACTCCGAGCGTTGTGCCTTCGGTCCAAAGCAGTTGTCAATCGAGCCGCTGAAGCTTTGGACGTCGTAATCGGCGCTGCCTTTAAGCATAAAGCGCAGACTGCCGCTGACCGTTCCAGCCTCCAGTTCAGCGCCACTGGCCAATGAGCCGTTGACGCTCACCGCACCGGAGACGGTGTGAAAGTTTGCCCGGGTGACTGCCCCGAGCTCAAGATCGGCAGTGCCGCTCACCGTGCCAACGCGTACTTCACCCGCGGCCCCTTTCACCGTGATCCCGCCGCTGACGGAATTCACCTCCAGCGGTCCCGTGCCTGCAGCAAGCTTCACGGCGCCGCTGACGGTATTGATTTTTGCTTCGTGCGCGAGTTCCCCATCGATGCTGCCACTCACGGACCGAAGTTGCTGTTGGCCTTGCAATCCGCGTGTGGTGATGCCGGCGCTCACCAGTGTGGCGGTCAGCAGGCTCTTGCGCGGTATGTGCACGACCAGGTTGGCCTCCATACCGTTTCCGTGTCCCCAGGATTCCTGCGGCAACACCACGCGCACGGCCGTGTGACCCGCCGATGTGTTGACGTCAACGCGGTCCACGTGTTCACCGATGGTGCCGGTCACTTCGACCTCGGCACGATCCCAGCCCGTCACGTCCACCTGGCCGGCCACGTTTTCGATCTCCACCGCGCCGTCGGGCTCGGCTGCCTTGTGGATGTTCACGGCTCGTGAATCCGCCGCGCCGGCATTGCAGCACTGCAGGGCCGACGCCAGGACAATGAGCGCACGTATACTGGTATTCCACTTCATAGATTTCTCCACAGATCCATTTCCTGTTGCCAGGTCGTTGCCAGCAACTCGTTCAGTAGCGGGTTGCTGGGGTCGGAAGCGAGCGCGCGACGGATGTCTGCGCGCGCGCTGCGGATGACATCCAGATCGTGCCCAATCTGCAGGCGTGTGTCGGGCGGCAACTGATCCAGTTGTGCGCGATAGGACTGCTCGAGCTGCAAGCTCGCGCGCAGGTACGACTCATCCTGAAGCGCCGGGCCGGCAACTTTCGCGGCAGCGCGGTCCGCAACGTGAAGCGCAAAGGTTGCGATGACGGTCACAGCGGCGATTCCCGCCGCGAGCTGCCAGGCCCGGCGCCGGTGGAACTGTGGTACGGAGGCCCGGGCCTCGATCTGCGGCCACAGGTCCCTCGTCGGCGCAATGTCGCGCCCAAGCCGTGCGAGCAGCGCATCCAGCTGCGAGTCAGAGGGGTCGTTCATGGCATCTCCGTCAGGCCGAGGCGCTGCTTGAGCAATTGGCGCGCGCGATGCAAATGAGCCCGGCAGGTCCCGGCCATCAAACCCAGCAGCTGGGCGGCCTCCGCGTGGTCGTATCCATAGATCCCGACCAGGACCAGCACATGCCGGGCGCCATCCGGCAGCGCCGCAATGGCGCGTTCCAGGTCCAGCGGCGGGGCGGTATCGCCGCCGCGGTGCCGATTCAGGCAGTCCTCATCAGCCGCATCGGCCACGGCTTCGCGGCGCGCGGCCAGGCCCCGATGGCGGGCGAGGACGGTATTGACCGCAATTCGATGCAGCCAGGTGCCCACGGTGCTGCGTGCCTGGAACTTCGGCAAAGCTCGCCAGGCGGCCAGAAAAGTCTCCTGGGTACAGTCCTCCGCCAGCTCCCGGCTGCCGGTGAGTCGCAGACACAGCCCGAACACACCACCCACATGCTCGCGGTATAGCGCCTCAAAGGCGCGGATTCCACCGTGAGCGGCATTCGGGTTCAATCGGGGGAGCGATGGTACCGGCAGGCTCCCATTCCTCATCGCGTCCTCGGAAATGTCCCAGAATTCACCCATTGCCGAGTTTAGATGGAACATTCTCTGGAATCGTTTAGGGCCCTAGCAAATACT
>DATHOA010000331.1:0-8966 GCA_035485475.1 Steroidobacteraceae bacterium | reverse complement strand
CTTGCCTGTGTGAGCAAGGCCCATCCCATTCGTTGTTCGAGCTGACGGACGAGCGCACCGAGGGATATTCCTGGGATGAGATCGTCCGCACTGCCGAAACAGCCCTGAACTCCAGGGCTCTGGTCATTCCATTGCCGGGTGCCGCCGTGCGGGCCGCCGCCGCCCTCAGTCTGGCGGCCTCCAGGCTCCTGCGTCGCACACCCATGTTCACCCCGGAAAAAGCTCGCGAGGTTCTCCATGCTGACTGGGGCTCAAGGCTCGAATCCCAGCCACCGCGCAGTCTTTGGCGCCCCGCCATCGGACTTGCTCAGGGCTTCCGCGACACGGTGCGCTGGTACCGGGACCGGCACTGGCTCGCGGCCCGCTGACTCCCATAAGAGGTAAGGGAAGTGATCGGCAATGCCAACAACATCGAAGCGGAAGTCTTGGAGCTGCTTGCTCATAAGGTTCCTGCGAATATCAACGTAACCCCGGAGACTCCAATCGTGGCAGGTCTGGGGCTGGACTCCGTCGCGATCCTGGATTTCATCATGGACCTCGAGGATCGGTTTGACATTTCCATCCCACTCGATCGGGTCGCCGAGGTCCAGACCGTCGGCGAGCTGAGTCAGGCAATCGAGGCGCTGAAGAGCGCTGCCGGTTGATGGGGCTTTTTTCGAAATTCAGCGACGTGCGCGCCGCTCTCGACTCGCTCGCCGTCGACGGCCGCAATCCGTTTGACGTGCGTTTCGACAAAATCATGTCTGCCACGGAGGCTGTGCTGGAGGGTCGGCCCTGTCTGCTCTTCGGGACCAACAACTATCTGGGCCTGACCTTCGATGCGACATGCATCGCGGCGGCTGTAAAATCGGTGCATGAAAGCGGCACGGGCACCACGGGCTCTCGCATAGCCAACGGAACCTATTGCGACCATGGGCTGCTCGAGCGGCGGATAGCCGAATTCTACGGCAAACGTGCCGCCATGATCTTCACGACCGGCTATCAGGCGAATCTTGGCCTGATTTCGACCATCGCGGGACGTGAGGACCAACTGCTCATCGATGCAGACAGCCACGCTTCGATCTATGACGCCTGCAAGCTCAGTACCGCGGAGGTCATTCGTTTTCGTCACAACGACCCGGAGGATCTCGCACGCCGGCTCCGCCGCCTCAAGGATCGCCCGGGCAACCGAATCATCGTCACCGAGGGCATTTTCAGCATGCTCGGCGACAGCGCTCCGCTCAAGGAGATCGCGGCCGTCAAACGCGAACTGGGCGCGACGCTGGTCGTCGACGAGGCGCACTCGCTCGGGACTCGGGGCAAGAAGGGTCGCGGCGTCTGCGAGGAGGTCGGCATCGAGAACGATGTGGATTTTGTCGTGGGCACATTCAGCAAGAGCCTTGGCGCCATTGGTGGCTTCGCGGTATCCGATTTGCCCGATTTCGACTTGTTGCGCATCCTCTGCCGGCCGTACATGTTTACGGCCTCCCTCCCGCCGGCCATCGTCGGATCGGTGACGGCGGCCCTCGCCCGCATCTCGACCGACGAGTCCCTGGGCGCACGGATCCGCTTCAACAGTATCAAACTACATCGCGCACTGACGTTGGCCGGATTCGAGCTCGGACCGGAACCGAATGCGATTGTCGCCATCAAGATGCCGGATACGGCGACGGCCGTGCGGTTCTGGAACGAGCTCATCCAACGCGGTGTCTATGCGAACCTTGCATTACCGCCAGCCACTCCCGGGAGCCTGTCTCTGATCCGCTGCAGCGTCAGCGCGGCGCATACGGAAGCGCAGATCGACAAAGCCTTATCGGTCATAGTCTCGGTAGGCCGTGAGCTTCGTGTTCTGGATCCAGGCCCCGAAGAGAGCCTGCTTCGGCGCACCGGAAGCTTACCCCTATGACGATCGAGATCATCCCGGTGACCGATAAGGCCCTGCTCCGGCGCTTCATCCTGGTTCCCTCCGCCGTACACGAGCACGACGACGCCTGGATTGCGCCTCTGTTGATGGAACGCGAGGAGGCCTTTTCGCCGAAGGACAATGAGTTCCTGCGTCGCGCGGAGGTGCGCTTCTGGATCGCGCAACGCGACGGCCGCGACGTCGGGCGAATCACCGCCCAGATCGATCCGCTGGCTCAGCATGGCGGTGACGAGCGCATTGGCCACTTCGGCTGTCTCAGCGCCGAGGATCACCCCGAAGTGTTCGCGGCCCTGGTGAGTACCGCGGAAGCGTTTTTGGAAAGCCGCGGAGTGACCCACATCCGCGGACCCTTCTCACTGTCGATCAACGAGGAAACGGGTCTCCTGGTAGATGGCTTCAGCACCCCGCCCATGCTTCTCATGGGCCACGACCCCGTCTATGCGGGCGCACGGCTCGAGGCGCTGGGATACATCAAGGAAAAAGACGTCTATGCCTATCTGCTCGACACGGCCGCGCCGCTGTCGCCCTCGATTCGCAGGATGCTGGAGCGCCCGCTTCCTGCGGCCGTCAGGATGCGCCGTCTGAATTTCAAGGATTATGCGAACGACATACGCCGGATGGTCGCCATCTACAATGATGCCTGGAGCGGTAACTGGGGATTCGTTCCACTCACGGATGCCGAAGCCGATGAGATGGCCAAACGGATGAAGATGCTGCTCGATGATCGGCTCGTCTGGTTTGCTGAACTGGACGGCGAAGCGGTCGCATTCATCGTCACCCTGCCCAACATCAACGAGGCCATTCGCGACCTCGATGGACGATTGTTGCCGTTCGGCTGGGTAAAACTCTTGTGGCGCCTGAAAACGCACCGGGTCAAAACGGCACGCGTGCCCCTCATGGGTGTGCGACGCGGCATCGCGGGGACTCTCATCGGCAGCGCCCTTCCGTTGCAGCTGATCGGAACCGCTCTGGCGGCCAGCGCCGTATTCGGTTTCCACTCGATTGAGCTGTCCTGGATTTTAGAGGACAACCGGCCCATGCGCCGGATTCTGGACCGGCTCGGCGCCCGTGCCTATAAGACCTATCGGGTATTCGGCAAGACACTCACAAACCGCCCCTTCAACCTCGCACCAGAGGCATCAGTATGAAAAGCAGAAACGCCATCCGCATTGCCGTCGTCGGTGTCGGTAACTGCGCGAGCTCGCTGATCCAAGGAATCCACTACTACACCCGGGAGCGTTGCCGCCAGGGCGTGACGGGTTTGATGCACACGCAGATCGGCGACTATCTGCCTTGCGACATTGAGGTCGTGGCAGCATTCGATGTCGATGCCCGCAAGGTCGGCCAGGACGTGAACCAGGCCATCTTTGCGAAACCCAACTGCACCAAGGTCTTTCACAAGGACATTGCGGATAGCGGTGTCATCGTGCGCATGGGGCAGGTTCTCGACGGCATTTCCGAGCACATGTCAGCGTACGCCGAAGACCGCACGTTCGTTCGTTCGAGTGCGATCGAATCCACCAAGGAGCAGATTGTCCGGGAACTGAAACGCGCCGGGGCAGAGATTCTGGTGTCCTATGTGCCGGTAGGCTCAGAGCAGGCGGCACGCTTCTACGCGGAGTGCGCCCTGGAAGCAGGCGTGGCGCTCATCAATAACATGCCCGTGTTCATTGCCAGCGACAAGGAATTCGCCGAGCGTTTCAGAGCCCGCAACCTGCCGATCATCGGCGACGACATCAAATCCCAACTTGGCGCGACCATCGTCCATCGCGTCCTGACGGACCTGTTCGCCAAACGCGGCGTCAAGGTTCTGCGCACCTATCAATTGAACACCGGTGGCAACACGGATTTTCTCAACATGAAAAACCAGAGCCGCCTGGTATCCAAGAAGACATCCAAGACCGAAGCGGTCCAGGCGGTCGCCGCCACCCGCATGGAAGACGAGAACATTCACGTGGGCCCCAGCGACTATGTTCCGTGGCAGAAGGACAACAAAATCTGCTTCATCCGGATGGAAGGGCAGCTGTTTGGCGATATTCCAATGGATCTGGAACTGCGGCTGTCGGTGGAGGATTCGCCGAACTCGGCCGGCGTTGCGATCGACACGATCCGGTGCTGCAAACTGGCGCTGCTGAACGGACTGGGCGGCCCCCTGGAGGGACCGAGCGCCTACTTCTGCAAGCACCCTCCCAAGCAGTACACGGACGACCAGGCCTACGATATGGTCGAAACGTTCATCCGTAACAACACCGCCAAAATGAGGGCAGTCGTCCCGTGAACTGCCTCATCGTCGCCGCCGGAGCGGGTGGGCGCTTGCGGCAGCGGGGTCAAAGCAAGCCGTTGATCCTGGTGAACGGAGTGCCGTTGCTCGAGCGGGTGATCTCCCGAGCCCGAGAGGCTGGCGTGAAGCGCTTCTTTGTGGTGACCGGTTACCGGGCCGAGGATGTGCGCACGGCGCTGGATCTGCTTGCCGCCCGGGACGGCTTCCCCATCACGCACATCCACAATGACGAGTGGCAGCGCGGCAACGGCGTTTCGGTGTCGAAGGCCCGGCCCCTTCTGGACGGTCCCTTTGTGCTGACCATGTGCGATCACCTGGTCGACCCGGGCATTGTGCGCGACCTGATGGCATCGAGGCTTGAGCCGGATACGGTCACGCTCGCCGTGGACTTCAACGTGACCGGGTCGATCAATGATCCGGAGGACGTGACGCGGGTCTTGTGTTCGGATGGCCGGATCATCAACATCGGCAAGGTCATCCGTGAGTTCAATGCCATCGATACGGGTGTTTTTCTGTGTACGCCTGCCATGTTCGATGCGCTGCAGTTGAGCCAGGATGCGGGAGACGACAGCATTTCCGGAGCCATGAAGGTGCTTGCGGACCAGGTTAAGGCTCGGGTGTTCGACATCCAGGATCGGCTCTGGCTCGACGTGGATGATACGGCGAGTCTGGATAAAGCCGAGGCCCTGTTGAATTCGGGTCGACTCTAGGGTGCAGGCACAGCAGCACCTGCACCGCGGCTTCAACTGGCTCGGCGGTGCGATGATCATTGCCAAGATCACCGACTTCGGAACGATCCTGCTGGTGCTGCGCTTTTTGACCAAGGAGCAGGTCGGCACGGCTTCGCTGGTAGTCGCGTTCGGCGCAGTCATCGAGGCCTTCGATGGCCTGGGCACGAGCACAGCACTGGTCCAGGCGCCCTCCTTGTCGCGCATTCAGCTCGATTCGCTGTTCTGGATCATCTTCGGTGCCGCATGCGTCGTGGCCGGCCTGACCCTGCTCGCCGCTCCGTGGATCGCTTCCCTTTACGGTATTGCCGGCATTGGCGGCTATTTTCTCGCCGTGGCGATCAAACAGCCGCTGGTCGGGGCCGCCGTCATTCCCCTGGCGATGATGAACCGAGAGCTGCAATTCGAACGGATTGCCATCATCAATGTGGGAGCGACATTTGCTACCGCGTTAAGCCGGATCGGTCTTGCCATCCTGGGAGCAGGAGCCTGGGCAATCGTGATCGCCTATACGGCCAGCGGTCTCTTCACCCTGGTGGGAGCGCTGCTTGCCAGGCCGTTCCGACCGCGGCTCATCATCCGCATGTCTTCGGTCTCATCCTTGCTGCGCTTCGGAATCCGCGCGACCCTTTCGGGGTTGTGCGAGCAGATGATCAACAATGTCCACCATCTTTTAGTGGGCTGGTTTTACGGCCCGGTCGTACTGGCGGAGTTTCGGGTGGCTTTTGACGTCGCAATGGAGCCGGCAAACGCCGCCGGAACACTCATCAATCGGACCTCCCTGCCGGTCTTTGCCAAGGTCTCAGCCGCGCGCGAGCAACTGGTGCCATTGCTACTGTGGTCATTGCGCAGGCTGTTGGCCGTGGTGGCGCCCTTAGCCGTTGGGATCGTGCTTGCGTCAGATTCGATCACCAGCTTGATCCACGACGAACAGCACCATAGTTATGCCGCGGCGAGCCTGCCGCTTAAGATACTGGCGGCCGCGGCGGTGCTGCGGGTGCTCTCACAACTGGCCTACCCCGTGATGTTCGGATCTGGGCGTCCGCATCTGGCCGTTCGTTTCTCAGTCACGACCTTGCTGCTACTGAGTGTCGGCATGCTGGTTGTCGGCCTCAACGTCCCTACCGCCTACGGAATCGTCGCCATATCGATGGTATGGCTCGCCGTCCCGCCCCTCCTGCTCCTGTGGCAGGCGCACTACTTGCGTCGCTATTGGCATATCCGCGCCGCGGACCTGCTGCGGGCTGCGGCGGGGCCATTCGCAGCCGTTGTCCTCCTCATCTGCGTGGTGCAGGCCGGCCGCTACCTGCTGGGCGCAGGCAGTCCCGTGCTTCAACTGGCGATGGTCCTGGTGCTCTCCGTATTGGCTTGCGTGGCCCTGCTGATGCGCGACTCTGCGCTGTCTTACCCGATGAACGAAGGCAGCCGATGAACGAGTTTTCCATCGTACAGGCGCGGGCGCTCGTCAGGGACCTCTTCGAGCACCGCGCCTGGATCTACTGGACGGACTTCATCCTCACCATGCTGGTCGCGTATGGCGCCGTGGCGCTGTACCTGTCGAGTCCGGTTTTCGCGCTGTCCTGGTGCATCGGCTTCGCGGTCGCGGCATTCGCGCTATTGCGTTGCGGGGTGTTCATCCACGAAATCGCCCACCTGCCGCGGGGACGAATGCCCCTGTTCCAGGCCGCCTGGAACATCCTATTTGGCATTCCGCTCCTGATGCCCTCCTTCATGTACAAGAATCACGTGGACCATCACAATCCCAGACACTTCGGGACGTTGCAGGACGGTGAGTACCTGCCGCTGGGAGCAGGCCCGCTGAGGCGAATCGGGTTCTACTTCCTGCAGGTTCCGTTGCTGCCGGCACTGGCGATCATTCGCTTCCTGGTACTGACTCCGCTGTCGTTTTTACATCCACGGCTGCACCGCTGGGTCTGGGAGCGGGCCTCCTCGTATGTCATCAACCCGCAGTATCGACGCACGGTGCCGGCGGACGAGCCGCGCGGGACCTGGATCGCCCTTGAGGCCGCAATCTTCGTCGAACTCGCGGTGTTTGCCGTCCTGTTGTTCTCGGGGAAAGTGGCCTGGACCGTGTTTGTCGAGCTGTATGTTCTGGGCATCGCAGCGTCGGGTTTGAACTCGATCCGCACCATCGCCGCGCACGGCTATCGCAACACCGGTGCGACGATGAACTTTCTTGAACAGATCCAGGACTCCAATACAGTTGCCGGCCATTCGCCCCTGACCGTGCTGCTCTTCCCGGTGGGGCTGCGCTACCACTGCCTGCATCACCTGTTTCCGGCACTCCCCTACCATTCCATGGGCACCGCTCATCGAAGGCTGATGGCGCAGCTGCCGGCAGACTTTCCATACCGGGGCACGATACGGCGCGGATTTCTGGAAGTAGCGGCCCAGCTGTGGCGCAGCGCCCGTACGACTATCCGACCGCCCGGCGGAAAAGATATAACCCCAGCGCCATCAACACAATCGAGGGCGCCGTCGCCGTGAGCGCCGGGCTCAGATTCAACAACAGACCCAGGTAGGTCGTTATCTGCTCGATGAGCGAGAACACAATGCCAATCGTGGTCCCGATTATCATGCGCAATCCGACGCCCTGGGTGCGCGACTGCCCGAATACAAAGGGAGCGGCAATCAGGATCATCGCCGCCATCGCCAGCGGCAAGTTCACCTTGGCCCATAGTTCCTGGGCGTAGCGGGCCGCGGGCTGATGTCGCCGCTCGAGATCCCGGACATACTGGTACAACTCGATCGGCTGCATGCTGTCGGCGGGCAGGATCAGCACGGAAACCTGTCGCGGCCGCAGAAACGAATGCCACTGGAGCGCGCCGAACTGCTCGGTTTCGATATGGGTGCCACTGAACCGCCGGCTCGACACCTGTTGCAACAGCCAGGTGCCATCCGGGTGCAGTTCCGCATGATCCGCCTGGACCATTCTCTGCAGCTCGCCGCTGGGGGCGAACTCATACAGGCGAATGTCGCTGGGAATGTTGCCGTTCGCGAATCGCTGCACATTGAGGAACTGGCGATCCCCCGCGGCCCAGAAGCTGTCGCCTTGGCGAACCGCCTGTACCGTTGAGAGCCTGGAGGCCCGCTGGGATTGTGCCAACTGCTGGGCGGGGGGTATCACGAACTGCGCCAGCAGGAACAGCAGGACCAGCACACCGCCAGCCAGTTTGAACACCGCTGCGAGGATCCGGCCCGGAGACATCCCGGCCGTCCGCATGGCCGCGAGTTCTGAGCGCGCCGCCAAGGCACCCAGGGCGAACAGACAGGCGAACAACATCGCCGCGGGCATGAGCTGCAATAGTCGGGCTGGCGCGGTCAGCACCACATAGACACAGGCGTCCAGCAGCCGATAATGTCCCGTACCGACATCGTGAAGCTGGTCGATCAGCTCCAGCAGGCTGAACAGCGAAGTCAGGGCAGCGGACACCAGCAGGAGAGCCTTCAAGGTGGCGACGGCGATGTAGCGCTCCAGCAAGGTCATGCAGCCTCCACGCTGCGGCGTGTCAGCGCCAGGGCCAGTCGCGGCGCAAGCAGCGCGCAGCCCAGGAGCAGAGCCAGCAGGGCCGGCGCAATCCACACACCGGGAAATGCCGGAATCACGCCTGTCTGGACCCAGGTTCGCGCGGACTCATAGAGCAGGTAGTAGCCGGCGTAGACCAGCATCGCCACGCCTGCCCCGGCGTTGCGGCGCTGACGGGGCCCCGCCCGGGACAGCGGCACGCCCAACAGGCCCAACAGGAGCGTCGAGACCGAAGTGGACAGACGCCATTGGAACTCGGCGATATCGACGGCGGAATCGGAAGCGCGCAGGTGCGCCGTGCTGGCCGCGATCGCGCTGTATTCAGGCGGGTCGACAGTCGGGCTGGCGAGATGCAGAACGAGGTCAGCCGCGTTCAGAACGACATCGCTGCTTTCGCCATCCAGGCCGATATCGTAGATATGAGCATCGGTCAGATGCATCAGCGAACTGCCGTCGACGTGCAGTGTCTCCTCAATGGCGCTGGCATGGATGATGCGGGTGCCGCCC
>DATHOA010000330.1:0-4007 GCA_035485475.1 Steroidobacteraceae bacterium | reverse complement strand
CAGTAGGGACACTTGGCCCAGCCGGTGGCCTCAATCGAGAGGTAAACCCGCGGATGCGAGTTCCACAGGTACATTTCCGGCATCGGACAGGCCAGCGGCAGGTCCGCCGCGGAAACCTCGTACTGGTTCTGCGCGTTCGGCTGGATGAGAGCTTTGGTCGTGGCGGGCATGACGGTTTGGATTATACGCGAACCGCCGCGCCTTCAGTCCACCATGGCTGACTGCCAGATGGCCGTCACCGCGGCACGCAGCTGCGCAAACTGGTCCGCCGGGACCACGTTCGCACCCCCTTCGAGCGACATGCGATGGGTACGCTCCCGATAGGCGCGGTAGGCAGCCGTCAGCGTGTCGACGCTGGCTTGTGGCACCAGGTCGGCCGAGGCCACCGACTCGAGCTGGCGGATGGTGTCCGAGAACATGACCAGCGGCGGGTAGCGCAGCGCCCACGCCAGCGCCCAGTACTGCGCCAGGAATTCAATGTCGGCCACACCGCCGGCATCCTGCTTGATGTCGAACTGGTTCGGACCGCTGCGCGAAAGCTCGCGGCGCATGCGTTCGCGCATCCGACGCACGTCGGCGCGCAGGCTCTCGCGTCGCACATTGTGGCGCAGCACCTGGGTGCGCACGGCTTCGAAGCGCGCGCGCAGGGCCGCATCCCCGGCCACGGCGCGCGCGTGCAGCAACGCCTGGTGTTCCCAGGTCCACGCCTCACGCTGCTGGTACTCGGTGAAGGCGGCGAGGCTGGTGACCAGCAGACCCCCCTTGCCGCTGGGACGCAGCCGCACATCCACTTCGTACAACCTGCCGGCCGCGGAGTGCATGGTGAGCAGGTGCACCATGCGCTGGGCCAGGCGCAGGAAGAACACCTGGTTGTCGATGCTCTTGTCGCCATTGCGCCCACCGGCGGTCTCCTGGCGCTCCCCTGCGGAGTCGTGCAGGAAGACGACATCCAGGTCCGAACCGTAGCCGAGCTCGCGGCCGCCGAGTTTGCCGTAACCGATGACGCAGATCGCAACCGGGCGGCGCTGCGCACCGTCGCCGCACATCGGCACCCCCCACTGCGCGTGCATCTGGCGCAGCGAAAGGTCTACGACGCGTTCGATGATCAGTTCCGCGATGTCCGTCAGTTGATCGCTGACCCGCATCAGCGGCAGACGGCCGGACAGGTCCGCCACGGCCACCCGGAACACCGCAGCCTGCTGGAAGTGCCGCAACGCTTCGACCTGGCGTTCAGGATCCTCTTCCTGCAGCGGATCGACTTCCAGATCCAGTTCCTGCATCAGCGCTTCACGTCCCGGTGCCGCCTCGAACAAGCGCGCATCAATGAGTTCATCCAGCAGCAGCGGATTGTCGGCAATCTGCCGCACCAGAAAGGCGCCATAACCGCAGATCTCGATCAGCCGCGCGCGCGCATCCGCACGTTCATTCAACAAGGCGTAGTAGGCCGAGCGCTTGCCGATGGCTTCAATGATTTTCAGCACCCGCTCGAGCGTGGCGTCGGGGTCGGCAACGCGCGGGATCAGAATCAGCAACTGGGGCAGCAGCGCCTGCAGCCGGCGGCGCCCGGCGGCGTCCAGTCGGCGCACGAACGTGGCGCCCTGCAGCTGCGCGAGGCGCTGCGCCGCCGGCAATGGATCAACCGGCCAGCGAAGCTGCAACAGCGTGGCGGTGAGAATGCGCAACGCATCGGGTGCCGCCTCCTGCGATTCCAGGTCCACCGCTACCCCGCCCGCCGCATCGGGCACCGCCGCGCCGAACACCACTGAGCGAAAATGCCGGCTGACGCGGTCGCGATGCGCGTCAAGCTGCGCCTGCAACGCCGGCCAATCCGGCAGCGACATGGCCAGTGCCAGGCTCGCCTGGGCCGCCGCGGTCGCGGGCAACAGGTGGGTCTGCTCATCGGCGCGCTCCTGCAGCCGATTCTCGACCCGGCGCAGGAAGTCGTAGGCCGCCCGCAATTCCACGGCCGCGCCGGGCGGCAGCAGACGGCTGCGATCCAGCAGCGGCAGCACCTTGAGGAGCGACTGAGTGCGCAACCACGGCTCGCGGCCGCCGCGAATCAGCTGCAGCGACTGCGCCAGGAATTCGATCTCGCGGATGCCACCGGGCCCCAGCTTGACGTTGCCCGCCAGCTCACGCCGCTCAACCTCGCGCTCGATCAGCGCCTTCATCTCGCGCAGGCTTTCAAACACGCCGTAATCAAGGTAGCGCCGATAGACGAACGGTCGTACGGCACTGTCATAGATGCGCGCGTAGTCGGCCTGTGCCGTCATGGGCCGCGCCTTCACCCAGGCATAGCGCTCCCAGTCACGGCCCTGTCCTTGCAGGTAGTCCTCGAAGGCGCCGAAGCTGGCCACCAGCGCGCCGCTGTCGCCGAAGGGCCGCAGCCGCATATCCACGCGGAACAGGTAGCCCTCCGGCGTGCGCGCCTCCAGCAGCCGGATCAACAGCTGCCCCAAGCGCGTGAAGAAGTCCTCGTTGGCAAGGGGCCGCGCACCATCGGTATCGCCGTGTTCCGGAAACAGGAACACCAGGTCGATGTCGGAGGAGAAGTTGAGCTCGCCACCGCCAAGCTTGCCCATGCCCACGACCACGAGTTCCTGCGCGTTACCCGCGGCCGACCGCGGCACACCGTGGCGCCGCGTGAGAATTCGCGTGGCGTGCCGGTGCGCTTGGCCAATCGCGCACTCCGCGAAAGCCGATTGTTCCAGCAGCGTCGCGCTGATGTCGGCAAAACCAGCCAGGTCGCGCCATGCAATGCGCACCATCTCGCGAATGCGCCAGGTCCGCAGGGCGGCCATCACGCCGGCTTCATCCGGCTCGGCGTCGGCCGGCCAGGCCGGCGCGCGCGCCGCAAAAAAGGCGACCGCATCGGCGCGGGCCGGCGTCTCAAGATCTCCACTGTCGATCAGGCAGGCCAGCAGGGTCGGATCGCGCTCGCAGGCATCAACCACGAAGGCGCTGGCCGCAGCCACCCGGGGCGCCGACTCGTGCACAGCGGGCGATGCCGTGACGGGGACCCTGATCAGCGTCATTGCCGGACGGACTCAATCATTGAAGTGATCATGCGGTGCACACAATGTAAAAAAAACCCCGCCGAAGCGGGGTTTGAATATTGCGCGGAAATGGGGGGTCTTGTTCCGCGTCTTTACGGATGAGTCGCGGCTTGCGCCACGACCCGTCCATTCTGTCAGCATATGCTCCGTATATTACGGATTCCCTATGCCGTATCGCATTAAGACATTTACATGTCCATGCCGCCCATGCCGCCCATGCCGCCCTGCGGCATGCCGTGGCCATGGTCGTCGTCCTTCGGAGCCTCGGCGATCATCACTTCGGTGGTCAGCAGCAGGCCCGACACCGAGGCCGAGTTCTGCAGCGCCAGGCGCGTGACCTTGGTCGGATCCAGGATGCCGGCTTCAATCATGTCGCCGAACACACCGGTCGCAGCGTTGTAGCCAAAGCTGCCCTTGCCTTCCTTCACGCGGTTCAGGATCACGGCGGCATCTTCACCGGCGTTCTCCACGATCTGCCGCAGCGGCTCCTCGATCGCACGAGCCAGGATCTTGATCCCGATCGTCTGATCTTCGTTGGCGCCTTCCAGGTTGAGCAGCGCCTTCTGCGCGCGTACCAGGGCGACACCGCCGCCCGGCACCACGCCTTCTTCGACGGCCGCACGGGTGGCGTGCAGGGCGTCTTCAACGCGTGCCTTCTTTTCCTTCATCTCGATTTCGGTGGAGGCACCGACCTTGATGACGGCAACACCGCCGGAGAGCTTCGCAACGCGCTCCTGCAGCTTTTCCTTGTCGTAGTCGGAAGTGGCTTCCTCGATCTGCTGACGGATCGACTCGACGCGGCCCTTGATCTCGCCCGCCTTGCCGGCGCCGTCGATGATCGTGGTGTTTTCCTTTTCGACGACAATGCGCTTGGCCTCGCCAAGATCATTGAGGGTGGCCTTCTCCAGCGCCAGACCCACTTCGTCGGAAATCACGGTGCCACCGGTGAGG
>DATHOA010000329.1:0-2386 GCA_035485475.1 Steroidobacteraceae bacterium | reverse complement strand
GTGCGCTGGCTGAAGCCGACACTGGTGGCGGAGATTGAATTTGCCGGCTGGACCGCCAGCGGCATGATCCGACAAGCCTCTTTCAAGGGGCTGCGGCGCGATAAACCCGCCAGCGAGGTGGTTGCAGAAATGCCAAGTCCGATCGTTCCCCATGAGCAGTCAGCGGAGTAAAAACTGGCGACCCGCGTGACGCGCGCGACCAAGCCCAAAGCCGTTGCGGCGGTTACCGTGATGGGAGTGACCCTGTCGAAGCCGACGAAAATATTGTGGCCCGACGATGGGCAGGGCGCAGCAGTCAGCAAGGCCGATCTGGCGCAGTACTTTGAAGCAGTCGGCGAATGGTTGCTGCCGCACATCAAGGGCCGCCCGTGCTCTTTGCTGCGCGCTCCGGATGGCATCGCCGGACAGGTGTTTTTTCAGCGCCATGCCATGGCCGGCATCTCCAATCTCTTTACTTTGGTCAAAGTCAAAGGTGATAAGGCGCCTTACGTGCAAATCGATCGGGTCGAGACACTCGCCGCGGTCGCCCAGATTGCGGCTCTGGAGATTCATCCCTGGAATTGCGCACCCGGTAATCCGGAAGTGGCCGGGCGTCTGGTATTCGATCTGGACCCCGCGCCCGACGTTAGATTCACGGCGGTCATTGCGGCAGCACTCGAGGTTCGGGAACGACTCAAGAAAGTCGGATTGGAGTCCTTCTGCAAGACGACCGGCGGCAAAGGCCTGCATGTCGTAACCCCATTGACGCAGAGCAAAGACGCCGTTCCCTGGCCGGCCGCCAAGGATTTCGCGCATATGATCTGTGCACAGATGGCGCAGGACTCCCCGACCAAGTATCTGGACACCATGGCGAAGAAGGATCGGGTCGGCCGCGTTTTCCTGGACTACCTGCGCAATGATCGAACGGCCACGGCCGTTGCCGTCCTCTCACCTCGGGCGCGTGCGGGCGCGACGATTTCCATGCCCGTACATTGGCGGGAAGTAAAGCCGGGGCTTGAGCCGGCGCGGTACACGGTGCACAGCGGGCCGGCCATTCTCAAAAAATCCAAACCCTGGGAGCAGTACTCGCAAGCGGCGCGTTCGCTGGCAAGCGCAATCCGCCAGGTGACCGCAGGCAAGTCGTCGAGGTGACTGAAGTTGTCCGGCTGCCGGAACATTCGGCGCGCGCCGCAGTCCATCATCAATCCAGCGGCAACACCAAGGAGCGCGCGCTATGAATAGTCCAGCCATGATGGGAGTCATCCGAATCCGGGAGTTTGGCGGTCCTGAAGTGCTGCACCTGGAAAACGTTGTAATTCCCACTCCAGGCAAGGGGGAACTGCTGGTCAAGGTTGCGGCGGCGGGCGTGAATCCCGTGGACTACAAGATCCGGAATGGAAAGTATCCGGCGGTGAAGCAGGACAAGCTGCCGTTCGTGCTCGGTCGGGAAATTGCCGGGACGGTCGTTGAGTGTGGACCTTCGCCTTCACTTTTTGCCAATGGGGATGCTGTGTTCGCGATGCCCGCAATGGGGCGGGGCGGTTTCGCCGAATATGCCGTGGTCAAGGTGACCGAGGCGGCACCAATGCCTGCGTCGCTGGATGTCATCCAGGCCGGAGCCGTGCCCCTGGCAGCGCTGACGGCATGGCAGGGGCTGTTCAAGCACGGCAACCTCAAGGCGGGGCAGCGCGTGTTGATTCATGGCGGATCAGGCGGGGTCGGGCACTTTGCCATTCAATTCGCGAAAGCCAAGGGCGCTCATGTGATCACGACGGTGTCCGCGCCGCATATGGATTTCGTCCGCCGTCTGGGTGCCGATGAGATCATCGACTACAAGGCGCAACGCTTCGAGGATGTTATCGACGAGGTCGATGTCGTGTTTGATCTCGTGGGTGGGGAGACACAGGAGCGCTCCTGGCAGGTGCTGAAGACAGGGGGCGTACTGGTGTCGACCCTGAATGAGCCATCCAGGGAGAAGGCCGCCGCACGCGGGGCTCGCGGCTTGCGCTACACGGCTGCCGAAAGCGGCGCGGACTTGGGCGCTATCGGTGAGCTCATTGATGCCGGCAAGGTGAAGCCGGTCGTGACCAGAACGTATCCCCTCAAGGAAGCCGCGGCGGCGGAGCGGTTTCTGGAGCATGAGCACCCGGCAGGGAAGGTCGTGCTGTCGGTTCCCTAAGGAGGAGCTGCGGCAACATGTGAACGCACACTGTCTGTCGCCCAGGCGCTAAGGCAGGAGCTTTGGGGTGCCGGCATTCTGCTCATGGCGACCAGTGCTCCGCCCGGCTCCGACGGTTGACAGGCTCGGGCTGCTCCTGGGTGTCGGTCACCTGGCCTGCGCACCAAAGATTATTGTGAAATCAATATAGTAGAGGATTTTCCTCATCTTTATTGCCAACCGCGTAAA
>DATHOA010000328.1:0-3346 GCA_035485475.1 Steroidobacteraceae bacterium | reverse complement strand
GCCGCCAGCCCCGCAGCCTCACCGTCCGCAGCCAGGCTCGCTGCCGTCACAATGAGCCGCGCCGTATCTGCTTCAGTTCCGGTCGGGCAGCGGGCGGCCGCCTGCGACAGCGTCGCTGCCAGGGCGGAAAACCTGGCGTTCACCTCATCGGTGAGATCCCAACCGTAGTAGGCGAGCCGGTGGCAGTCATCGTGAGAGAGCGGTCGTGCGCCTCCCGACCGCAACGCGGCCAGGATGGTGCCGACGGGCCGCACGTCGCCGAGCACCGTATCCAGCACTTCCGAATACTGCGCCAGGTCCATCCCGCCGGAGATCCGCGCCAGCTCACCCTGGTCCGCGCGCAGCACCAGCACGGTGGGATAGCCGCTGACGCCAAACCTGTCGCCCCATTTTTGCGCTCCCGGATCATCGCCATCCAGGTATACCGGAATGAACAGTTTCAGCTTTTCAATGAAGTCGGGTCGCGAAAATACCGTTGCCTTCAGCTCGTGACAGGGTGGACACCACTTCGCACCCCAATACAGGAACACCGGTTTGTTCTGGGCGCGCGCCATCGCGAATGCCGATTCGACGCTGCCGCCGTACCAGTCAATGGCCGCCGGCGCGGGAACAATTGCGCTGTTGGACGATGTTGCGCTCGTGGACGATATTGAACCGGCTGAAGACACGGCACCTGACGCCGAAGTCGGCGTCGCGCTATGCTTCGAACATCCTGCCACCGTCAAACACAATGCCAACGCCAGGGTGTAGCGCGGGAACATATTCATAGACTTCCGGATGTTATCAATGACCTTATTCTACGCCGCCAACCGATCCGCGACGATGCGGGCCGCGACGACGCTGCTGGCACTCCTGTGTGGCAGCGTGGCCGGCTGCGCGACCGTGGCAGCTGCGCAGCTGCCCACCACGCAGCAGCAGTACCAGTTTGTCCGTTCCGGGGGCCAGGGCCCCTTCACCATGAAGAAGGTGGAAGTGCCCGTTCCGCAGCCCGGCGCACACCAGGTGCTGATCCGCGTGCATGCCACCTCGCTCAACCGGCGCGACATTTTTGTGCTGCAGGGCCAGTACCCTGTGGGTCCACGGCAGGTGCTCGTGCCGCTATCGGACGGTGCCGGCGATGTTGTCGCGCGGGGATCGGCAGTCACCCGCTTTCATGTCGGCGATCGGGTCGCGGGAATTTTCTTCCAGGACTGGATCAGCGGCCGGCCGCCGGCGAATGCCGCGCAGAGCGCGCTCGGCGGCTTTATCGACGGTATGCTGTCGCAGTTCGTGGCGCTGGATGAATCCGGTGTCGTGAAAATTCCGGCAACACTCAGCTATGAAGAGGCGGCCACCCTCCCCTGTGCCGGAGTCACCGCGTGGAACGGCCTGTTCACCCGCGGTCGGATGCAGCCCGGCGACTACGTGCTGCTGGAAGGTACCGGTGGCGTTTCACTGTTGGGTCTGTCACTGGCGCTGGCCGATGGCGCCAAACCCATCATCACCAGCTCGCACGATGAAAAATTGGCCCGCGCCAAAACTTTGGGAGCGATCGGTGGCGTCAACTACATCACCACCCCGGACTGGGAGAAGCCGGTGCGCGCGCTCACCGGCGGTGCCGGAGTACAGGAGATCCTCGAAGTGGGCGGCAAGGACACCCTGGCGCATGCAATGGCCGCACTGGGTAGCGGCGGGCACGTGGCACTCATCGGTGGACTGAGCGGTTTCGGCGGCAATGTGCCGGTGCTGGCACTGCTGAACGCGAATATCACTGCCTCCGGAATCTATGTGGGTTCGCGTGCCGACTTCGAAGCCCTGAATGCCTTCATCGACGCCCACCGCGTCAAGCCGGTCATCGACAAGGTGTACGAGTTCGACGATGCGGCCGCCGCGTTCGCAGCGGTGGAAAAGGGCGAGTCCTTCGGCAAGACCGTTATCCGGGTAACCGCCCCTTGACGCACAGGTGACGCTCGGTCAGCTGGCTCACGGCCAGCGGCAGATTCGCGACAGACAGCTGCTCGCGCAACTCCGCCGCCGTGAACGCAGCGCACAGGGAATTATAGAAGTCGGTCTTGAGCAAGGGGTGCTCCGCACCCGAGACCCGCTCGACAATCTCCTGCGCCGCCGCCGGTGTTGCCGGGCGGCATAGATCGACCACGCACACGGCCGCGCCCGGTCGACCCAGCCGCCGCACCTCGCTCCAGAGCACCTGGGGATCCGGCAGGTGATGCAGCATGTCCTTGGACAACACCAGATCGAAGCTGCCTGCGGGCAGGGGCACCCCTGGCAAGCGCGCCTCCAGAAAGCTCACATTTGCCTCCAGCCCGGCAGCGCGCAGCGCCTGGCGCGCGAGGGCCAACATGGCGGAACTGCCATCGACACCGATGATGCGGGTCGTGGCCGCAATACGGTTCAGGCGCAGGGCGATGTCGCCTGGCCCACAGCCCAGATCCACCACCTGCGCCAGATGGGTGGGAAAGCTGCGCACCACATCGGCCACATAGGCCTGATTTGAGTCGGAGAAATCGGCGCGCGCATAAGCCGCGGCTTCCGCCTCGCCGTCCATGATTTCCGGTTCGAGTATTCTGTCCATGCTCCCATTATGGGGCTTCATCGCAAATTCGGCGCCGTTGGTCGCAATCAACGCCGAGTGCCGAACGCAGTACTATCATCGCCGCATGTACTCGCTTCGCGAACCGCTGCCTGCCGATGTCGCCGCCCATGCCGCCGGCCCGTTCGGCGGCTATCGGCGCTTTCCGGTGTTCAGTGCACCATGGTTGCTGGGTCGCAGCGCAATCTTCATACCGCTGACGGGCAGCCTGGGCGTGCTGCAGAGTACCCTGGTGGGGCTTGGCTTCGGGGATACTCGATTGGGCTGGCAGACCGCCGCGGTTCTGGTCCCGATCTGGGTAGCCTTTGGCACGGCCGGCCCGGTCATGGCGACGGTGGCCCGGCATCGCTCGCCACCTGCAAGGCTGACCGTGACGATTGCCATACTGCTGGGGCTCATCGTCAGCTTCACGAGTCAGCATCTTGCAGAGATGTACTCACGCGTCGCGCTCCTGCCGCACTATATGGCGCTCTTTCCGGGATTTGATCCGTCCACTCGTCCACATCCATCCGTGCTCCTCCTCTGGGCGGTGCGCGGATGGCAGTTCGTGCTTTTCTCCTTCCTCGGCGGCGGCGTCGCGCTCATTGCCTTCTTCCGCGAGCAGCAATGGTGGCAGATCTCCCGCCATGCGCACGCACTCGCCGTGGCGAACCGGGAAAAGGAAGAAGCGGATCTGCGGCTCATGGTGCTGCAGGCCCAGGTCGAACCGCACTTCCTGTTCAACACCCTGGCCTCGGTGCACAGCCTGATCCGGCA
>DATHOA010000327.1:0-3988 GCA_035485475.1 Steroidobacteraceae bacterium | reverse complement strand
AAAAGAAGCCCGAACCGGTGCCCCGCTGCACTCCCCGCTGTGAGTTGTGGCGTGCTTCCAGGTGCACCACTGCCGGTGCGGCCACGCGTGCCGCGCCCGTCACCGCGTTCGAATAGGCGTCCAGCAACCCCGCATTGTCGGCGGCCCCAGGGGAGGGCGAAGCAGAAGTCATTGGTCGGAGCTGAGGGCAGCCGGCCTGGAATTCAAGTCCTCCGTGACGCCGAGTTTTCGCGGATCTTGCGCCCACGGTAGGGCGGGAGCCTCCTCCCCGGGCAGGACTATGCGCCGATGCCCGGTCCGCGGGCACCCTCGGACCAGTGGCTCTCCTCACGGGCCGATGCACGCCCCGAGGATAAGCGCGCGCTGGTATCGCTGCTGTTCGCCGACGCGGTGGGGTTCAGCAAGCTGGCCGAGGAGCAGATCCCGCAGTTCGTGACGCACTTCCTGGGCCCGATCGCCGCGCTGGTTGAGCACTCGCAGCACCCGCCGGTCGTGCGCAACACCTGGGGCGATGCCCTGTATTTTGCCTTCACCGACATTGCCGCGGCCGGCGTGCTGGCACTTCAGATCAGTGAACTGATCGGCGCGACCCATTGGCCGGACTTCGGACTGCCGCAGGGCATGAACATACGCATCGCGTTGCACAGCGGTCCGGCCTACCCGGTGGTGGACCCGATCATCCGGCAATTCAACTACACCGGCGTGCATGTGAGCCGCGCGGCGCGCATTGAGCCGATCACCCCCGTCGGCGCGGTCTACGCCAGCCAGGAGTTCGCCGCGCTGGCCGAGGCCGTCGGCGTCACCGAATTTGTCTGCCAGTACGTGGGCGTCACCCCGATGGCCAAGTCCTACGGAGAGTTCCCGACCTACCAGGTACGCCGCGCGTAGCCCGTCCGGACGGCGAGGTCACGCCAGCGTGGTGGCAATCTCTGTGGTGACGTCGGTCATCAGCTTATGCACGGGGCACTTTTCGGCTGCACGCAGCAGGTCCTGCCGCTGCTCGGCACTCAAGTCGCCGCCCAATGTGAGCACTACGCTCAGTCGATAGATACCCGCGCGCTCCTGGCTGGCATCGCGGTCCACGGAAACCGTGCTGCCTTCGAGCGGAATATTGCGGCGCTTCGCGTACCACAGTACGGTCAGCGCCGTGCACGCGCCAAGCGCTGCGTCGTACAGGTCATGAGGAGTAGGTCCGGACGCATCGCCCCCATCCTCGACACTCATATCGGTGGCAAGACTGTTTGGCCCGATGTGGATCTCGTGGCGCTTGCGCGAGCGCTGATCTCGAACGACCTGAATGGTCATACGTGTTTACCCGTTTGGTGTAGAAGCTGTCTGGGCATCGAGCCAGCGGCGAATATTCGCGACCGTATCCCCGTAGAACGTCGCGTACAGGCCGCGCGATACATAGCCGATATGCGGCGTTGCCAATATGTTGTCGAGCGTGCGGAAGGGGTGTGATGCAGCCAGTGGCTCATTCTCGAACACGTCGACTGCCGCGCCGGCGATCTGCCGGTGCTGCAACGCGCTGATCAAAGCCTGCTCATCGACGATCGGCCCGCGCGATGTATTGATCAGCCAGGCCGTGGGCTTCATTCTTCCCAGCTCCGCTGCGCCCACCAGGCCGCGCGAACGGTTGCTCAACACCAGGTGGATGGTGAGGATGTCGGCCTGCGCGAACAGCTGCTCCTTGCTGACCAGGGTTGCGCCGGCAGCGTTGGCGGCCTCCGGCGTCAGGTTCTGGCTCCAGGCAACCAGGTTCATTCCGAACGCGCTCCCGATCCGTGCGACCTGCGACCCGATCCGGCCAAGCCCCAGGACGCCCAGCGTCTTGCCGCGCAGATCCGTGCCAACGGTCTGCTGCCAGCCGCCGGAGCGAACGGAGTTGCTCTCCGCGACGATATGGCGCGCGCAGGCCAGGATCAGCGCCCAGGTAAACTCGATCGTCGGGTCCGATCTATACCCCGTGTGGACCACCACGATCCCATGGTCCGTCGCGGCGGCGGCATCGATGGACACGTTTCCGCCGCCAGTTGAGGCAATGAGCTTGAGATTGGGCAGGCGCTCGATGACCTTGCGGGGCAGTGGGGTTCGCTCGCGCATGACACACACGACATCGAATGGCTGCAACCGTTCGATGAGCGCATCGGGGTCAACAAGATGGTCCTGAAACACCACGATCTGCGCGCGATCGCGCAGTACTGACCAATCGGCGCTCGCCAGCGCCACATTCTGGTAGTCATCCAGAACCGCGATACGGTATTTCTTCATGGGCATCCTCCGGACTAGATTTGGCTCAGCTCCCCGAGCCGGGAGAGAAAGAGCTTAAGAATCGCAGAACTGTTGGCCTTGCTGTAGCCAATCGCCAGATCAATGGTCGGCGCCGCGCCTTCGAGCGGGCGGCTGACCACGGACCAGGGCAACAGGTTCTTCGCATAGGCGGGCAACAGCGCCAGCCCGCGGGTGGAGGCAACCAGCGACATGGCCATCGCGAGGTTGTCCACCCCATGAACGAGCTTGATATCGAGACCGGCGCGCTGCAAATAATCCTCGGTCACTTTGCGCAGCACGCTCGCTTTGTTCGAGCCACCAATGAAAACCCCGCCGAGGAATTCCCGCGGATGAATGGTCTCACGCGCAGTCAGCGGGTGGTCGCTGGGCATCAGGACGATCAGTGGCTCATGGTCCACGACCTCGTAGACCAGGTCAAAATCCGGCTCGACGCGCAGGAAGGCCACATCGAGCCGGCCCCGGACGAGCGCCTCGGCGAGGTCCGGCGAGTAGTCGCTGGAGATCGTGACCTCGATGTTCTTCATCTCATCACGCAGCACCTGCATGGCCTTCGGCAGCCAGGTCATCTCATGACCGGTCTGGAAGCCGATCGCGAAGGTCTTGCGTGCCGGCTGTGACGCGCGCCGCGCAGCGTCCACCGCGGCATCGACCTGCGCGAGCGCCAACCGCGCATGGTCGAGAAAGGCTTTGCCGGCGGCCGTCGGCTCGACCCCGTGAACGCTGCGCGACAGTAATTGCGCCCCGACCTGGTACTCGAGGTCGCGAATCTGTCGGCTCAATGAAGGTTGCGAGGTGTGCAGGCGCAGCTCGGCCGCCGTCGTCAGGCTGCCTTCCTCGACCACGGCGATGAAATAGCGCAGGTGCCTCAACTCCATCGTCGTTCGCCGTTCCATGCTTCCAAGGTATGCCCGGCAGCTTACAAGGTCTTTTTCAGGCGCGCGACGCAAGCCTAGAGTAACTGCCATGGGAACAGGGTAGTCGAGGCAAGTCCCTGTTATTGAAACAGTTATCCTTCAAAGGAAATCACATGAACAGCTTGGCTGAAAAAGTGGCACTGGTTACGGGCGGTTCGCGGGGTATCGGTGCGGCTATCGCGAAACGACTGGCCGCGGATGGCGCACGAGTGGCAATTACCTACGCGCAGGATGTCGCAGCGGCCGCCGCGGTGGTCAAGGCGATCGAACGCGACGGAGGCAGCGCCGTCGCGATTCAGGCGGATGCCGTGGACGCCGAAGCGCTGCAGGAGGCCGTCGAAAGGACCGTCGCGACGTTTGGTCGGCTGGATGTGCTGGTAAACAATGCCGGCACGGCCATACCGAAAACGTTCGAGGAGACCACGCTCGAGGAAATGGATCGGGTCATCAACATCAATTTTCGCGGCTCGATGGTCGCGACACAGGCAGCGCTGAAGCACCTGAAGCGCGGCGGCCGCATCATCATGATCGGCTCGGCCGTGGGCGAACGCGTGGCAGCACCCGGGCTGGTCGCCTACGCGGGCACGAAGGGCGCCGTGAAGATGTTTGCGCAGGCGCTGTCCAGGGAGCTCGGTTCCCGTGGTATCACGGTCAACAATGTCCAGCCGGGTCCGATCGATACGGATCTGAATCCTGCGACGGGAGATTGGGCGGTGCCGCAGAAGGCCGCCACCGCGCTCGACCGCTATGGCAAGGTGGATGAAATCGCCGCCATGGTGGCG
>DATHOA010000326.1:0-9666 GCA_035485475.1 Steroidobacteraceae bacterium | reverse complement strand
GTTTGAATGCCCGCGAGAAATGGCTTTGGCTCAAGCCCACGACGGCCGCGATCTGCTCCAAGTCCAATTTCGAGTCAAGATGCTCTTCGATGTATTGCACAGCCCGCTTGGCCTGCCATGCCGCAAGCACACCCACCGTGTGGGTGCCCTGTGATGACAGCCGTTCCAGGTTCTGCACCTGCACTCCTTGTCCGAGCAGTGTCGATGCCTCCTTCAGGCAATGCCAGGCCGCCGCCCGGTCCGTATCAAGGCAGCGCATCGCCCGCATAAGAAGACGTCCAATCGGGGACTGCGCAGTGTCCGGTCCCATCGCTCCGCTCCTGATCAATGCCGCACGGGATGCCATTATTAGCGCCTGCCACGGGCGTGAATCCATTGGACATAGGTATCAGTGCTTGCGCCGCGGAGCCGCTCGATAATGAACGCGCACTGCGAGCACGAGGAGATTGACCAAGATGACGGGCCGTTCGAAGTCAGCCAACGCCGAGCAACGCCTGCAGGACCTCGGCATTGCTTTGCCTGCGCCGCCAAAACCGCTGGGCGCCTACAGCGAGACGCGGCGAACCGGGAGCCTGTTGTTTCTCAGCGGCACATTGCCCATTGAGGGCGGGGTTCCACGCTACATAGGACGCATCGGCGCCGAGCTCAGCCCCGAAGACGGACGGCAGGCCGCTCGACTCGCCACCCTGAATGCCCTGGCGCTCGCCAAAGAACATCTGGGTTCATTGAATCACGTGCAACAGGTGGTCCGGCTCGGCGTGCATTTGGTGACGACGCCCGATTTTCGCGAGCATCCGCGGGTCGCGGATGCGGCCTCCGAGCTGCTGCTCAGCATATTCGGCCCCGACCGGTTATCCACCCGGCTGGTGCTCGGTATGTACACGTTGCCCTTGGGCTTGTGCCTCGAGATCGAGATCATCCTCGAAATCGCCGAATGACCGCCCGGCATTCGAACAACCGGGCAGTCCGCTCAGTTATCCAGCACGATGCGATAACGGGCCTTGCCGGATGCAAGTCGGGCAAAGGCCTGGTTGATTTCGCTCATCGGGAAGTGCTCAGTCTGCGGGCTGACCTGGTGCCGTGAAGCAAAGTCGAGCATGGTCGCGATGGCCGCCGGTGAGCCGCTCGGCGAACCTGAGACACTGCGCTGCTGCAGGATGAGTGAGAACGCCGAAACCGGAACCGGTTCGGTCACGGCACCGACGAGGTGCAACCGGCCCTTGGGTGCAAGCGTGCCGATCATCGCGTCCCAATCGAGCGACACGTTGACGGTGCTGATCAACAGATCGAAGCTGCCGGCAAGTTTCTTGATGGCCGCCGAGTCTCGGCTCGACACGACGTGATGCGCCCCGAAGCCTTTGGCTTCCTCGAATTTGCTTTCGGTCGAAGTGAATGCGGTAACGTCGCAGCCATAGGCCGCTGCGAATTTGACGGCCATGTGCCCCAGCCCACCGATGCCGATGATACCCACCCGGTCGGTTGGCTTGGCGTACATCGTCAATGGCGCGAACACCGTGATGCCCCCGCACAGCAGTGGGCCGGCATCGGCGAAGTTCAGTTTCTCCGGCAGGGGGATGGCCCAGGCCCAATGCGCGCGGACCAGGGTCGCGAAGCCACCGCGATGGCCGACGATGGTCGGCTGCGCTTGTGGGCACAGATGATGGCTTCCCGACATGCACTGGTGGCAGTGCATGCAGCTACTGGAGTTCCAGCCGACGCCGACACGCTGTCCGACCTTGACACCCTTGGCAGTCGGTCCGACGGCCGTGACTCGCCCGATGACTTCGTGGCCCAGAATGGCGGGATACTGCGAGATGCCCCAATCATTGTCCAACACGGACAGATCCGAATGGCACAAGCCGCTGTGTTCGACGGCGATTTCAACCTCTTCGGTGCCCAGCGGCCCCAGATCAACGCTTTCCAGCACCATCGGCTGTTTCGCAACTTTCGCAACCCACGCCCTGGTGACGCTCATGGTGAACTCCTCATTGATTGAATCCGCTATGCGGCGCTGCCCTTCGCGCCCAGGAAGCCCAGCAGCCCGGCATTTACTTCTTCCGCGTGCGTCCATGTTATGCAGTGTGGACCATCCTTGACGATCAGCTGGCGCGCACCCTTGATCAGCTTGGCCGTGCGCAGACCCGCGGCGCTGATGGGCAGGATGCGGTCGGCATCCCCATGCATCACCAGCGTCGGCACATCGATGCGGGCCAGGTCGTTGCGGAAATCTTCATGCCAGGTTGCAACACATGCCAGGCTGGCCGTCGCCGAGCTGCCGACAGCAATATTCCAGCTGGCCTGGACCGCCTGTTCGCTGATGCGCTTTCCCAGCAGGACGTCGGTATTATAGAAATTACTGAAGAAGCCGCTGAAGAAAGCATAGCGGTCGGCGACGACCGCCTTTTCGATGCCCGCAAAAACGCTCGCATCGACGCCCTCAGGATTGTCGGCTCCCTTGAGCAGGTACGGCGGCACACCCGAGATGATCACCGCCTTGCTGATGCCCGTGGATCCGTATTTTCCCAGATAGCGTGCGACCTCGCCCCCTCCCATCGAGAAGCCCACCAGGGTGAAATTACGCAGCTTGAGCTGGGTAACCAGCTGGTGCAGGTCCGCGGCGAACGTGTCGTAGTTGTAGCCCGTGGTGGGCTTGCTGGATTTGCCGAAGCCTCTGCGGTCGTAGGTGATGACCCGGTAACCCGCATTCAGCAGGACCGGTACCTGCTTCTCCCAGGACGCACCGCTCAATGGGTAGCCATGGATCAGGACGACCGGATCACCCGAGCCATGGTCCTCGTAGTAAAGATCGAGATTTCCTGAGTTTTCCTTTCCGATTGTCACGTACGGCATATTGCATCTCCTCGTTACCAGCGACTGTCGCGAGGCGCACTCCTCGCGTCAGGCGAGGATGCGCGACTGCATCGAGGCCGGTCCATTGCACTTTGGTCTAACGCGACCGTCAGTAGACCTTGTCGCCCTTTGCGACCCCAAAGGGCAGCAGCGGTGCGGCGACGCCGTTCACCGAAGTGCCGCCGTTATGCAGGGCCGGAAATATCGGTGCCATGCTCTGCGGAAAGCCAAACGTCGGCTTCGTCAGCGCATCGAGCCGGCCAAGTTCCGCGCCCGAGAGCTTGACTGCGAGGGCCTGCAGATTGTCCTCGAGCTGGGCGATTCGTCGCGCGCCAATGATCGTCGAGGTCACGCCGGGCTGCGCCACGACCCAGGCCAGCGCGACGCGCGCCACCGTGCTCTCATGCGTCTTGGCGATGTTCGCCAATTCGTCCACGATCACGTAGGCCTTCTCGGTGAGGTGGGAGTCGGCGAACACGCCGCGATCCGGCTTGATCTGGCCGGCGTTGCGCCGCGTGTACTTGCCGCTGAGCACGCCGCTCTTGAGGGGTGACCACGGCGTAACGCCCAGGCCGAACTCGAGCGCCATCGGCACGAGGTCCTGCTCGACGGTGCGCTCGAGCAGGGAGTACTCGATCTGCAGCCCGATGAACGCGGACCAACCGCGAAAACGGGCCGTGACATTTGCTTCGGCGATCTTCCACGCGGGAGTGTCCGAGACACCGAGGTAGCGTACCTTGCCGGCGCGCACCAGGTCCTCGAGCGCCGCGAGGGTTTCCTCAATCGGCGTGTGCACGTCCCAGTTGTGCAACCAGTACAGGTCGATGTAGTCGGTCTGCAGGCGACGCAGGGAATTTTCGCACGCCGCGATGATGGACTTGCGGCCGGACCCGCCGCCGTTGGGATCTCCCGGGTACAGGTTGCCGCTGAATTTCGTCGCGATGACCAGACGGTCGCGCCGCGCGCTGTGACGCCCCACGTGGTCACCGATAATCTTTTCCGAATGGCTTTTCGTATAGAAGTTCGCGGTATCGATGAAATTACCGCCGAGTTCGATGAAGCGATCGATGATCCGTTGCGACTCCTCAACGCTGGAGCCCCAACCGAGGTCTTCACCGAAGGTCATCGCTCCGAGGCACAACGGACTCACACGCAGCCCCGAACGGCCGAGCGTAATATATTGATCGAGGGACATGGCGCTCTCCTGAATGGTACGTCTGCAAAAGCCGATGTTCCCTCAATTAGCAGCTTTTGGTGTCGGTGACCACCCGCGTCGCGCCTGACATTGCCGAGCTCGGGCTGCAGACAATCACCCCGACCGCTGGGTCCAGGCCATGCACCACCCGCCGGCCGGCACCACGTGTCCGGCGAAGATATTGCACGCACCCACGGCGTCGGCCTGATTGCCGCGGAACTGCGCACAAACGCCACAGTGTCGCCCGGGCTTGAAGGCCGGCTCAGTGCTCGCGTTCAGTTTCGTCGCGTCGGTCACGAAGTCCAACGCCTTTGCCGTCGGATCATTCGCATCGATCAACGGCAGATCGGCGGCCGCGGCATTCTTGCCGTTCAGCCCAAGCGCCGGCAGCACTGCGCCCACCAGCAAAGCGCCCTTCATCACCTCACGTCGTGAGACTGTCTGCGACATCATCGTTTCCTCGCACCTGGATGGACCGGTGCAATCACAGCAGATGCCGAGGCGCGCAACGATTGGACCATGGTATCGGATACCATGCACCGCAATGACCCGCCATTCGCCTTCCCGGCTTCTTGCAGCGGCCGCCTGCACCGCGCTGCTGAGCGCCAATTCCCCGGCTCAGGTCGGCGGCTACACCGTCGCGGACTTGAACGACGCGGTAACGCTGGAGCGCTCTTTGTTTCTTTGCCAGTGGCGGCTAGGTCACGGCGCTCCGGACGGTGAGCCGAGTCCCGTTGTGTGCACGACAGCCGCCATCTCCACTGACGATGCGGTCCATGAAACCAAGCAGTGGTGGACGTACTGGGCGCGTTTCACCAGTCCCGAAGATGCCATGAAGGCCAAGATTCGCTTCAACGCCGACTTTCAGGCCTTCCAGGCGCGGCAGAAGAGCATGCCGGATCTCGCCCAGCTGCTGCTGCCGCAGGGCGATGCACTGCCCCGCGATGATTGGCGCGTGGTGCTGGTAAAGGATCTGACTGCCCGGGCCAAGGCGCGCCTCAAGGCAGATCCGTAGCACCCATCAGGAAGCGATCACACTCACGTGCGGCGCCGCGGCCTTCATTGATGGCCCATACGACCAGGCTTTGGCCGCGGCGACAATCGCCCGCCGCGAACACACCCCGCGCGCTGGTGGCGAACTTGCCGTACTCCGCCTCGACATTGGTACGCGCATCCATCTGCAGACCAAGGTCGCTGAGCAGCTGCGATTCCGGGCCCAGGAAACCCATGGCCAGCAACACCAGCTGCGCCGGACGGGTCTGCTCACTCCCCGCCACTTCGAGCGGCCGCACGCGGCCGTCGGCGCCCTTGTCCCAACCGATCATCACGGTCGACAGCTGCGCAACGCCCCTGGCATCGCCGGTGAACTTCTTGACCGTGGTCAGGAACACCCGCGGATCACTACCGAAACGCGCCGCGGCCTCTTCCTGGCCGTAGTCCATGCGGTAGATCTTCGGCCACTCCGGCCAGGGATTGTCCGCCGCCCGGTCCTGCGGCGGCTCGGGCATGATTTCGAACTGGATCAGGCTGCGGCAACCCTGGCGCATGGCCGTGCCGACGCAATCGGTACCGGTGTCGCCACCGCCGATCACGATCACATCCTTGTCCCGGGCATGAATCGGCGCATGATCCGGTCCGCCGTTCAGCAGGGCCTTGGTGCTGCCGGTCAGGTAGTCCATCGCGAAGTGCACGCCACCGAGCTGGCGGCCGTCGACGTTCAGATCGCGCGGCACCGTCGCACCCGTGCACAGCACGACCGCATCGAAGTCCTTGCGCATGCTTTGGGTGTCGATGTTGGTGCCGACATTCGCGCCGCACTGGAAGGTGATGCCCGACTCTTCCATGAGCTGGATGCGGCGCATCACGACTTCGCGCTTATCGAGCTTCATGTTCGGAATGCCGTACATCAGCAGGCCGCCCGGACGATCCGCGCGCTCGAACACCGTCACCAGATGACCCGCCTGATTCAGCTGCGCCGCGGCCGCGAGTCCCGCCGGACCCGAGCCCACGACGGCGACTTTCTTGCCGGTGCGCTCGGCGGGGGTGACCGGGAACACCCAGCCCTCATCCCAACCCTTGTCGATGATCGCGTTTTCGATGTTCTTGATGGTCACCGGCGGGGCGTTGATGCCCAGTACACAGGAGCCTTCGCACGGTGCCGGGCACACGCGGCCGGTGAATTCCGGGAAATTGTTGGTCTTGTGCAGTCGCTCGAGCGCTTCACGCCACAGGCCGCGGTACACCAGGTCATTCCATTCCGGGATCAGATTGTTGACCGGGCAGCCCGAGGCGCCGCCATTCATCAACTTGCCGGTGTGACAGAAGGGCACACCGCAGTCCATGCAGCGCGCGCCCTGCTGGCGCAGGCGTCTGTCGTCCATGTGGAAATGAAACTCACGCCAGTCGTGGATACGCTCGACGGGCGTGCGGTCGACGGGCAGCTCCCGCAAATACTCGATGAATCCGGTCGGCTTTCCCATTTGAACTCAATTCCCACCCACGCGCGCGAGGTCGCGCACGTTTTCTTCGAACGCGGCCATGATGGCCTCATCGCCCGTCAGACCCTGGTCGTGCGCCTTCTTGATGCAGGCGAGCACGCGCTGATAGTCCTTCGGCGTGACCTTCACGAACTTACCCACACTGCTGTCCCACGAATCCAGCAGCAGCCGCGCCCGGCCGCTGTGCGTGAGCTGCCAGTGCCGCTCGATGAGTTCACGCAGCTCCGCGATGTCCTCCTCGTCTTCGACGCCCGTGATCGCAACCATCTGCTTGTTGATGTGGCTGCGGCACTCGCCACCCTCATCCAGCACATAGGCGATGCCACCGGACATGCCGGCCGCAAAGTTGCGGCCCGTGCGACCCAGCACCACGACGCGGCCCCCCGTCATGTATTCGCAGCCATGATCGCCGACACCTTCGACAACGGTTCTCACACCGCTGTTGCGCACCGCGAAGCGCTCGCCCGCCATGCCGCGGAAATGCGCCTCACCGGCGGTCGCGCCATACAGGGCGACATTGCCGATGATCATGTTGTCTTCGGGTACGAAGGTCGCAGCCGGTGACGGACTGACGATGATCCGCCCGCCCGACAACCCCTTGCCCACGTAGTCGTTGGCATCGCCTTCGAGTCGGAAGGTCATGCCCGGTGGCATGAAGGCGCCGAAGCTCTGACCCGCCGAACCCTTGAACAGGATCTGCACCGTGTCCTGCGGCAGGCCCTTGGCACCCCAGCGGCGGGTGATCGCGCTGCCCGTGATCGTGCCGACGACCCGGTTCACGTTGCGGACCGCAACCTCCGCCTGCACCGGTTCGCCGCGCTCGATCGCCGGCTTGCACAGCTCCAGCAGCGTGGTCACATCCAGCGACTTCTCCAGGCCATGATCCTGAGTGTCCGTGCAGTAGCGGCCGATCTCCGGCCCAAGGTCCGGCTGGTACAGGATGTTCGAGAAGTCAAAGCCACGCGCCTTCCAATGCGCGATGGCCTTGCGCGGCTCCAGGCGATCCACCCGCCCCACCATTTCATTGACGGTGCGGAAGCCCAACTGCGCCATGATCTGGCGCAGATCCTGCGCCACGAACTGCATGAAGTTCACGACATGCTCCGGCGCACCCGCGAAGCGCTCACGCAGCTTCGGATCCTGGGTCGCGACCCCCGCCGGGCAGGTGTTCAGGTGACACACGCGCATCATGATGCAGCCCACCGATACCAGCGGCGCGGTCGCAAAGCCGAATTCCTCGGCGCCCAGCAACGCTGCGATGGCCACATCGCGCCCGGTCTTCAACTGACCGTCCGTCTCAACCGTGATGCGGCTGCGCAGATTGTTCAGTACCAGGGTCTGATGGGTCTCGGCCAGTCCCAGCTCCCAGGGCAGACCCGCGTGCGTGATCGAGGTCTGCGGCGAGGCACCCGTGCCACCGTCATAGCCGCTGATCAGCACCACTTCCGCATGCGCCTTGGCGACGCCCGCGGCAATCGTGCCCACCCCCACTTCGGCCACCAGCTTCACGCTGATGCGCGCATCGCGGTTGCCGTTCTTCAGGTCATGAATCAGCTCGGCCAGATCCTCGATCGAATAGATGTCATGGTGCGGCGGCGGGGAAATCAGGCCCACGCCGGCCGTGGTGTGCCGGGTCTTCGCTATCCACGGATAGACCTTCGAGCCGGGCAGCTGACCGCCCTCGCCGGGCTTCGCACCCTGCGCCATCTTGATCTGCAGTTCGCGTGCGTTGACGAGGTACTCGCTGGTTACACCGAATCGGCCCGAGGCCACCTGCTTGATCGCGGAGTTGCGCAAATCCCCGTTCGGCAGCGGCTCGTAACGCTCCGGGTCCTCGCCACCCTCGCCGGTGTTGCTCTTGCCGCCGATGCGGTTCATGGCAATGGCCAGGGTCTCGTGCGCCTCCTTGCTGATCGAACCGTAGGACATGGCGCCGGTCTTGAAGCGCTTGACGATGCTGGCCACCGATTCGACTTCCTCGATCGGAATCGCATCCCCGCTCTTGAACTCGAGCAGGCCCCGCAGCGTACACAGGTTGGTCGACTGATCATCGATCAGCTGCGCGTACGATCTGTAGGTGTCAAAGCTGCCCGTGCGCACGGACTTCTGCAGCCGATGGATCGCCTCGGGGCTGAACAGATGGGTCTCACCATCGTTGCGCCACTGGTACTGGCCGCCCGCCGTCAGCGCCGCCGCATGGGTGCCGCGGGCCGGGAAGGCCGCACGGTGTCGCAGCATGATTTCCTGCGCGACCACATCCATGCCGATGCCGCCGATGCGCGAGGACGTCCAGGTGAAGTACTCATCGATCAGGTCCTGGCGCAGGCCCACGGCCTCGAACACCTGGGCGCCGTGATAGCTCTGCACCGCCGAGATGCCCATCTTGGACATCACCTTGATGACGCCCTTGGTCGCGGCCTTCGAGAAATTGCTGCAGGCCTTGGCGTGATCGATGTCCGGCAGGAACTCATCACGGATCATGCCGTCCAGGGTCTCGAAGGCCAGGTACGGGTTGATCGCGCTGCAGCCGTAGCCGATGAGCAGCGAGAAGTGATGCACTTCGCGCGCCTCGCCGGTCTCCAGCACCAGGCTCACGCGCGTGCGCAGGCCTTCGCGGATCAGATAGTGATGCAGGGCCGAGACCGCCAGCAGCGAGGGCACGGCGGCAAACTCGCGGTTCACACCACGATCGCTGAGGATGAGGATGTTGACCTCCTCGTCCTCGACCATGCGACGCGCCGCCAGGCGCAGCTCCTCGATGGACTTGACCAGGCCGCGCTCGCCGCGGGTCGCACGGAACAGGATCGACAGCACGCCGACCTTCAGTCCGGGCGCGTGCAGGCGCCGCACCTTCGCGAACTCCTCGTTGGTCAGGATCGGAGCGCTCAGTTCCAGGCGCCGGCAATCGGCCGGTTGCGGCCGCAGGAGGTTGCCCTCGGACCCCAACCACACCTCGGAGGCCGTGATGAGCTCCTCGCGGATGCAGTCGATGGGCGGATTCGTAACCTGCGCAAACAGCTGCTTGAAATAATTGTAAATGAGCTGCGGCTTGTCCGAGAGCACGGCCAGGGGCGTGTCAGTGCCCATGGAGCCGAGCGGTTGTTGCCCATCTTTGGCCATTGG